>NC_008609.1:2407500-2707500 GCF_000015045.1 Pelobacter propionicus DSM 2379
TTCGAGCAGGAACTGACCAGGGCCAAGGGCGGCGCGACAACGGAGGAGGGCAGGAGCGCGGCAAGCGTCAAGACGGCCGACGGCACCAGGATGCTGCGGGGGACGGCCGTTTCAACCGGTTTCAAGCGGGGCAAGGTCTACATCCTGGACCCTTTCAGCGACAAGGTGGTCAAGGTCGCCAAAGTCGGCACCAGGGCCGAGGAGCAGCGCAAATTCTCGACCGCCCTGGAAAAGGTCAAGATTCAGACCATCTACATGGAAAAGCGGGTCAGCGAAAAGCTCTCCCAGGATGATGCCGCCATCTTCCACACCCATCTGATGATCCTGGAGGACCGCAGCTTTTCCAGCAAGGTCAGCGAACTGATCAACCAGAACCATGGCGCAACCCGGGCCGTGTATGATGTTGTCCAGCACTACATCCAGGCCTTCGGCGCCATGGAGGACCCCTACCTGCGGGAGCGCTCGGCGGACATGGAGGATATCGGCCGCCGGATCATCGACGCGCTGGAGGGGAACGACACCTCGTCGCTGAAGCTCAAGGAAAACCGGATCATCGTAGCTGAGGAGATCTTCCCGTCCCACCTGGCCATGCTGGACCATGACAGGATCATCGGCATCGTCACCGAAAAGGGCAATATCTACTCCCATGCGGCCATCATGTCCAAATCCCTGGGGGTTCCGGCCATCGTGGGCGTCGCGGGGCTGATGGACGCCGCCAACGTCAAGGACCAGATCATCGTGGACGGCACCTCAGGGTTCGTCTACATCAACCCGGACAGGGCCATCATACAGGAATACGAACGTCTGGAGCTGGGCCATGCCAGCCGCCAGAAGGAACTGGAGGGGCTGCGTGACCTGCCGGCAGTCACCAGCGACGGTACGGCCATCACACTCAATGCCAATATCGGCCTGCTCTCCGACGTGCGGGTGGCCACCCTGCACGGCGCCGAGGGGGTGGGACTCTACCGCACCGAGTTTCCCTACATGGCCCGTTCATCCTTCCCCACCCGCATCGAACAAGCAACGCTGTACCGCAAAATCCTCTCCGCCTTTCCCGGCCAGAACGTCAATATCCGCACCCTGGACATCGGCGGCGACAAGGGGCTCCCCTACTTCCCCTGCCCCCATGAGGACAACCCCTTCATGGGGCTGCGCTCCATCAGGCTCTCCCTTGAGCACCGTGAAATTCTGCACGAGCAGCTGGCCGCCATCATGATGGCGGCGGATGCCGGCAAGCCCACGATCATGTTCCCGCTGATCTCCGGTGTCGACGAGATCCGCGAGATCCGGAAGATGCTTGCCGCGGTCGCCGATGAGTTGGAGCAGCAGGGGTATGCCCCGCCCAGGGATCTCCCCCTGGGCATCATGATCGAGATCCCGGCCGCGGTACAGATCATCGATTTTCTGGTGGACGAGGTCGACTACGTCAGCGTCGGCACCAACGACCTGATCCAGTACACCCTGGCGGCCGACCGCAACAACGCGCGGATGAAGCAGTACTACAATCCCCATCACCCGGCGGTGCTGCACTCAATGAAACAGATCGCCGACGCCGCGCGGAGGGCCGGCAAGAAGGCCTCCATCTGCGGCGAGATGGCCTCCGACCCGCTCAACACCCTGCTGCTGATGGGCATGGGCTTCAGCGAATTCAGCCTCTCCGCCCCCAGCATTCCGGTGGTCAAACAGGCCATCCGCGGCCACTCCCTGGAGGAATGCCGCGCCGCTGCCGATGCCATCCTGGCCTGCCGCAGCAACGGGGAGGTGGCAACGGCACTGGCCAGGGCCAACGAGGCCCTGCGGCTGTGAGACCGGATTGGACCCGGCCGGACAGATCGTGACAGGAATTTGTTTTTAATTTCAACGGACGTGGTGTGAGGGTGTGGATGCAGGGATCACGCCGGCGCATGATCGGCTGTTTGACGATGCCAGATGTGAGACCTGAATCAGCCGTTCAAACGGACGTTACATCAACCAGAGGAGGCATGAGATGAAGAATCGTATCGTAGCAATGGTGGCACTGCTGACCGTTGCAATGGGAACGGGCGGTTGTGTCACGGTTTCACCGGAACACGAGGGCGCGGCAAAGGGAGCCGGCATAGGCGCGGCAACCGGCGCCATTGCCGGAGCCGTGCTGGCGGGAGAGGGTTCCCGGACCAAGGGAGTCCTTATCGGCGGACTGGCCGGAGCGCTCCTGGGCGGCGTGATCGGAAACTACACGGTGGACCAGAAGAAGAGCGCCGAAGAAACCACGACTAAATACGACTACAAACAGAGCGACGGAACGGTGGTCAGGATTGAAAGCACCCAGATGACCCCCATCATCCTCAACCAGGGCGAAACCGTCAAACTTGAGGCCACCTATGCCATCATGGCCCCCTCCAGCGAAAACCAGGTCTCCGTCACCGAATCACGGGAGGTGACCCTCAATGGCGAGCTGGTGGCAAACCCGGAGATCACCGTACAGCGCAGCTCCGGCACCTACACCTCAAGCATCCCGCTGATGCTCCCCGCGGATGCCAAGACCGGCACCTACAAGGTCATCACCACCATACGGACGGCAACGGGCAAGGACGCGCGGCAAAGCAGCTTCACCGTCAAGTAACCCTGTCCGGCAGTTACGGGCAGCAGACAGGAAAGCCCGCCTGAAGCGGGCTTTCCTGTCTGCTATCCTGCCTGTCCCTACTCCCCGCGCACCTGGCTGCGCATGGCATGTTCCCTGACGAAAGCCTGCTCGATGTCCGCAGCCCCGACATCCAGACTGGTCATCTCCACGAAACGCACCCCCCCTTCGATGCTGTTCGCGATGGCGCTGAAGGGCCCCTGGCGTTCGTCGACCTTTTCCCTGACCTGCAACCCCAGCCAGAGAAAGCTGTTGTCGTAGAGCATGTCGGTTACATTTATCTTCGCATTGGCCCGTTCATGTGACCGAGTACGCAAGGCCCTGACCTTCTCCATCAGCACGGCCCTCTCCCCGCGCAATTCATCGATCTCTGCGGTCTGGCGCACCTGGGACGTGCGCACACCGTTCCGTTCCAGTTCCACCAGCAGCCGCTCGTACTCGGCACAGTCACGGAAGTCGGCGCCGGCACAGAGCACGGTCTTCACCGATGCGCCGGAACCTACCTTCCTGGTCTGGATACCCCCCAGGGCGGTGCAACTCCCCCCGGCAATGGCGCCACGCTTGACAACAACCCGGCCCAGGGACCTGATTTGACTGTTGTGCAGTTCGACTTCGATATTCAAGTCGCCGCTGCACTCCACATCGGTTTCATGGATGAAGTTGGCGGTGATGGAGCCGCCGCAGACGATCGTCCCCTTCTTCTGGCCGTCCATGCCGCAGAAGACGATATCGCCATCGCTCTGGATGGCGCAGGCGCCGATGTTGCCGTTGACACGCAGCCCCTTGGCGGCGGTTATGCTGAAACCGTCCAGCACATCCCCGCGCACCTCCACATAACCGTTGAACACGATGGAACCGATGCCGAAATCCACGTCGCCGCCAACGATGAACTCCTCGGCAACCGAGATCTCCCCGCCAGCGCAACAGACCCTGCCGGCGGCTTCGGCCACCATGGTTGAGCCGTCCTCCAGCAGGCGGATGTTGCCGCCGATCTTCAGCTTGAGCGCCTTGCCCGGCTTCTGGATGATGGGCTGACCGGTAACGCTCCTGCCGGCTCGTCCGCTCGTGGGCGGGATGACGCGACCGATTTCGTCACCGGGCATGACGTTGATAAATGACTGCACATTGTGCATATCCACACAGACTGATTCGTCGCAGGCGCTGCGAACAACCACCGATTCCCGTGCCGTATACTGGATATGCCCGTCTTCCCCCGCCTCGGGGGGCGTGCCTTCGGCGATGAGCGCCATGGCCAGCGTCTGGCCAGCGGCCGCCCTGGTGACGAAATCGTCGAACGCCTGGGGGATGATTCCCTCCCTGACTCCCGACTGGGCCAGGTACCCCTTCAACTCTTCTGCGGTCATCATGGTGCCCTGCTGATTCGGAACGTAGCTTAAGCGGCACTCCAGCTTGTCTTCGGCAATCCAGACGTACAGGGTGTAGCCAAGCTTCTTGAACTCCCTGCCTGCCCCCCCCTGTGTCGTCGTCGACCGATTTGTCGGGACACTCTCCATACGACTCCTCCTCTCCCCCAGATTCCATGAACTCCAACCACGTTGCCCCTCTCTCCCGTCTCAGCATCGGGGACGGCAGGAGCGTTATCGCCGCGGGCTGATCCGCCCAAGCGGCGGATATGATACATAGTATGCAACATTTTCATGAAAAGAACAGGAGCCGGCGGGAACGCCGTACGGATCAGCGCCTGCCGAGTTGTGCCACGGCCTTTTCCAGGCCGGTGAGGGTCAGGGGGAACATGGGAAAGATCTGGCCGATCATAGCGATGGTCGTGCTGTAATCCCACAGGGAGCTGCATTTGGGGTTCAGCCAGACGCTGTGGCGGAAGCTTGTGGCCAGCATGTTCAGCCAGGTGAGGCTGGTCCGGGTCTGCCTGGTCTCGATGCTGATGCTCCCCTTGATCTGGGTCAGCTCCTCCAGGGCCATGCTGGCATCGCCCACGAAGATCAGGCGGGTCTCCGGGTCGCGGCTCAGCAGACTCTCCACCCGCTCCGGTTGCCGGCGACGCTGGGGGTCGCGCCAGACCCGATCCATGATGGTATTGTGGTAGTAGTAGATGGACAGATCCCGGAACTGGGCCTCGGCATAGTGAAACAGCGCCTGAACGATCTCCACGTAGGGGTCCATGGACCAGCCGCCGTTGTCGATCAAGAGCAGCACGTTGAGCTTGTCCTTCAGCCGGCGGTCGAAAACGATCTCGACTTCGCCGGCATTGCGCATGGTCTGGTAGATGCTCTTGTCAACGTTGACCTGATCCCGGGGGCCCGAAGGGGTCAAGTGGCGCAGGCGTTTGAGGGCCTCGCCCATCTGGGAGCGGGTCAGGGGAGCATCCTGGGAGTAGTCCCGGTAGCGGCGTTCCATGGCGGTCTTTAAGGCCGAGCTCTTGCGCGAGACACCGCCGATGCGCATGCCGCCGGGGCGGCTGCCGCCATGGCCCACCGGCGAGACACCGCCGGTGCCGATCCAGCGCGAGCCGCCGTGGTGGACCCCCTTCTGGTCCTTGAGCCGGTCGAGGAAATACTGCTTCAGCTCCTCGCCGCTTAAGGAAGCCAGTTCCTGTTCGGTCAACCCAAGAGCCTTGGCCAGTTCGGCCGGTTCCTTCAGCCACTCCTCCAGCAGTTGGCGCACCGCCTGATCCAGCATGACTTGGGCCTCGTCCGCGCTCTCGGCCCCGCGGAACAGCTCGGCAAAGACCTGATCATAGATGTCAAAATCACGCTCGCTCTTGACCAGCAGGGAACGGGCCACGGAATAGAAATCGTCCAGGGAGGTGATCAGCCCCAGCCCCAGGGCCTTCTGCAGACGGAGAAAGGCGGTGGGGGTCACCGGGATGCCCCGTTCCCGCAGCGTAAAGAAGAAGGATACAAACATGGCTAGCTCTCCCGCTCTACGCCGTCGTGAACGAGGAAGCCCGCTCAAGGTCGCTGCTCTTCTTGAACAAAACCCCCAGATAGGGGAGCGCCTCATCGGCCAGGGCCTCGAAACGGAAGTCGGGATCGGCCCGCAAGGCGCGCAGCCAGTTGAGCAGCTCGCGGGTGGCCGGCTTCTTCTCAATTCCCTCGATGTCCCTGAGCCGGTAGAAGGCGCTGATGCTGGCACGGGCCAGGTCGTCGCTTAAGTCGGGGAAGTGGATGCTGACGATCCTGCGCATCATCTCCGCATCGGGAAAGGCGATGTGGTGGAAGTTGCAACGCCCCAGAAAGGGGTCGGAGAGGTCCTTCTTGGCGTTGGAGGTGATGATCACCACCGGCCGGCAGCGTGCCTTGACGGTGCGGTCGACCTCCATGATGTCGAACTGCATCTGGTCCAGCACATCCAGCATGTCATCCTGGAAATCGGTATCGGCCTTGTCGATCTCGTCGATCAACAGCACCACCCGCTGGTCGGCCACAAAGGCCTGGCCGATCTTGCCCATGCGGATGTACTCGGAGATGTTCGCCACCTCGCGGGACGAGTCGCCGAAGCGGCTGTCGTTCAAGCGGGTGAGGGTATCGTATTGGTAGAGCGCCTCCACCAGTTTCATGCTGGATTTGACGTTGAGGATCAGAAGCGGCATGCTCAGGCTCTCGGCAATGGCATGGGCCAGCATGGTCTTGCCGGTGCCCGGTTCCCCCTTGAGCAGAAGCGGCATCTCCAGCGCCATGGATACGTTGACGATCTTGGCAAGTTCCTCGTCCAGGACATAGCGGCTGGCGCCGCTGAAGCGTCGGGTGGTCTGGTCCGTCATTGAGTAGCTCCTTCTTCTCGAGTTGTTTCCCCTATCCCTGACCATTCCTGACTGTTCGATCGACGCAGATCCAAAATTAGACCGGTCGTTCTGGTCTCATCCCGCTTCGGCCACCAGGAAGAGCCCCGCGAACGGGGTCACAAGATGCCTTTCTCCCTGAAGAGGAGTATATCGGGCTGAAGATTGATCCGGGGTTGCCGAGCGAAACAGTATCGTGGCACGGGTTCAGGTATATCCTGGGCACAAAATAGACTGATCGGTCTACCAAGTCAAGCGATTTGCGGAGACAGCTATACCAGCCCTTCCAGCGGACCTCCCTTGACCGCCAGGCTATCGATGCGGCGCTCCACCTCGGGGTCATCCTCCAGGGGTGGGGCGTGGAACGGCTTGATGCGCGCGTCGATCACCAGCGCTCCCTGGCACCCCCAGTGACGTCCGCGGGTCAGGCTGCGGATGCCGTACAGGTCCGTTTCCGGGTTGGATCGGGTGAAGGTCACCCAGAGGAAATTGTTCAGCGTGTCAGCCGTAAAGTCACAGTCGTCGCAGATCACGATCAGCGGAAAGCCGTCGAAGCGGTCCCGCTCTCCGTAGAAGTTGCAGAACGTCTCGATCGACGCGTCGCACTCCCCCCTCCCCTGCCGGGACGCCGGCCCCTGGATGGCCAGTATGCCGGGGAGGCAGACCCGGGCTCCCCCGAAACCGGCGGGGAACTCCAGACCGGCCGGAACCTGCTGTCCCAGCACGCGCAGTTGCGGGCCGGCAACGGCGATCACCAGCTTTGAGCCTTGGTTCAGGCCGGAGCCGCTGTAGTCCAGGGTATCGATGGTCGTGGCGGTCTGGAAGTGCAGATGGCAGCGCCAGTCGGCCCGTTCCAGCATATGGCCGAGAAAGGAAGCCACATCGTGGGTGTGCAGATCAGGTGCATCCTCCTGGGCAGCCACGAAGAGATACTTGGCCAGGGAGAGTTGCCCCTGCCCCAGGATGGCATTGGCAATGGTCAGAAGCTCCTGGGGCTGGCGTCGGGGCGCATAGGGGACGTAGCGTTCGCTGGCAATGGCCAGGAGCAGCGGATGCACGCCTGCCGCATCCACGGCATGCACCTCTTTCACCCCCGCCACCACCGTGGGAATCAGCGGCCCGGTCAGTTCGTGGATAAAGGCGCCGAAGCTGGTATCCTCCTGGGGAGGTCGCCCCACGGTGGTAAAGGGCCAGATGGCGTCGCGACGATGAAGGACCTCCTCCACCTGCACATAGGGGAACTCATGGGCCAAGCTGTAGTAACCGAGATGGTCGCCGAAGGGCCCTTCGGGGAGGGTCCTGTCCGGATGCACCAAGCCGCGGATGCAGAAGTCGGCCTCGGCCAGCACCGGCAGCTGCCCCTCCATGCGGGCCATGGGAATGCGCTGTCCCCCCAGCAGGCCGGCAAAGGAGAGTTCCGGCATCCCCTCGGGGAGCGGCATCACCGCGGCCAGGGTCATTGCCGGCGGCCCGCCCACGAAGATGTTGACCTTAAGCGGCTCGCCACGGGCGATGGCTTCGGCGTGGTGGCCGCCGATGCCCCGGTGGATCTGGTAGTGCAGGCCGACCTGCCTGTCCGGCTCGTAGTTGTTGCCGGAGATCTGCACCCGGTACATGCCCAGGTTGGATGACCCGAAACCCGGTTTCGAGGGGTTTTCCGTATAGACCTGCGGCAGGGTGATGAAGGCGCCGCCATCCTTAGGCCAGGAGACCAACTGGGGGAGGCGGGAGAGAGTCGTGCGGCACTCCATCACCGGCGCCCGGGAGGAAAACGTCGGGAGCAGATGCCAGGCAGCACAGGGGGCCTTGAGCAGATCAAGGGGATGTTTGAGGAGGGAAAAGGGATCGACCTTCAGCTCCACCAGGCGCCGGATGTCGTCCAGGGTGTCGCGGAAGATGAAGCGGGTCCGCTCCAGGGTGCCGAACAGGTTGCCCAGAAGCGGAAAGCGGCAGTTGACCGGATTGGTGAAGAGCAGTGCCGGACCGCCCCGCTGGTAGCAGCGCCGCTGCACGGCGCCGATCTCCAGGTTGGGATCCAGTGGCGCCTCGATGCGCACCAGCATCCCCCGTCGTTCCAGATCCGCCACACACTGCTGAAGATTGCGATACCCCACCACTCCTCCCGGATAGATCATTTTCAGAATAATTCACACAGCATTGCCCTATCAAACGGGCGGCGACAGTATCTGATTTTCTCTTGCCATTGTACATAAAAATGTGTTCTTGCTGACTCAGCGGGCCGCCACGGAGCGGACGGAGTTCAGGCCACGCCACAACAGAGGATACGAATGTGAACAGTCAACGGATCTGGCGACTGGTGCAGAGCGAGGCACTGCCGGCAGCCGAAAACATGGCCATTGACGAAGCCCTGCTGCGCTGCTTCGATCCCTTAGCCTCCCTGCCGACCCTGCGCCTGTACGCATGGAACCCTCCGGCCCTGTCGCTGGGGCGATTCCAGAAGGCGGCCCAGGTGCTTAACCTGGAGCGCTGCCGCACCGATGGCCTGACAGTGGTCAGGCGTGTCACTGGTGGCAGCGCCATCTACCATGCCAGTGAGCTGACCTATTCCCTGATCTGCGCCCCGGAGCAGATCCCGCCGGCATGCTCCATCAGGGACTCCTTCCGGGTGCTGACCGGTTTCCTGCTCGGCTTCTACGCCAGGCTCGGCCTGCGTGCCGGCTACGCCCGGGACCTGGTGGAAAAAGATACGCGGCTTGGCGCGCATACCGCCTTCTGCTTCTCCGGAAGGGAGAGCTTCGACATCCTGATCAGCGGCCGCAAGATCGGCGGCAATGCCCAACGCCGGCAGCGGGGGCTCATCTTCCAGCACGGCTCCATCCCCCTGTCATGCCATGTGGAAACCGGCCTCTCCTACATGGCTGACCGCTCCCCGTCCCACGCCCGGGGAGCGATCAGCCTGGCCCAGTGCGGCGTCCATGCCAGGCCGGAGCGCCTACGGGAGGAACTGGTGGCCGCATTCGACGACAGTTTCGGCGTTGAGTGCCGTGAAGAACCTCTCTCACAACAGGAGCAGTCATGGGCCAAGGCGCTGATTGCAAACAAATATTCAACTGACACCTGGAATCTGGAGGGGGTGGAAAATTGAAGATTGAGCGCAAGCCGGAGTGGCTGCAAAAGAGGATCAATCCCGGAGGCCAGATCCCCATGCTGCGCCTTCTGGAGGAGCTGAATCTGAACACGGTCTGCCGCCAGGCGCTCTGCCCCAACATCTCCGAGTGCTTCGCCCGCAACCAGGCGACCTTCCTGATTCTGGGCAAAAACTGCACCCGCCACTGCTCCTTTTGCAATGTGGACAGCTGCGAACCAGAGGAGGTCGACCAAGAGGAACCGCAACGCGTGGCCCAGGCGGTGGCCAGACTGGGGCTCTCCCACGTGGTCATCACCAGCCCGACCCGCGACGACCTTGATGACGGAGGTGCTAGCCTCTTTGCCCAGACCGTCAGGGCGATCCGCGCCGTCACGCCCTCTACGCGCATCGAACTGCTGATACCCGATTTCCTGGGAGACATCCCCAGCCTGGACAGGGTCATCGCCTCAGCACCGGACATCCTGGCCCACAACCTGGAAACAGTGCCACGGCTCTACCACATCCGCGCCGGCGCCGATTACAACCGCTCCCTGGAACTGCTGCGCCACTGCGGCGAAACAGCTCCGGCTATCCGGCTCAAGTCCGGGATCATGCTCGGCCTGGGTGAGAAGGAACAGGAAATTCTGGAGCTGTTTCGGGACCTGCGTGAGGTCGGCTGCGTGTACCTCAGCATCGGCCAGTACCTCGCCCCCAGCAAACGGCACCACCCGGTTCGGGAGTACATCCATCCCGACCGGTTCGAATATCTGCGTGAACAGGCTCTCCAGATGGGCTTTGTCCACCTGGAGAGCGGCCCCTACGTGCGCAGCTCCTACCACGCCGGTAGCTACAGCTGATAAGACACAAAAAAAGCCGGCCAAAATGGCCGGCTTTTTTTGTGAAAGGAAAGAGATCTGTTCAGGCGTAGATCGAGAAAGCGTACGAACTGTCAGGAACCGGTTGCGCGGCCGTGGCGACAAGCTGGGCCAGCATGCTGGCCACCTGGGTCTGCTGTTCGGCCGCCTGCTTCATCAACGCGACGGACATGGCCTCTTGGGTCTGGGATGCTTTCATCAGTAACGCCGCACCTGCGATGCTGCTCATATCCATGGCATGCCTCCTTGACTGTGAGAGCAATTATTTCAGGACGGTCGCATAGTAGCAAGCGAATTCTCTCTCCCTGCCGAACATACTGAGGAGTTCGGCACTGCTCCCGACCGGCAACACCCCGTCCCCGCCGTGACAGCTACCCGGTTCCGTCGGGAATCATGAATCAATCCGGCAATTGCCGCGGAGTGCGGCCCAACCTTGCATTAGCTGGTAACTGCCGATATACTCCCCCTGTTTCCATCCCAGCTCCCGGACGTACTCCATGAACGCTCCCGACAACAGCACACAGGCCGACGCGAAGCCCACTCCAAGCGATCTGCAGCGCTCTTTCCTGCGCCACCTCAAGCACACCATCGTCAAGGACAAGTACTCCGCCACCCCGGCCGATCTGTACCTGGCGCTGGCCTATGCCGTACGCGACATGCTGGCGGAACGCTGGCTGGAGACCCAGCAGGCCTACTACAGGAACAACGCCAAACGGGTCTACTACATCTCCATGGAATTCCTGATGGGCAGGACCCTGGGCAACAGCCTGATCAACCTGGGAATCATGGAGGAATGGGAGGGCGCGCTCAAGCAGCTGGGAATCGATGCCACGGACCTGCAGGAGAGCGAGTGGGACGCCGGGCTCGGCAACGGCGGTCTGGGGCGGCTGGCTGCCTGCTTCCTGGACTCCCTGGCGACCATGTCGCTTCCCGCCTACGGCTACGGCATCCGCTTCGAGTACGGCATGTTCTTCCAGAAGATCGTCGACGGCGGGCAGTACGAAACGCCGGACAACTGGCTGCGCTACGGCAACCCCTGGGAGTTCGGACGCCAGGAACATCTCCACAAAATTCGCTACCACGGCCGGGTGACGGAATACCGGGACGAAGAGGGGATGCAGCGTCACGACTGGGTCGATACCCATGACGTCATGGCCATGGCCTACGATGTGCCGGTCCCCGGCTACGGCAATGAAACCGTCAACACCCTGCGGCTCTGGAGCGCCAAGTCCACCCGCGATTTCGAGCTCTCCTTCTTCAACCAGGGCAATTACATCGGCGCGGTGGAATCCAAGATGCGCACCGAGAACATCTCCAAGGTGCTCTACCCCGCCGACCACATGGCCGAGGGGAAGGAGTTGCGCCTGCGCCAGGAGTACTTCCTATCCTCGGCCACGGTGCAGGACATCTTCTACCGCTTTTCGAAGAAACACGGGGATGTTTCTATTTTACCGACGAAAGTAGCCATCCAGCTCAACGACACGCACCCGACCCTGGCCATCCCGGAGCTTGTGCGCATACTGCTGGACGAAAAGCTGCTGGCCTGGGACGACGCCTGGAAGATTTCCGTGGAGACATTCGCCTACACCAACCACACCGTCCTGCCGGAGGCACTGGAAACCTGGCCGGTGCGGATTCTGGAGAACATTCTGCCCCGCCACCTGCAGATCATCTACCAGATAAACGACCATTTCCTGAGGGAAGTGGCCAGCCGCTTTCCCGACGACATGGAGCGACTGCGACGCATGTCCATCGTCGCCGAAGAGGGGGAGAAGCATATCCGCATGGCCCACCTGGCCATCGTCGGCAGCCACTCCGTAAACGGTGTCTCGGCCCTGCACAGCCAGATCCTGAAGGACGACCTGTTCCACGACTTTTATGAGATGTGGCCGGAGCGGTTCAACAACAAGACCAACGGCATCACCCAGCGGCGCTGGCTGAAACATGCCAACCGTTGGCTGGCCGATCTGGTTTCGTCCCGCATCGGCCACGGCTGGATCACGGACCTGGGCGAACTGGCCAGACTGCGCGAACTGGCCGACGACCGGGAGTTCCAGCAGCAGTGGATCGAGGTCAAGCAGGCCAACAAACGCCATCTGGCCGACCTTATCCTCAGGGACACCGGCGTGCGGGTGTCTGCCGACTCCCTGTTCGACTGCCAGACCAAGCGCATCCACGAGTACAAGCGCCAGCTCCTGAACGTCCTGCACGTGATCACCCGCTACAACCGCATCAAGGCCACCCCCGGTTGCGCCATCACGCCACGCACGGTCATCTTCAGCGGCAAGGCCGCCCCCTCCTATTTCATGGCCAAGCTGATCATCCAGCTGATCACCGCCGTGGGAGCGGTCGTCAACAACGACCCGGCCATACACGGTCTGCTCAAGGTGGTGTTCATGCCCAACTACAACGTCTCCCTGGCCGAATGCATCTTCCCCGCCGCGGACCTGTCGGAACAGATATCCACCGCCGGAACAGAGGCATCCGGCACCGGCAACATGAAGTACGCCCTGAACGGCGCCCTGACCATCGGCACCCTGGACGGCGCCAACATCGAGATCATGGAGGAGGTGGGCAGGGACAACATCTTCATCTTCGGCCTGACCTCCAAACAGGTGACCCATCTGAAGCGGGCCGGCTACCACCCCCGCGACCACTACCTGTCCGACCCGGAGCTGAAACAGGCACTGGACATGATCGCGGGTGGCACATTCTCGCCCGACGACCCGGACCGTTTCCGCCCCATCAGCGACAACCTGCTGGCAAACGACCACTACCTGCTGCTGGCCGACTATGCCTCCTACATCACCAGCCAGGAGCAGGTGGACAGGCTGTACCAAGAGCCCTACGAATGGGCCCGCAGATCCATTCTCAACACCGCCGGCATGGGCAAGTTTTCCAGCGACCGCACCATCGCGGAGTACGCCCGGGAGATCTGGAACATCCAGCCGGAAATCATCCGCCCCACCCGGCGCTTCAACATCTAGGAGTCTGTCGGGCTTAACGCATTCAGCCGTCATCTCCAGGGCGTTTTCAATTGGTTAACCTGCTGTATTTATTGAATAAGTCGTCAGCTTTAGCTTGCGTTTTCTTGGTGTATCCCGTATATTTGTCCGGTAATATCAACTGGTTAGGTATCGGGGTTGACTATGAAATCAAAGTTTATTGAAGTTGACCGGGAAACACCCTATCTGCTCCCGCCATCGCTGCAGGATTGGCTACCAGAAAAGCACTTGGCCCGGTTTGTGGTCGAAATTGTCGAACAGCTCGACCTGCGCTCTTTGAAAGCTACCTATGCCGGCCGAGGCTCGCAGCCCTATAACCCTGAGATGCTGGTAGCATTGTTGTTTTACGGTTATGCGACAGGCGTATTCTCCAGCCGGAAGCTTGAGCGCAGCACCTACGACTCCGTGGCATTCCGGTTCATAGCGGCAAACAGTCATCCTGACCACGATACCATTGCCACCTTCCGCCGGCGTTTTCTGCCGCAACTGAACAAGCTGTTTGCCCAGATTCTGCTGATCGCTCATCAGATGGAGGTGCTGAAACTGGGCAACGTTAGTTTGGATGGCAGCAAAATCAAGGCGAACGCCTCCAAGCACAAGGCGCTGAGCTATGAGCATGCCTGCAAGCTTGAAGAGCAGATCAAGGCTGAGGTTGGCGAACTGCTCAAAAAGGCCGAGGCAGCGGACCGTGCCGATATTCCGGACGGCATGAACATCCCCGAAGAACTGGAACGTCGGGAAAAGCGTCTTTCCGCCATTGCCGCAGCCAAGGTCGAGATCGAAAAACGAGCCGCTGAGCGCCATGCTCGTGAACAGGCCGCTTATGAGAAGAAAGTCGCCGAACGGGCCAAGAAGGAGCAGGCAACGGGCAAGAAGGCCAAGGGGAAAGAGCCGAAACCGCCCAAATCCGGCCCCACTGCCAAAGATCAGGTCAATCTGACCGATGAAGAGTCGCGGATCATGCCGACCTCCGGTGGCGGATTCGAGCAGACTTACAACGCCCAGGCCGGTGTGGATACAGCATCAAAGCTCATCGTTTCGGCCCATGTTACCCAGAATCCCAATGACAAACAGGAGCTGACACCGACCCTGGAGAACCTGGCGGCGCTGCCTGAGAAGCTTGGCAAGGCAACCGATCTGGTAGCTGACAGTGGCTACTTCAGCGAAACCAATGTAACTGCCTGTGAGGAGAACGGGATAACTCCCTACATTGCCGTAGACCGGCAGAGTCACAACGTGCCACTGATGGAGCGCTTTGCCGAACCGCCGCCGTTACCCGAAGATGCCGATTCCGTGGCCAGAATGAAGCATCGCCTGAAGACACCTTCCGGCAAGGCGATCTACGCCCAGCGAAAAGTCACCTCGGAACCGGTCTTCGGCATCATCAAGGCGGTCATGGGATTCAGAAGCTTTCTTCTTCGTGGCTTTGAAGCAGTAAAAGGCGAATGGAACCTCGTCTGCATGGCCTACAACATCAAACGGCTGCATGTCTTGGCCGGATAGAATGAGAAATAGCGAAAATCAGCCTGTAATAACCGCAGTCATCGCTGAAAGGGCTGAATTAACCAGGTTGCCGGTGGGAAGACGAACACATACGGAACTTTTTTAATCGGCTTGGCCACAAAAGAGGGCGCCCCTGAGGTCAAGCCCGACAGACTCCTAGAGCACTCGCATGAAACAGAACAACACACCCGGCCTCTGGGACAGGGACCAGGGGGAATCCACGGCCGCCCCCTCCGCCAACGCCCCCCTGGCCGAACGGATGCGGCCGCGCACCCTGACGGAGTTCACCGGCCAGGAACATCTGGTGGGCGAGGACCGCATCCTGCGGCGCATGATCGAGACCGACACCCTCTCCTCGCTGATCTTCTGGGGACCTCCCGGATGCGGCAAGACCACCCTGGCCCATGTCATCGCCCGGGAGACACGGGCGCACTTCATCTTCTTCTCGGCCATCCTGTCCGGCATCAAGGAGATCAGGGAGATCTTCCGCGAGGCCGAGGGGGTGGCCAGCCGTGGCCGGCGCACGATCCTGTTCGTGGACGAGATCCATCGCTTCAACAAATCCCAGCAGGACGCCTTTCTCCCCTATGTGGAAAAAGGGGTAGTCACCATGATCGGCGCCACCACCGAGAACCCCTCCTTCGAGGTCATCGCCCCGCTGCTCTCCCGCTGTCGCGTGCTGACCCTGAAACAACTGGAGCCGTCCACCATCGCGGGGCTCATCGGCCAGGCACTGGCCGACCGGGAGCGGGGACTGGGGGAACTGGGGCTAGACATTTCCGAAGAAGGGCTGGACTTCCTGTCCCGGCAGGCCGGCGGCGACGCGCGCGTGGCCCTGAACACCCTGGAGGTCGCGGCGGGCCTGGCCCGGGAGAGGCTGATCTCCCTGGAGACGGTCCAGGAGGCGCTGCAGAAGAAGGCGCTCCTGTACGACAAGAGGGGCGAAGAGCACTACAACGTGATCTCCGCTTTCATCAAGTCCATGCGCGCCAGTGACCCGGACGCGGCCCTGTACTGGCTGGCCCGCATGCTGGAGGCGGGAGAGGATCCGGTCTTCATCCTGCGGCGCATGATCATCCTGGCGTCGGAAGACATCGGCAATGCCGACCCGCGCGCCCTCCAGCTGGCTGTTTCAGCCCTGCAGGCCTTCCAGGTGATCGGCATGCCCGAGGGGCGCATAATCATGGCCCAGGCGGTCACCTATCTGGCCACCGCCCCCAAGTCCAACGCCTCCTACCTGGGCATCGACGCTACCCTGGCCGAGGTCAGGAAGAGCGGCGGCCTGGGGGTGCCGATGCATATCCGCAACGCCCCCACCACGCTGATGAAGGACCTGGGCTACGGCAAGGGGTACCAGTACGCCCACGACTATGCCGAAGGGTATGCCGGCCAGCCCTGCCTGCCGGACGAACTGGCCGGACGCACGTTCTACGAACCAAAGGGGTATGGATACGAGAAGAGCATCGTGGAACGCATGGAGTGGCTGAAGAGGATCAAGGAGGAAAGAAAAAAATGAAACCGTTCACCCTTGAGCGCAGCCAGATTCTTCCGGTGAGCCAGGACGAGGCCTGGAGGTTCTTCTCCGATCCGGCCAACCTGGGCAACATCACCCCCCCTTCCATGGAGTTCCGGCTGACCTGCCAGCCACCGAAGGAGGCCCACGCCGGCATGATCCTGACCTATTCCCTGCGGCCACTGTTCGGCATCAGGATGGCCTGGACGACCGAAATCACCCACCTGCAAAGGCCGCTTTTCTTTGTTGACGAGCAGCGCTTCGGCCCGTATCGTTTCTGGCATCATCAGCACCATTTCCGGGAAGTTGACGGCGGCGTGGAGATGCACGACCTGGTGCACTACCTGCTGCCGGCCATGCAGTTCACCTGGCTGATGAACCGGTGCATCGTGGCCCCCCGCCTGAAGCGGATATTCGACTATCGACGCGACGCCCTGCAGCGGATCTTCCCGGCAGGCTGACGTGCGGCGAAGAAGCTACTACCGCGGCCAGTCGCGCAAGGCCGGCCTTCCTCCCGGCACCCTGGTACACACCGGCGCCCTGCCCACCACCGGGGCCACCACCGTCAGCGCCATCAGCTATTCGACAGAGGATTTCCGCGAATATCATCCGCAGAACCTGGACCAATGCATTCCGGTCAAGGGGACCGGCAAGATCACCTGGATCAACCTGGAGGGGCTTCACGACCTGGAGCTGATCAGGCACTTCGGCGACTGCTACGGACTGCACCCCCTGATCCTGGAGGATCTCGTCAACACCAGCCAGCGCCCCAAGCTGGAGGATTACGGGGATTACCTCTTCATCGTCACCCGCATGATCCGCTTCCAGAAGGATCGGGGCATCGAGACGGAACAGGTGGCCATGATCCTCGGCCCCGGCTACCTGCTCTCCTTCCAGGAGGGGATCGTTGGAGACGCGTTCGAATCGGTGCGGGAGCGGATCCGCTCCGGCCGGGGACGCCTCAGGTCCCTGGGGGCCGACTATCTGACCTACGCCCTGATGGATGCCATCGTGGACGGCTATTTCACCGTGCTGGAGGAGATGGGGGAATATCTGGAGGACCTGGAGGAGGAGCTTGCCCAGGGGCCGACGCAGATGATCCTGAAACGGATCATCGCACTCAAGCGGGAGATCATCTTCATGCGCAAGAGCGCCTGGCCGCTGCGGGAGGTGACCTCTGCCCTGGAGCGGGGTGAGTCGCAGTTGATCGGCGACCCGTCCCGTGTCTACTTCCGCGACATCTACGACCACAGCATCCAGGTGATCGATGGGGTGGAGACCTTCCGCGACCTGCTCTCCGGCATGCTGGACCTGTACCTCTCCAGCATCGGCAACCGGACCAACGAGGTGATGAAGTTTTTGACCGTGATCGGCACGATCTTCCTGCCACTGACCTTCCTGGTGGGGGTATACGGCATGAACTTCAAGCACATTCCGGAACTCTCATGGCCCAACGGCTACTTCGAGTTGTGGGGGGTGATGCTGGCCATCTCCCTGGGCATGGTGCTCTATTTCAAAAGAAAGCGGTGGCTCTAACCACTTGGTGACGACATGAAACAACTGCTGCTCAGATGGGTTTTGAATTCCTTTGCCCTGTTCTTCGTGATGAAACTGATTCCCGGCATCCAGATCGACCGTTTCGGCGACCTGATGCTGGCGACCCTGGTGATCGGCCTCTTGAACGCCTTCCTGCGGCCGCTGATCGTGCTGTTCACCCTGCCGGTCACCATCGCCACCCTGGGGCTGTTCACCCTGGTGATCAACGGCGTTATCTTTGCCCTGGCCGCCCTGCTTCTGAAGGGCTTCCATGTCACCGGATTCGGAACCGCCTTCGTGGCCGCCCTGCTCTTCAGCATCTTCAGCTTCATACTGAACATGGTCTTCCGCACAAAATAAAACGGGTGGGGGTCATCCGTACAGGGACAATCTCTGGCGGGGACTGTCGGCATCCAGGAGGGCCTTCTTCTCGGCAGGAGTCACGGCCTGTGACGGTTTCAGCCCGTGGCCGGTATTGGTGGAGCCTGACACCGAGGGGGAGAGGGTTACCCGGTCATCCTGAGTCCCCCGTTCACGCCGTTCGGGGGAGTTTTTCTCGTCGGCCTCGATCTGCCGCCCGGAAGGACGAAGCGGAATCAGAGGCAAAACGGTATCGGCTTTTTTTTCCAGCGTCGCGATGGATGATGTCATACCGTTCACCCCCCGTTCATCTCTTCATTAATTCTAGCGCCGCTCGTCTCACGCCACAAGCTGTTTCACGGGATTGCATCACCCCCTGTTTTTGATATAGTACTGCCAGCCTTACCCCATTTCCCGACCTGAAAGGTACGAAAGCATGAACGGAAAACTCCCCATTGTCGGATCACTTCTCTGCGCGCTCCTGCTCCTGGCAGGGATCTGCGGGTGCACCACGGTCGACCAGACGGTCTCCCTGAACTACGCTCCCCTGGAGAGAGCCTTCGGCCAGCAGAGCGGCGAATTCATTGTCAGCCGGGTGGACTCCCGGCCGTTTGCCAGAAACGCCAGAGGCGAATGGATCATCGGTTCACTCAACAACGTGCATGGCGTCCACCAGGCTGACCTGCTGGCCGACCGCAACCAGGGAGAGTGGATCAGCGAGGCGCTGCTGCTGGAGTTGAAACATTCGGGCTACACGGTCACCCGGAAAAGCCCGCTGCCGCCCGACACGGCCCGGGGCATCGAGATCCGTGACCTGAACGCCTCGCTGAACGTCAACCAGGACCTGTTCACCAGCAGCGCCAAACAGGAACTGAAGTTCAACGTGGATCTCTACCTGAACGGCACAAAAATAAAAACATTCGCCGTTGTATCGCGCGCCAGCCACACCCTGCCCTTGAAGGCGTCGGCCGAAGAGAACGCCAGGATCATGCTCCAGTCCATGCAGGATGCCATGCAGCAGGTCATGGCCGAAGTAAGCGCCCTTTTCGACAGAAAGTGATCGCCACGAACCTCCCCGCACGCGTCAGCCGCACCATCCGTGATCAGCAACTCTTCGCCCCCGGCGACACCGTCATCCTGGCTCTGTCCGGAGGGGCGGACTCCTGCGTTCTGCTGGACATCCTGGCCGGGCTGACGGAGTTCTCCCCCTGCCTGGTGATAGCCCACCTCAACCACCAGCTGCGGGGGGCTGAATCCGACGGCGACGAGTTATTCTGCCGCAGCCTGGCCGAACGCTACGGCCTCCCCTTCCGCTCCCGCAGCCTGGACGTGGCCGCCCTGGCCCGCCGGCAGGGGCTCAACCTGGAGGATGCCGGACGCCGGGCTCGTCTGGAATTCCTGGAGGACGTTGCCAGGAGTTTTCATGCAACGGCCATCGCCCTGGCCCACCACGCCGACGACCAGGCAGAAACCGTGCTGATGCGCCTCTTGCGCGGATCGGGCATGACCGGTCTGCGCGGCATGTCCTTCCGCGGCCCGGGCGGCCGCATCCGCCCCCTGCTGAACAGCCGCCGCTGCGAGATCGATGCCTATCTGCGGGCACGGGGGCTGGAGCACCGCGAGGATGCCAGCAACCGCGACACCGCCTTCCTGCGAAACCGCATCCGCCACGAACTGCTGCCGCTCTTGGAACAGTACAACCCCGCCATCCGCGAGCGCCTGGTCGGCACCGCCGCGCTCCTGGCCGACGAGGACGACCTGCTGGAGGGGATGGCGGAGGATCTGGCGGCCAGGGCCTGCCATTTCGGCAGCGACAGCGTCTCCTGCTCCCTGACCCGACTGGAGGGGGAACCCCAGGCACTCAAACGCAGGCTGGTGCGCCGGATCCTGGCCCATCTGACAGGGAACGGCGAACACGTTACCCGGCGCCATATCCAGGCCATGGAAGATCTCATGGATTCTCCCCGGCCCAACGCGACCCTTAACCTGTTCCGAGGGATCAGGGCGGTACGGGAATACGGAACCTTGCGCCTCTCAAGGGGGCTGCCGCCGGAGGATCTCCCCCATGAAGCGCGGGAACTGCCCGGCCCCGGCCGATACATTCTCTCCGACGGTTCCCTGCTGACGCTGGCTCCGGCGACCGCTCCGCCGGATCCGGCCTCCCTGCCGGCAACCGTGGCCCTCTTCGACCTGGAGAAAGCCCCCTTTCCCTGGAGGGTGCGCACCTTCACCCCCGGAGACCGGATCGCCCCCTTTGCCATGGCCGGCAGCAAGAAGGTCAAGGAACTGTTCATGGAACGCAGGGTCCCCCGCGACCAACGGGGACGGATCCCGCTAATCTTCTGTGGCGACGACCTGATCTGGGTCTGCGGCCTGCGCACATCCCGACTGGCGCAGCTTGACGCCGGATCCCGGAACATCATTATGGCGGTATACTCTCCACGGTCGGGGGATGATCGACTGACCGACGCCAAGGAGAGGGACAGGGAGGAAAAACCATGCGCATGGGAATGATCGGAGTGGGGAGGATGGGCGGAGACATGGTGCGGAGGCTCTTGAAGGGCGGTCACGAGTGCGTGGTCCACGCCCGCAGACCATCGTCCATGGAACCGCTGGTCAGAGAGGGGGCACTGGGGGCAGCGCCCCTGGCCGAACTGGTCTCGCTGCTCCCGAAGCCGCGCGTGGTCTGGCTGATGATCCCGGCCGCCTCGGTGGACAGGGTCATCGCCGACATAGCGCCGCTTCTCGACGCGGGCGACATTCTGATCGACGGCGGCAACTCCCACTACCACGACGACATCAGGCGTTGTGACGAACTGCGCGACAGATCGATCCACTACCTGGATGTGGGCACCAGCGGCGGCGTCTGGGGGCTTGAGCGGGGCTACTGCCTGATGATCGGCGGTGAACGGGAAGCGGTGCAGTACCTGGACCCGCTCTTCGCCACCCTGGCCCCCGGCAGGGGCGCAGCCCCGGACAGTCCCGGCCGGAGCGACTCCGGCTCCAGTGCCGAAAGGGGCTACCTGCACTGCGGACCCAGCGGGGCCGGACATTTCGTCAAGATGGTGCACAACGGCATCGAATACGGCATGATGGCCGCCTATGCCGAGGGGTTCAACATCCTGGCCCATGCCAACATCGGCAGCCAGGAGCGGGAGACGGATGCCGAGACAACGCCCCTGCGCGACCCGCGCCACTTCCGCTTTGAGCTGAACCTGGCCGACATCGCCGAACTGTGGCGAAGGGGGAGCGTGGTTTCCTCCTGGCTTTTGGACCTCACCGCCAGGGCCTTGGCCGCTGGCCAGGGGTTGGAGCGCTTCAGCGGACAGGTTTCCGACTCGGGCGAGGGGCGCTGGACCGTGGCCACGGCCATCGAGGCAGGTGTCCCGGCACCGGTGCTTGCCACGGCGCTCTTCCAGCGTTTCAGCTCGCGCGGCGAGGCGGACTTCGCCGACCGCCTCTTGTCGGCCATGCGCTACGAATTCGGCGGCCACCATGAAAAGAGCACATCAGGGGAGGGATAGATCATGCCGTCATCCAGAAAGCTGGACCCGACCATCATCGTGATCTTCGGCGGCGGGGGGGATCTGACCAGGCGCAAACTCATTCCGGCGCTGCACAACCTCATGCTGGACAATCTGCTCCCCCAACGCTGCGCCATCATCGGCATCGGCCGGAGGAGCATGGACGACGACACCTTCCGCAACCATCTCAAAAGCGGCCTGGAACAGTTCTCCCGACGCGGTGGAAGCACAGAACAGCCCTGGGACGATTTCGGCTCCCGGATCAGCTACGTCTCCGAGGACGTGACCTCGAAAGAGTCGGGGGCGGCCCTGACCCGACGCCTGAACGAGATCGACAGCGACTGGGGGGTACGCGCCAACCGCATCTTCTACCTGGCAATCCCCCCCTCCATGATGGAGCCGGCAGCCGCCATGCTGCAGCGCATGGGGGTCTGCCGGGACTGCAAACGGGACCGGCTGGTGGTGGAGAAACCCTTCGGACGGGACATCGCCTCGGCCCGGACATTGAACCAGCTCCTCTCCGGCATGTTCGTGGAATCCCAGATCTACCGTATCGACCACTTCCTGGGCAAGGAGACGGTGCAGAACATTCTCGCCTTCCGTTTCGCCAACTCACTGTTCGAGCCGGTCTGGAACCGGCGCTACATCGACCATGTGCAGATCACCGTTGCCGAGACCGTGGGGGTGGAGAACCGCGCCAATTTCTTCGAGCAGTCCGGCGCCTTGCGGGACATGATCCAGAATCACCTGCTGCAGATCCTCTGCCTGGTGGCCATGGAACCTCCCATCTCCTTTGACGCCGACGAGGTGCGCAACAAGAAGGTGGACGTGCTGCGCGCCATCCGCCCGATCCTGGCCGATGACGTGCACAAGAGCGCCGTGCGCGGCCAGTACGCCAGGGGATTCGTGGAGGGGCAGGCCGTGGCCGGTTATCGCGAGGAAAGCGGCGTCTCCCCTCACTCCTGCACCGAGACCTACGTGGCGCTCAAGCTCCTGATCGACAACTGGCGCTGGCAGGGGGTCCCCTTCTACCTGCGAACCGGCAAACGCCTTCCGGCAAAGGTCTCCGAAGTCTCCATCATCTTCCGTTCCCCTCCCCACCAGCTCTTCCCCTCCGCCGCGGTGGACAACTGGCAGCCCAACCGCATCGTGATCAAGATTCAGCCTGAAGAGGGGATCAACACCCGCATCCAGGTCAAGCAACCAGGCACCCGCCTGCTGTTGGGGGAGGCGGACATGCGCTTCCGCTATGGCGAGGCCTTCAAGGCGGCAGCACCCGAGGCCTACGAGACACTGCTCCTGGACGCGATCCGCGGCGATGCCACCCTGTTCATGCGCGCCGACCAGGTGGAATGCGCCTGGAACGTGGTCTCACCCATCCTGGCCGCCTGGGAAGCGGTACCTCCCGCGGATTTCCCCGACTACCCGGCCGGCAGCTGGGGGCCCGAGGCGGCCGACCGCATGATCGCCCGGGGGGGTCACAACTGGCTGCAGCCAGGCATGAAGCGATGAGCGCCACTGTCCGGCGTTTCAACGACGAAGAATCGCTCAGCCGGGCGGCGGCCGAGATTTTCGCCCTGACCGCGGAACAGGCGATCGCCTCCCAGGGTCGCTTTTCGGTCCTGCTGAGCGGCGGCGAGACCCCCCGCCGCGCCTATGAGCTTCTCAGCCAGGAGCCGCTGTGCAGTCGCATACCCTGGCAGGGGGTGCACCTGTTCTGGGGGGACGAACGCTGCGTAGCCGCCACTGACCCGGCCAGCAACGCCCTGATGGTGCGCAGGGCACTGCTGGACAGAGTCCCGATCCCGGAGGAGCAGATCCACCCCATCGCCTGCGGCACCGAACCCGAAGTGGCGGCAGCCCGCTACGAGGCGCTTGTGCGTGCCCATTTTCCCCACGGGGGCGCCCGTTTCGACCTGGCCCTGCTGGGCCTGGGGGAGGACGGCCACACCGCCTCCCTGTTCCCCGATTCCCCCTCGCTGGGCGAGCAAGAACACTGGGTGGCGGCGACGCGAAAAAAGGGAGAGGAGATCATGCGCATCTCCCTGACCCCCCCTGCCCTGAACCAGGCCGAACTGGTGGTGTTCCTGGTCAGCGGCGCACACAAGGCCAGCGTGCTGCACCGGGTGCTGGAGGGGCCATCCATCCCCCGACTGCTTCCGGCCCAGCTGATCGCACCGTCCCGGGGCAGGCTCGTCTGGATGGTGGACCAGGGGGCGGCACGCCTGCTGAAAACGACCGTTCCCGCCACGTGAAGCCGCTCAAAACGCCCTTCCACAGGTTACGGCGTAGCAAAAAGGTAAACATATTGTAAAGCGATACCTGCTATGGTAGAGTTTCCAATTTCAAACTGCCGTATCAGCGCATTCTTCTGGGGGTAACCGTGAATCAGTTTTACAAGAACATCTCTCTCTGGCTGGTCATCTTCCTGATGATGATCCTGCTCTACAGCATGATCAACAAGCCCCGGGCCACGGCAGAAAAGATCAACTTCAGCGATTTCATCGCCCAGGTGGATGCGGGCAGGGTAACCTCGGTCACCATCCAGGGCAATGACATATTCGGCAAGTTCGACGGCAAGGATGGCAAGGAGTTCCAGACCTACAAGCCGCTTTCCGACGCCGACCTGACCAAGAAGCTGCTGGAGAAAAAGATCACCGTCATCGCCAAACCGGATGAGGAGAAGTTCTCCTGGCTCTCCATCTTCATCTCCTGGTTTCCCCTTATTTTACTGGTGGGTGTGTGGATATTCTTCATGCGCCAGATGCAGGTCGGCGGCGGCAAGGCCATGTCCTTCGGCAAGAGCCGCGCCAAACTGCTCACCGAATCCCAGGTCAAGATCACCTTCGAGGACGTGGCCGGCATCGAGGAGGCCAAGGAAGAGTTGAACGAGATCATCTTCTTCCTCAAGGACCCCAAGAAGTTCACCAAGCTGGGGGGCAAGATCCCCAAGGGAGTTCTGCTCATGGGCCCCCCGGGCACCGGCAAGACCTTGCTGGCCAAGGCCATCGCCGGCGAGGCAGGTGTCCCCTTCTTCTCCATCTCCGGCTCCGACTTCGTGGAGATGTTTGTGGGCGTGGGCGCCAGCCGCGTGCGCGACCTGTTTCTGCAGGGCAAGAAGAGCGCCCCCTGCATCATCTTCATCGACGAGATCGACGCCGTGGGGCGCCACCGCGGTGCCGGCCTGGGTGGCGGCCATGACGAGCGTGAGCAGACCCTGAACCAGCTGCTGGTGGAGATGGACGGCTTCGAGTCCAACGAAGGGGTGATCCTGATCGCCGCCACCAACCGCCCCGACGTGCTGGATCCGGCCTTGCTGCGACCCGGCCGATTCGACCGCCAGGTGGTGGTTCCCCGCCCGGACGTGAAGGGGCGCGAGATGATCCTCAAGGTGCATGCCAAGAAGGTGCCCCTGGCAAGCGACGTGGACCTGGAGGTGATCGCCCGCGGCACCCCCGGCTTCTCCGGTGCCGACCTGGCCAACGTGGTCAACGAGGCGGCCCTGCTGGCTGCCCGGGCCGACAAGAACCAGGTGGAGTCCAGCGATTTCGACAACGCCAAGGACAAGGTCCTGATGGGGGTTGAGCGGCGCAGCATGGTCATCTCCGACGAGGAGAAGAAGAGCACCGCCTACCACGAGGCGGGACACACCCTGGTGGCCAGGATGATCCCCGGCACCGACCCGGTGCACAAGGTCTCCATCATCCCCCGCGGCCGCGCCCTGGGCGTGACCATGCAGCTCCCCATCGAGGACAAGCACAGCTACTCCCGCGAGACGCTGCTGGCGCGCATCACCGTGCTCATGGGGGGACGGGCCGCCGAGGACCTGATCTTCAACACCTTCACCACCGGAGCGGGCAACGACATCGAGCAGGCCACTGAACTGGCCCGCAAGATGGTCTGCGACTGGGGCATGAGCGACAAGATGGGCCCGCTCTCCTTCGGCAAGAAGGACGAGCAGATCTTCCTGGGACGGGAGATGTCCACCCACAAGAACTACAGCGAAGCCACGGCGGTGGAGATCGACAACGAGATCAGACTGATCGTGGACGGCAGCTACCAGCGCGCCCTGACCCTGCTGAAGGACAACATCCAGAACCTGCACAACCTGTCGGAATGCCTGATCGAGAAGGAGAACCTGTCCGGCGCCGAGGTGGACCGGATCATCGCCGCCGGCGTGCCCACCTGCGGCCAGGGTGCAACGGATTCAGCACAGCAGCAGGAACAGCACACCGACATCCAGGTCTGATATGGACCATTTCCAGGCGCGAACGCTCTCCCTGGGCAGTCCGGTCGCCGCCGAGCGCGAACTGCGCCGCATGGGGGTTGACCCGGGCGGCATCCAGAGGCTTCTGCCCAAGATGTCCAGCCACTGCATCCAGATCCCTCGCCTGCAGTGCCGCCAGGCCAACATCCTCAAACAGGAAATGCTGGCCCTGGGGGGGGATGCGGCGGTTGCCCGCGGCAGCGTGGCCTGCAGCATCGAGGCCAGCGACGCGATCCTGATGGGAACGGAGAAACAGCTCAGGCAGCTCTGCACAAGACTGGCCCGGCAGCCCTTCGGCCTCCCCTCCCTGGGGGAAGAGCTGTCCACGCTCCTGGACCGGATCGCCACCCCAGCCTTCTTCTGGCGCACATCCCGGCGGGAGCTCCCGCTGACACGTCCGCTGATCATGGGCATCCTCAACATAACCCCGGACTCCTTCTCCGACGGCGGCCGCTACCTGGACCCGGCACGGGCAGTGGAACGGGCGGAGCAGATGATTGCCGAGGGAGCCGACATCATCGACATCGGCGGCGAGAGCACCCGCCCCGGCGCCCCGGCCATATCAGCGCAGGAGGAGATCGACCGGGTCGTGCCGGTCATTTCGGCGATCGCCAAGAGTTCATCCATCCCTCTCTCCGTGGACAGCTGGAAGGGGGAAGTGGCCCGCCAGGCCATGGACGCCGGAGCGGAGATCATCAACGACATCAGCGGACTCGGCTTCGACCCCTCCCTGGCCCAGGTAGCGGCCACCAGCAAGGCGGGACTGGTGCTGATGCACACGCGGGGAACACCGGACGGCATGCAGCGCGACACCGAGTACGGCGACCTTTTGGCCGAGGTCATGCAGGGGCTACGCCATTCGACAGAGACCGCCCTCTCCGCCGGCGTGGAACGGGAACTGATCTGCCTGGACCCGGGCATAGGCTTCGCCAAGAGCGCCCAGGGCAACCTGGAGCTCTTGCGGCGTCTGCGGGAATTCCAGAGCCTGGGCCTGCCGCTTCTGGTGGGCACGTCACGAAAATCGTTCATCGGCGCTGCCATCGGCCGGGAGGTGCATGACCGGCTGTTCGGTACGGCCGCCACTGTGGCCCTGGCGGTGAGCCATGGCGCATCCATCCTGCGGGTCCATGACGTGGCAGCCATGCGGGATGTGGCCGACATGGCTCGGGCAATCGTGGAGGGATAGGCACTCCCGGCGCTCCTCGCCACGCAACCGAGCCGGATGCGCGCCGCCCCCCCCGGCGGATTCGGGAACAGAACACCCGGTCTGTTATCAAACAGACACCCTTTCGAGGAGCTGAATGTCGGACCTGTTAGCCAGCTTCACCCTGCTCGATCTCTGCGACATCCTGATCCTGGCTGTCATCGTCTACCGCTTCGCCCTCATCCTGAAGGAGGACGTGGCCATCCGCCTGGTCCTGTTCCTGCTGGCCTTCTTCTCCCTGCTGGTCCTGTCATGCTTTTCAGGGTTCGCCGCCACCGGCTGGCTGCTGCGTTCCCTGTTCGGCTCAAGCCTGGTCATCCTGGCCGTCATCTTCCAGGGGGACATCAGGCGTGCCTTCATGCTCATGGGGCGCCGTCCGGTGGAGCCCCAGATCCGCGACGAAGAGCTGGTGATGATCGAAGAGCTGATCAAGGCCACCGCCGAGATGGCCGAGAAGCACATCGGCGCGCTGATCGTCATCGTCCGCCAGCACCCCATCGACCACCTGCTGGAGATCGGCACCCAGATCGAGGCCATGGTGACCAGCGAACTGCTCAACTCGATCTTTCTCCCCTACTCCCCGATTCACGACGGAGCGGTGATCATCCAGAGGGGCAAGATTACCATGGCCGGCTGCCTGCTGCCGATCTCCCGCAATCCGGATATCGCCAAGAGCTTCGGCACGCGCCACCGGGCCGCCCTGGGGCTCTCCGAACTGACCGATGCGCTGGTCCTGGTCGTCTCCGAGGAGACCGGCAAGATATCCATGGTCCACGACGGCAAGATCACCTATGACATGGCCGCGGCGGAAATCCGGCGCTTGCTGCGCAAGGGGCTGGACCTGAAGCGCAGCAACAAGCCGCAACCGCCGGGAGAGGACTGACATGGACAGGATCCCCAGCGATACCGTCAGCCGCTTTCGCCCCCGCAACCTGACTCTCAAACTGCTCTGCCTCGCCCTTGCCTTCAGCGTCTGGAGTCTGGCAGCCACATGGAAGAAGAGCGAAGCCGTACTTAGCCTGGAGCCGCGGCTGGTCAACATCCCCCGGGGATACAGCCTTGGCAGCCCGTTGCCGCGAAAGGTCAGCATCACCCTGTACGGCCCCCCGGCCCTGATCCGTGCCGCCAAGCACGCCAACCCGGCGCTGGTCCTGGACCTGGCAGGCGCCGCGGCCCCCGGCACAACGGCGTTCATCCACCTGGAAACCCGCCTCAGGCTTCCGGAGGAGATCAGGGTAACCCGCGTCTCTCCAGGCCGGCTGGAACTGCGCCTGGAACCGGAACACTCACCACAAGGAGACAGACACCCGTGAAAAAACTCTTCGGCACCGACGGCGTCCGCGGCGTCGCCAACGTCTACCCCATGACAACCGAGATGGCCATGCAACTGGGCAGGGCCGCCGCCTATATCTTCAAGAGCTCAAGCAAGCGCCGCCACCGCATCGTGATCGGCAAGGACACGCGCCTCTCCGGCTACATGCTGGAAAACGCCATGGTGGCCGGCATCTGCTCCATGGGAGTGGACGTGCTGCTGGTGGGGCCGCTTCCCACGCCGGGCATCGCCAACATCACCTCCTCCATGCGGGCCGACGCCGGCGTGGTCATATCAGCCTCCCACAACCCGTTCCAGGACAACGGCATCAAGTTCTTCTCCGCCGACGGCTTCAAGCTGCCCGACCAGATCGAGCTGAAAATAGAGAAGCTGATCGAGTCCAACAAGATCGACTCCCTGCGCCCCACGGCCAGCGAGGTGGGCAAGGCCTTCCGCATCGACGATGCCGCCGGCCGCTACATCGTCTTCCTCAAGAACACCTTTCCCACTGAGATGGACCTCTCGGGCATGAAGATCGTGCTGGACTGCGCCAATGGCGCCGCCTACCGGGTTGCTCCGGCGGTGTTCGAGGAGTTGGGGGCCGAGGTGATCTGCCTGGGGGTCAGCCCCAACGGCACCAACATCAACGCCGACTGCGGCTCGCTCTATCCCCAGGTGATCAGCGAGGCGGTGAAGAAGCACCGCGCCGATATCGGCATCGCCCTGGACGGCGACGCCGACCGGGTCATCGTCTGCGACGAGTTCGGCCACGAGGTGGACGGCGACCACATCATGGCCATCTGCGCCACCGATATGCTCCGGCGCAAGCTTTTAAAAAAGAAGACCCTGGTAACGACGGTGATGAGCAACATGGGGCTGGACATCGCCATGCGCGCGGCGGGCGGCAAGATCGTCAAGACGGCCGTGGGAGACCGCTACGTGGTTGAGGAGATGCGCAAGGGTGGCTATAATCTGGGCGGGGAGCAGTCCGGCCACATGATCTTCCTGGACAGCAACACCACCGGCGACGGCATCCTCTCGGCATTGCAGCTCCTGGCGGTCATGCGCAGGACGGAGAAGCCGCTCTCCGAACTGTCCGAGGTGATGATCGCGCTGCCCCAGGTGCTGGTCAACACCCGGGTGCGCGAGAAGAAGGACATCACCACCATCCCGGAGATCGCCGCCAGGATCAGGGACGTTGAAGAGAAGCTGGGCAATGAGGGGCGGGTGCTGATCCGCTATTCCGGCACCGAGCCGCTGCTGCGGGTCATGCTGGAGGGGAAGGACACCTACGAGATCACCGCCTGGGCCAACGAGATCATCGACCTGGTCAGGAAGCACCTGGGAGAAAAGCAGTAACCCCGCCGGATTCGCAAGGAGACGAGAACATGGCAAAACTGGGACTCAACGTCGATCATGTGGCCACCGTGCGCCAGGCGCGCGGCGGCATGGAGCCGGATCCGGTCACGGCGGCCGCCCTGGGCGAGCTTGCCGGCGCCGAAGGAATCACCATCCACCTGCGGGAGGACCGCCGTCACATCCAGGACCGCGACCTGGAGATCCTGCGACGCACCGTCAAGACAAAGCTCAACCTGGAAATGGCGGCAACCCAGGAGATGGTGCGCATCGCCCTGAGGACCAAGCCGGAGCAGGTCACCCTGGTGCCGGAGAAACGGCAGGAGCTGACCACCGAGGGGGGGCTGGACGTGATCCTCAACCTGAAGGCCATCACCGACGCGGTCAAGCGCCTGCGGGACGGCGGCATTGTGGTCAGCCTGTTCGTGGACCCGGACCAGGAGCAGATCAAGGCCGCCAACAAGAGCGGCGCCGACTACATCGAGATTCACACCGGCGCCTATGCCGACGCTCCAGACTGGCCCTCCCAGAAGCGGCAACTGGAGGAGATCGACGCGGCCATCAAGCTGGCCAGCAAGGTCGGCATGGGGGTCAACGCCGGACATGGCATCAACTACGTCAACATCAAGCCGCTGGCAGCCCTGGGGGGCATCGAGGAGTACAACATCGGCCACTCCATCATGGCCCGCGCCATACTGGTGGGCATGGACCGTGCCGTGAAGGACATGGTCGAGCTGATCAAATACGCATGATCATCGGCATCGGCACCGACATCGTCGGCATCCCCCGTTTCCAGCGTCATGTGGACGACCCCGACAGTTCTCTCCTGCGACGCATCTTTACTGACCAGGAACGAAGCTACTGCAACGCCCGGAAGAGCGGCGCTGCCGCCTGTTTCGCCGCCCGCTTCGCCGCCAAGGAATCCTTCCTCAAGGCCCTGGGAACCGGGCTGAGCGACGGCATATCCTGGCATGACATGGAGGTGGTCAACGACGAGCTGGGCAAGCCGGAGCTGCGCCTCTCCCGCAGGGCGGAGGAGCTATTCCGGAAAAAGAAGGGGGCAGGCCTGTTCCTCTCCCTCTCCCATGACGGCGGCTGTGCCGTTGCCATGGTGGTTCTGGAGTCCCTATGAAAATCGTCATGTCACAGACCATGCAGGAGATGGACAGACGGACCATGGAGGAGTACGGCATCCCCGGTCTCGTTCTGATGGAGAACGCAGGACGCTGCTGCGTGGAGGAGATTATCCGCCACTTCGGCCATCTGGAGGAGAAGCGGGTGCTCATCCTGGCCGGCAAGGGGAACAACGGCGGGGACGGCCACGTCATCGCCCGCCTGCTGCTGGGTCAGGGGTGGCAGGTTACCCTGCTGGTGCTGGCTGAGCAGGAACAGATCAGGGGCGACGCTGCCGCGAACCTTGAGCTGCTCCCCCATGACCTGCCCCGCTTCCGCACCGGGGAGGCTGAGTTTTCCTCCCTGCACGCCGTCGACTTTCGTCAGGCCGACCTGATCGTGGACGCCATGCTGGGAACCGGCCTGAACAGCGACCTGGGCGGCGTCTATCGCGAGGCGGTTCAGCTGATCAACGGTTCCGGCAAGCCGGTTATGGCGGTTGACATCCCCTCCGGCATCCACGGCAGCAGCGGCAGGATTCTGGGGAGCGCGGTGAAGGCCGACCTGACCGTCACCTTTGCCTGCCCCAAACTGGGGCATGTGCTCTACCCCGGCGCCGAGCTGACGGGGCGGCTGGTGGTTAAAGACATCGGCATCCCCCCTGCCCTGCTGGAACAGGCGCCCGGTTTCCAGTACCTGGATGAGGAGAGCATGGCCCCCCTGCTCCAGCGGCGCGACCGCCAGGGGCACAAGGGGAATTACGGCCACTGCCTGTTCATTGCCGGCTCCACCGGCAAGAGCGGCGCCGCGGCGCTGTGCGCCAACGCCGCCGTGCGTGCCGGCTCCGGCCTGGTGACCCTGGGAGTGCCTGAGCGGCTCAACCCTATCCTGGAGGTGAAGACCACCGAGGCCATGACCGTCCCCCTGCCCGACTCCGACGACGGCCACCTGTCGGGGAGAGCCTTCCACGAGATCGTCAGGCTGCTGGAGGGAAGGGACGTGCTGGCCATCGGCCCGGGCATCGACCGCAGACCGGAGACCGTGGAACTGGTGCGCAACCTGGCGGAAACCGTGGAACTCCCGCTGGTGATCGACGCCGACGGCCTGAACGCCCTGGCAACGGACATGAGCGTCCTGAAATGGAACCGCTCCACCGCCACGGTGCTGACCCCCCATCCGGGGGAGATGGCCCGCCTGCTTGGTGCCCCGCTCCCCTCCGAACAGGCCGATCGCATCGAGCTCTGCCGTGATTTCGCCACCAGCTATGACGTGTACCTGGTGCTCAAAGGGGCGCGCACCATCATCGCCTCCCCCGACGGCTCGATCGCCATCAACTCCAGCGGCAATCCGGGCATGGCCAGCGGCGGCATGGGGGACGTGCTCACCGGCATCATCGCATCGCTGATCGGCCAGGGATACGAGGTCCGGGACGCCTGTTGCCTGGGGGTCTTCATCCATGGCCATAGCGCCGACCTGGTGGCTCGCGACAAGGGTGAGGTCGGCATCACTGCCACGGATGTGGCCGAGATGCTCCCCTACGCCCGGAAAAAGCTGATGGAGCGAAACTCCCCCTCTGCCATCCGCTACGCTTGACCTTCAAACCAGCATCCGGCAGTCGGGGGTATCCGCAGAGAGCGACTTATCCCTGCTCCGTCGTGGTTCCCGGCGAAATGGAGCATGAGGCAGCCGGACTGTCTGAACCCGCCAGGGTGAGTTTCCGGCTGCCGCGAAATGAGCCACGGAACCACAGGAGCAGGGATCCGGAGCGGAAAGCGGATACCCCCGACTGCCGCACAGAGAATCAATCCAAGGAGACTACCCATGCAGACCGTTGCAGATATCATGACCACAGAGGTCATCACCGTGAAACGAGAGACCACAGTGCGGGAACTGGCCGAAATCTTCAAGGAGCACCCCATCGGCAGCCTGCCGGTGGTGGACGACGGCGGCGCTCCCACCGGTATCGTCACCGAATCGGACCTGATCGAGCAGGGGCGCAGCCTGCACATCCCCACGGTCATCTCCCTGTTCGACTGGGTCATCCCCCTGGGGGGCGAAAAGAGCCTGCAGCGGGATCTGCAGCGGATAACCGCCCAAAACGTGGGCGAGATATACTCCCGCGAGTTGGTCTGCATCGCCCCCGACGCGCCGGTCAGCACGGCAGCCGACCTGATGAGCAGCCGCAGGCTGAATTCCCTGCCGGTTCTCCAGGAGGGAAAACTGGTGGGGATCGTGTCGCGCATCGACATCATCCGCAGCCTGATCAACCGATGAAACGGCTCTCCCTGGCGACCTCTTCGCCGGCAGAGACCGAGGAGCTTGGCCGACGCCTGGGAGAAATGCTCATTCCCGGAACCTTCGTCGCCCTGTGCGGGGAACTGGGGGGGGGCAAGACCTGCTTCACCCGGGGGGTGGTGAGCGGAGCGGCGCCCCAAAGCGCCCATCTGGTGGCCAGCCCCACCTTTGCCATCATGAACGAGTATCCCGGCACCCCTCCCATCTATCACTTCGACTTCTACCGGTTATCCTCCTGTCACGAGATTGCCGAACTGGGCTTCGAGGATTTTTTCCAGGGAGAGGGCATCTGCCTGGCCGAATGGTCCGAACGCCTGGAAGAGCTGCTTCCGGTTGAGCGCCTGAGCGTCACCTTCCAGCATGACGGCGACGACAGGCGCATCATCACCATCCAGGCAGAAGGGGCCGGTCCGGAGGCCCTGCTGGAGCGGCTTGATGCCCGCCAGGAACCCAGAAATGCTTTGACCTGATCCGGTTTTGTCTGCTATACAGTGGAGTCCGCCAGCAGCTTGACGGACACCATTACCAGGAAAGGGAGTACCTGAAGTATGGCACTTGTCGTTCAGAAATACGGCGGTACGTCGGTCGGCAATCCCGACCGCATCAGGAACGTCGCCAAGCGGGTCGCCAGGACCTGTGATGCGGGCAACGAGCTGATCGTTGTCCTTTCTGCCATGTCCGGAGAGACCAACAGACTGGTCTCCCTGGCCAACGAGATGTGTGAACTGCCCCACGGCCGCGAATACGACACCCTGGTGTCCACCGGCGAACAGGTCACCATCGCCCTTCTTGCCATGCACCTCAAATCCATGGGATACAAGGCCAAATCGTACCTGGGGTGGCAGGTGCCGATCATCACCGACGACACGGCAACCAAGGCGCGCATCGAGCGGATCGAGGACGCACGCATCCGCGCCGATCTGAACGAGGGGACTATCGTGATCGTGGCCGGTTTCCAGGGCATCGACGCCAACGGCAACATCACCACCCTGGGGCGCGGCGGTTCCGACACCTCGGCGGTTGCCCTGGCAGCGGCCCTCAAGGCGGATGTGTGCGAGATCTACACCGACGTGGACGGTGTCTACACCACCGACCCCAACATCTGCAAGGAAGCTCGCAAGATGGAGAGCATCTCCTACGATGAGATGCTGGAACTGGCCAGCCTGGGCGCCAAGGTCCTGCAGATCCGCTCGGTGGAGTTCGCCAAGAAATACAACGTCAACGTACATGTACGTTCCAGTTTGAATGACAATACCGGTACCATGGTTACGAGGGAGAACAAGGATATGGAAGGGATTCTCGTTTCAGGCGTTGCCTATGATAAGAATGAAGCCAAGATCGTCGTCATGGGGGTAGCCGACAAACCGGGTACCGCCGCCAGGATCCTGTCGGCGCTTTCCGACGCTTCGATCCCGGTGGACATGATCGTACAGAACGTGAGCCAGGCCGGCCTGGCAGACTTCACCTTCACCGTCAACAAGACCGACCTGAAACAAGCCATGCAGATCACCAACCAGGTTGCCGGCGAACTCCAGGCCAGGGAAGTCATCTCCGACGAGAAGATCAGCAAGATTTCCATCGTCGGCCTGGGCATGCGCAGCCACGCCGGCGTGGCCACCACCATGTTCTCGGCACTGGCCGCCGCCAACATCAACATCCAGACCATCTCCACCTCGGAGATCAAGATCTCGGTGATCATCGACGACAAGTACACCGAACTGGCCGTGCGCGTGCTGCATGAGGCATTCAACCTGCAGGGATAATCAGCAGCCTCAAAGCGCTGAACGACATGAGCCCCGCCGGAATATCCGGAGGGGCTCATGTCGTATGCAGCTGAATCAAATGAGATTAGCGGTGTCTACCGTGATCCCGATCCTGCCTGCGGTCATTCTTCATTTCGCGGTTCTCGCGCTTTTGTAAGTCCTTCATGGCGCGCTGTTCCTGCTTGTGGTCGAACTTCATCTCGCGCTGCTCTTGCTTGTGCTCGAACTTCATTTCGCGCCGGTCCTGTTTGCGCTCTTCCTTCCAGTCTCGCCGGCGGGTATCCACGAACACCGGCCTGCCCCCCTGATCGGGCCTGAAATAGCGGCCGCGGTAGTGATCATGGTCCCTGCGATAGCCTTGGTATTCCCTGTCGCGACGGACGCGGATATACTCCACACCCTGGCGGCGCACAACCAGCGGCAGACGCTCCTGACGGACACCGGCCCAGGGGCCGTTGTAGTGGTTGGAACGGTACCAGGCGTTACGGTAGTTCAGGTAGTAGAAGTCATCGACATAAACAATATCGTAGGGAATACCCACACCAACGTAGATACCCAGGCTGGGCGGCACCAGGAACAGCGGCGGACTGGCAAACACCACGGCCGGTGGAGCGGCAACCACAACGGGCGCGGGAATACCGAGGTTGACGTTGACGTTCACCCCCGCCAGCGCGGACATGGGCACCGAGAGTGCCGCAGCACAGAACAGCATGAATCTCTTTTTCATAATCTTCTCTCCTCCTGAATAGTCAATCCACCAGAAACTACAGCAACTTGCATGCCGAGTCCAGAGTTTTGCACGGCAGGCCAACCAATGCTACGCCTATTTCAACTGTTTTGTGATCCAAGTAGGGGTTAGGAGTCCCCCGCGCGCCGGGCCGGAAAGGCTCGCTGACGCAAATGGGGTATGACAGGGCGCATTCGGGTCACCTGGCAGCACTGTTGCCAGGTGACCCGAAAGTGTACTATACATGCGGATCATGATCCCCGGGTTGCGGACTCCGCCCCGCGGAGCCGACAGCCCTGCCCGGCTGCCGACCGCTCCCCGTGACGGACAGCGCCAGGATTGGTGGGGTGACCGGCGTGATCCCCCGACAGGTGATCCGCTCCATTCCCGGCGCCGGAGTGTCGTTCCGCAACATCAACAGCCCTGTGGAGTTCCGGGAAGCTCTCCAGCGGAGCTAAGGCGCGCCTCACGCCTGCGCCTCCTCAACTCGGCGAAGAAGCCGCTCAAAAGCGACGAGCAATCGCGCTCCAGCACGCCGGGCAGCAGTTCCACACGATGATTGAGACGGGGATCGTTGGAGAGATCGTAGAGCGAACCGGCCGCCCCCCCCTTGGGGTCCAGGCAGCCGAACACGACGCGGGGGATGCGCGAAAGGATGATGGCGCCCATGCACATGGTGCAGGGTTCCAGGGTTACATAGAGGGTGGTGTCCAGGAGTCGCCAGGAGGAGAGCTTTCGGGCTGCCTTGCGTATGGCGATCATCTCGGCATGGGCGGAAGGGTCCTGGGAACTCTCCCGCAGGTTGTGGCCGCGGGCGATAATCCTGTTGTCCCTGACGATCACGCAGCCGATGGGGACCTCGTCCCTGCTGCGGGCCTTGCCCGCCTCGGCTATGGCCCGCTGCATCCAGTACTCGTGGCTGCGGGCGATACTCTTCTTTTCCACGATCATGACCGGCATCTATACCACAGAGGGGGGAAACGGGCAAAGGGAATCCTGGGGGAGGGGTCACGGCACGTCATGCTACCTGGTCATGAGGTAGCTGACCAACAGAAAGCCCAGGGCGAGCAGCACGAGGATCACCCAGGAGATAAGGCTCGTGCGCCTTGCCTCTGCGGGGGAAACGTTCCCCTCGCCTGACAGCCGCCTCACCAGGGAGCGGGAAAAGCGTTGGAAGGCCAGCAGACCCGCTGCACCCAGCAGAAGCCAGGCCATGATGCCGGGCAGCGGGGCATCGGCGCGCCTGGTCACGTCCAGCACAGCCATGGTAAAGCCGGCCACCGCCACCAAGCCGGCCAACAGTTTTCCCAGCATCAGCGGCAGCTGCTTCATCTCCGACCTGAAGCAGGCCCCGCTCACCGGTCCGTCTCCGCCCGTTTCACCCTCAGTACGCAGGTCGCGCTCCAGGGAGTAAAGAGCATGGCACACTCCATGGTCCCCTCCAGCACGGCATGGCGACCATCCATGGCCGCCACCCTCTCCCGCAATTCAGGGGGCACGCTCAGCCGGATCCGCTCCACCACCCGCTCCGACCTGCTCCCCTTGGCAAAGTGGATCGGCTCATCCAGCACCAGCCATGTCCCCTGCTCTGCAATGATTCCGCCCAAGCTGGTTTCCCTGACCACGCTGTACAAGGACTGCCCGGAATCGGCACTCTTGGTGTTTTGATCGTCCCCCCCAGCACCATCAGCTTTGACAGCAGCACCAGCTCCCAGACTGACCGCGACGCCAGCCACCAGCAGCACTGTTTTCAGCATCCGCCTCATGTAGCCCTCCCCTGACCTCTCTCCGCTGTTGCTGCGAGATTGCGCCATGTATCAATCAGTCGAAGATAACCTGCGGGTTCATCTCTCCCGGCGAGCGCCAGTCGATGCCGTACCTGTTCTTGAGCAGCCGCTTCTTGGTCTCCCAGTAGATGTTGACGAAACCTTCCCCCCCCCGTCGGGGATGATCGGCCAGCAGAGCCTTGACCTCGTCATCGATGTTCCTGAATACCACGGCATGGCGGGGGTCATCCTCCACCGGATCGCGGAGCAGACCGGAACGTTTCTCCACGGCGGGCTCGACTCCCGGCATTTTCCCCTGGACTTCCCCCGATGCCGGAGGTTCGCAGAGCTGACGGCACTCTTCCAGGCTCTCGAAGGGGACCACCGCTCCGCAGCCATCGTAGATGTACTCCCGGCATGTGCCGCTCTTCTGGTCGAAGCGGTAGCGCTCCATCATAGCCTTGCAGGGGCCGTTGACCGGCTCAAGCCGGCACCTGTCGGCCAGAACGGCCCCTTGGGGAGCGCAGGCGGAGCAGAGCAGGAGCAGTGCGGCAGAGACATATGTAATGAGCGGAACAGGCGGATGGTTACCCATGGTGGTTCTCCCTCGCTGCGTGGCAGGCCCGCCCAATCCGCCGGACCTTTCGGGCAGGACGGCAGAACAGGTGCGCATCACGGTCAGCGGTTCATTGGATCTGGCGCGGCGCATCACCCTGTATGTTCAGGTTGACATCCACGTCCTGATCGGAATAGGACGTGCCCTGACAGGACACCCCAGTAAACCTCATCTTCACAAACCATCTCCCCGGCAGTTGCGGTGTGCCGACGATCTTGAAACCGTCGACCTTCAGACCTGGGGGGAGATACCCCTCCACGATGCGCGGATTATCGGCATTCCAGCTTGGTTGGCAATTTGCCCGTGGCTCACTGACCATGTGATAGCCAACGGTGCCGTTCATGCCCTGATAGTAGATCCCCAGGGATGCCGGAGAGGCAACGGCCCGCCTTCTCGTATCCAGCCGTGTGTCCCGGGTTTGCGGGGTGACCTGGGCACACCCGGCAGCAAGCGTCATGAGCAGGGCGGAAACAACCAGTGTACGTTTCTTGCGGATGAACATGTTCATACCTCCTTGAATAGAAGTGACGAAAAACAGGCCCCTAGTCCAGCAGTGGTGGCGGCATGTGCAGGCTACTACCGCTTCCGCAGCCGGTCAGGCACCCGTCGCGGTACTCCCGCAGACATCCCTTCAGGCAGCCGAGCTCACCCATATCCCTCTCCATGCGCCGGGACAGCTCCCTGACCTGCGCCGCATACTCCTCGTTCTGCCGGGTCAGGCTGTTGATCCTGTACCAGCTGACGCATTCCGCGACCACGTTGGAATAGGCCTGGGCGCTCATCTTCAGATGACTGAACGGCGGAGCGATAATCCCGGCCATCCAGCCCAAGCCGTCGACGAGACTGTCATAGTCGTCGGCCCGTTTCGTATTCCATTCCCGCAGATCGTAGTTGGTCTTCAGGGCGCCAAGGTTGTCCAACTGCCGCAGATTGTACCTGGCAAGCTTCTCTTCGCGGGCAAGCCACTGCCGCACGGCACGGTATTGCTCGCGCCGAGTGGGATCGGACGTACTGGCCAGCAGGTCCGCCGACCTGACGGACTGTTTCTCGATCTCCTGGAGACGTTTTTTCAGGAGAGTGCCCAGCTTGTATGTCCCGTACTCAAAAGGAAGACTGAGCAGATACTCAAGACCGTTGCGCCAGGTGTCGTTCACCGCCTCGTCCACCGTCCCCTTCCAGGTTTCGAATTCGGCGGTACTGGCGCGCAGGGTTTGCGTCAACCCCTTGAGCCGCCCCTGGATCCTGCGCAGATTCCGTTCCAGGTCGACGACCCGTTGCAGGCTCCTCTGCAGTTCCCGGGGCAACGGATGTGCGCTATGCAGGGCGTCGTCGTTCGCGAGCGCAGTGGGTGACAGCAACGACACCAGCTGCACCTGCCAGGTGTACGCATCCACAGCCGAGCGGTAGTCGCCGATTCTGGCCAAGAGATCCGTTTGCCGCTTCCGGCAGGAGGAGGCGCGCGAAGAATCAGCGGCAGGAACCCGGCTGCAGTCAGCATTCAAGGCTCCGATATCAGCCTCCAGCGCCTGGCGCATGGCGTCCAGTGACGCTTTCCTGCGCTGAAGCCTGTCATGGTCATCCTGGTTGATGCCGGATGGCGGCCGGGGTGGGGAGGAGATGGTCTGGGCAGAGGCACCGACTACCGGAGCCAGCAGGATGCAGAGGAGAAGCAACAACCCCATGTGGTGAAAGGCAGGGCTATTTTTTCCCATGGGGGGCCCCGGCCTTCTGCAGTTCCACCTGAATGGAGAAGTTCAGGAAATTCTCCTGGTTCCTGGCATTACTGATCTCCTGTTTGATCCGCACCAGCTCCACCGGGTTGGCTTTCGGCTTTGTTTGCAGCTCATTCAGCCTGGTTTCCAGGTTAGCCCGTTTTTTACGCGAGCTGTCCCGTTCCCTTTCGATGCGGTCAATGGCGGGGGTCCGCTTGTCCGGTGCGACAACCGGATCCCGGTATCCGTAATACTGATTGTAGACAACGGGAGGTGGAAGAGTGCCCGCATTCGATCCCCCCGTATCGAACCCCTGCCCTGACAGGGGCCTTCCCGTTGCGGAGTTGCCGCTCTGCAGCGCCTGATTGCCGTGGTGGACAGTCGACAGCAACTGCTGGCCTGCCAGTCCGGACTGTCTGGCCGCCTCTTCCCGTGCCCGTTTCAGATTATGCTGCAGGGAGGGGTTGTAGGGAGCGTAGGCCAGCGCTTCCTGAAAATTGCGTATGGCGCAGTTCCACTCTTTGCGCTGAAAGCAGCCGATTCCCCGCTCGTTGGCATTGTTAAGCGCCCTGGCGCGCGCCTGTTCGCGCTGTTCCGGGGTCGGGCCGGCCGGCTCTGGGCGCTGTGTCTGTTCCTCTCTCCCGCTGGAGTCGCCGCAATTTCCCACACACTCCGGAGCGCCCACCTCGGGGATACTGCCGGAGTGGGCAACGGAGCAGGGTGCGCTGAGGGCAAGAACAAGACACAGCGATAACCAGCGTAAAAGCATCCGGTTCTTCATGGCAGGCCTCCCCAGTGCATTGTGTAGCCATACTGATCCATACGGAAATTTCCCTCCAGAGCTTCACCCACGACCCGCACATATAGCGAAAACAGACTCATCGACATGATCCGCATAGCTTCCAAAACAGGCAAAAAAAACCACACTTCCCGTGTATAAACCGAAAGCGTGGCTCTTATGCAAAATATTCTTCCCTCACTTCGACAACCCCTCTATCCCTCTTCGGGATGGTAGTTTTGCGACACACGGTTACCCGTGCTGTGCACCGTCGGTGGCAGTATATAACTGAATCAATTGAGTTTACTGGTAGACAACCATGACAATGTCAACCTGTCTACTCTTTAACGGCTTATGCCAGCCATTCCCAGACTCACTCAGAGTCAATCCGGGATACCGAGCAATTGCATCGTCATTATATCGGCTGTCGTCAGGACTCTATCGCAGCAATGAGCCGAAAAAGACCTGCTATCAACGACCAGTCCGGGGTTTGCTTTCCAGGGCAGCCTTCATGCCCTTCTCGATTTCCGGATCAAGCCAATCCCTTTGTTCCGGGAGCGAATGGAACACCTGCCCAAGAAGAAATCGCAACCACAGGTTTTCCTCCAGAAGCTCGTCTCTCAGTTGCCGCGCCTTCATCTCCTGTCGGTACTCGCACCACGGACGATGCTTGTCGAGTTCGCCATTGATTTCAAGCACCGGCACCTTGCAGCTTTTGCATTGTCGATAAAGGCTGCCGTCGCCCATTGGTTCAGTTGGATAATCGTTGTAGTTCATTGCTGCACCTCCGATACTGCACACAGTACGCTCTGTAAGTGTCTAAATATTCAATCCATTCTTCTTTAAACCAGTCAATATGGACACGAGGGTTTTGTTCCAAATCGGCAAGGGAGCTACTGGCCGCTGGTACTACCCCGTCGTACCGAGTCCGTTTTTTGCGGGTTGCGACAAGCACGATACACCAAAAGAAAACAGCCACTCAGGAAGGATCCTAAATGGCTGTTTTTTATGGTGCGACTTCAATTTAACTGACGACGTAAATGATTGTAATTTATAAGTAATCATAGGTTATGCTTTCCTTGGTATACCGAAATATATACCATTAAATATTATGCTCGAACAATTCGTCGGTATTTCTGGCAGTGAATACAGCAAATTTTCCGTGGCGCTTTCCATAGCATATATTTAGTGATATTGCTACCGATCAAAGCACAGCTATTCAATATTCATCCGGAAATAACGTCGTGGTAACTGACCGGTCCCATTCCGTGATTATCCATATTTTGGGCAACCCTTCTTTCATATAAACCGAGAAGAGTCGTTCGCCATGCTGAGGCTGATCAGAAAAATTGATGGAAATTAGGCGAGAAATAGACGAGAAATGTGAGGAAAAGATGGAGAAGCCCCCTCACTTTTCTTGGCGGAATCGACGGGGGCTCCTCCTTGCCCAGCAGGAATCAGGCAGGAGTCATGCTACCAGAAATTATTCAGCGTCAGAAGCTTTTTTCCCTCCTTCATAACATCGACGTCGACCTTGCCGAGGGGGTGCGCTCCCTTGGTTGCCCTACTGTTCGGGACCGCTGCACCGAGGCGCCTATGTGCGCAAACCCCGTGGCGGCCCCGCCAACCTGTTCGAAACATTCTTCATACGCCATAGTCTTTGCTGCGGTCGTGAAGGTTGCCGACGACGGACCTTGCCGCCATCGGTGCTCTTCCTGGGCCGGCGTGTTTATTGGGGCGGGGTGATCGTTGTCGCCACAGCCCTTCGCCAACAGCGGGAAAAGGGTTACAGCGCCCGCAAGATCATGGACCTCTTCGGCGTCACCCTCTCGACTTTCAGACGCTGGCTGGCGTTTTTTCGCTCGACCTTCCCGCATACCTCAACCTGGCAAAGATTGCGCGGTCTCCTGATCCCTCCAGTGGCGGCGGAAGCGATTCCGTTGGGGGTGCTGGAGCGCCTGGGGCTTGGCCGCGACGGCCCGGAAACGGCGTTGGTGCGCTGTCTGCGACTGCTTGCGGGATGCGGCTTTTGAACAGGATCGGCGAGGGAGCTGGACTGTCGTAAGGGTCCGCGCAAAAGATGGCGGATTCGCATCGGGCTCGGAATGGTTTATAAGGCGGCTCTTGGCTGACCCGAAGGTGCTCCACAGTGGAGACGCCTGGATGGCGGCCGGAAAGGAGCCTTAAATGAAGAAGAATGTAGTCCCGAAGCAGCGCTGGGCCAGGTTTCGGCTGCAGGTGATCGGACCGCTATTGGCGAGCCCTGCCGCGAGCGGGGAGTTGCAGGGAAAGATCCGGGAATTGAGCGAGAGGGTGTACCGGCATCCCCTGCTCCCGGAGAAGTCTATACGACTTGGTTTTTCCACGCTCGAACGCTGGTACTACCAGGCGAAGGACGCCGCGGACCCGATCGCTGCGCTGAGTCGCAAGGCGCGTTCGGACGCCGGGTGTCAGATTGCGCTGTCCGAGGCGCTCTTGAGCGCCCTGGAAGTGCAGTATGCCAGGTATCCTCGCTGGACGGTGCAACTGCACTACGACAACCTCGCCGCCGAAGTGGCCCAAAAGCCCCAGATGGGAGCCTTGCCGAGCTACCAGAGCGTGCTTCGCCGAATGCGGGAGAAGGGGTGGCAGAAAAGGCGCGAGCCCGCGAACCCGACCGAAGGACAACGCCGCGCCGTCCGGCGCCGCGAAAGCCGTGAGATTCGCGGCTATGAGGCGAGCCACGTGCACGCCCTGTGGCACCTCGACTTCCACCAGGGAAGCCTCAAGGTGCTGGACGAGGAGGGGGGCTGGCAGACGCCCCTGGTGTGCGCGGTTCTGGACGACCGGAGCAGGCTCTGCTGCCATCTGCAGTGGTATCTGGCGGAAAGCGCCCAGAACCTCGCGCATGCTCTCACGCAGGCGATGCTGAAACGTGGGCTTCCCAGGGCTCTGATGACCGATAATGGAAGCGCGATGCTGGCGGAGGAAACCCGGGAGGGGCTGGCCCGACTCGGGGTGAGCCACGACACAACCCTTCCTTACTCGCCCTATATGAACGGGAAACAGGAGGTGTTCTGGGCGCAGCTTGAGGGACGTCTCATGGAGCTTTTGCGCGGGGTGAGCCCCTTGCGGCTGGAGTTCCTCAACCGCACCACCCAGGCGTGGGTCGAACAGGACTATCACCGCCGTACCCACAGCGAGATCGGCTGCGCTCCGATCGAGCGCCTGCTCGCCGGACCGGAGGTCTCCCGCTCGGCTCCCGACATGGACTCCTTGAATCTCGCCTTCACCCGCCAGGTTACGCGCACCCAGCGCAAAAGCGATGCAACCGTGACGGTCGAGGGGGTGCGCTTCGAGGTCCCGTCGCGGTTCAGGCATCTCCCCCGCCTGACGTTACGCCATGCCGGTTGGGACGTAAGCCGGATGGTTCTAGTGGATCCCGACAGCTGCAATCCCTTGGCCCGGCTGCTCCCCCAGGACAAGGAGAAAAACGCCTCCGGTCAGCGCCGCACTCTGGAACCGGTTGCGGCGCAGTCGGCCCAGGCGAACGCCTCACCCGAGGAGATGCCCGCACTGCTTCGCAAGTGGCTGGCGGATTACGCCGCCACCGGGCTTCCACCGGCCTATCTTGCCGTGAAGGAGGGTCCCGATGAACGATAAGACTCTCCTGGCCCTCTACGGGCTCAAGTACAACCCGTTCGTGCCGGCGCTTCCCGTGGAGGCGCTCTGGCCGCTGCCGGGCGCCGAACTCTTTGCCCGGCGCCTGGAGTCCCTGGTCTCCCAGGGCGGGTTCTCCCTGATCACCGGTGAGCCGGGCTACGGCAAATCGAAGACCCTGCAGTGGCTTGGCGCCCGCCTGGGACAACTGCCCGACATCGTAGTGGGGGTGATGGAGCGCCCCCAAAGCAAGGTCGCCGATTTCTATCGCGAGCTTGGAGAGCTATTCGGCGTTCAGCTCAATCCCGCCAACCGGTATGGCGGATTCAAGGCGCTGCGTGAGCGCTGGCGCGCACACTGTGCAGCGACTCTCTTGCGCCCGCTGCTCCTGGTCGATGAGGCTCAGGAGGTCAGCTCCGAGTGCCTGACCGAACTGAGGCTCCTGCAAAGCGCGAGCTTCGACTCCCAGAGCCTGCTCTTCACCGTGCTGTGCGGCGACGCCCGGCTCCCCCAGCGCTTCCGCACCCCGGAACTCCTACCCTTGGGCAGTCGCATCCGCGCCCGCCTGGAACTCTCCGCGCTCACCCCGCAGGAGCTGGCTTCCTACCTGGACTACGTCCTGCAGAAAGCCGGGGCGCCCCAGTTGATCGCACCGGAGCTGATCCAAACCCTGGCAACCCATGCACACGGAAACCTGCGGGTGCTCACACACATGGCGGCGGAACTGCTCACCGCCGCCGCCGAGCGCAACCTCCCGCGCATCGACGAACCCCTCTACTTCGACCTATTCACTCCTCCCGTGCGTCAGCCGCGCCGTTCCTGAAATAGCCCGGGAGGTGGATATGGAATGCACTGTGTATAACCCCCAGAAAAGACGGCTGGAAACGCTCGATGTGGAGATCACGGAGGAAAATACGACATGGTTCCGCTACCGTCGGAATATTAGAAGCATCACCATGATCACTGACTGGAACGGAGGACTGCTCATCAAGACAGGGTTTAACTATCCGGTCTATCTGTATGACGTATCGAGGGAGGACATCGGTTACAGCCGGAAGAAGGCAAGGGAGCTCATGCGGCAACTGAGGTAGGAAAAACCTGGGGGCGGCGGATGAACCTACTGTTATGCAGGGCTCAACCGCCGCCCATCCAGCATCCATGATCGTCAGGTCAGGGCCTGCAATGATCCCTCAATTAGCAAGTCTGAACCTCCCTCGATTATCGTGTTTACTCTCAATGCTGTAGGGCAAATTCATTGGTAACTCGATCTTCATCGCAAAGATCACCCCAGTCTCCGGCCAGGTGTCGTTTCAGCGACAGGTGAACATGTTTGGCAAAATCCTCGTTGGTGGCAATTAAATCATTTACGCCTCTGGTCACGACCAGCTGCCCTGGATTGAATTTCATCTGAATACTCCTTTCGGTTTGTCGGCATGCATATGGCATCCTATTGTCGTTTTATTCCTTACAGCAGTCCCTGGCTGGCAAACGAATGAAAGTTGTCGCCGATAATGATGTGATCCAATACCTTCACGCCGATAAGCTCTCCTGCTTCCTTTAATCGTTTTGTTATTTCAATGTCCTCTCTGCTTGGCGCTGGATCTCCTGAAGGATGATTGTGCATCAGGATAATCGCTGCTGCCGATGACAAGAGGGCCGTTTTGAATACTTCTCTTGGGTGGACAACGCTCTGATTCAATGAGCCGACTGATACTTCGTCAACGCAACAGATACGGTTTTTGCCGTCCAAGTGTATGGCAAAGAAATATTCCTTCGTTTCATGCCGCAAAAAGTTGAAAGTTTCGAAAACCTGCTCCGGACTGCTGTATCTGGTGAACGGCTTCAGATAACGGCTATTCCCCTCTTTGATGGTCAATGTTTCATATACCGCTCTGATTTTCTTGAGCCTGATCGCTCTCGGTTTCGCTGGAACCTGTTCCTGGCCGAATAATGTTTCAATTGTCATGGCGATGTCCTCTTTAGTCGATTGGTATCAATGTCAATGGTGTAGCCGTTGGATTCCAGGATCGACCAGAGGTCACTCATTGCAGAACCAAGCAATTCAGCGTCATCCTTGCCGATTTCGTACTCCTCTAAAGCTCCAGCCACTTTCTCAATGCTCCTGATTGCTCCCGCAACAGCTTGTAAGATTTTGCGGTTGATATGTCCTTCCGGTGAATGCTGCAAACTCATGGCGCCGCCTCCTACGCGGTATCAAGCTATTCATGGCTGTTGTTCACCTTGAATGGCTCGTTGTTCCTCTTGAAAAATTCAGGGATTCATTGGGGTCTCATTACAGTTTCTCCTCTCCTATTGTGTTGGCCGGTCTGGTGGTTACACTGCTGACCTTCAAGCAGTTCGGCGGCAATAATCAGCCGCTGTCTTCGCAATGTTTGGCAACGACAAACACCGGAACGCAGAAATTCCGGAATCAGAAATGATGGTTGTTTGGATGTTAAGAACTGAGGGGGAAACAGCTGGTAAAGCAGGTTGTTAAAGAAAAGGTTGAACTTAGTTCGTCGTGAGCAGAAAAGCCTTATGGTTGTGGTCTATTCGCGAATCCTGTTCAACAAGAGGCATTCGCGATCATCATAATCACCCAAAATGTATTTACGGTCGTCAGGCGTTACTGCCTGATTGAATTCTTTGTCCAACCAGTCCATACGGATTTTCAGATTTGGCGTATGGTGGCCGGTAGTCGAAATAAACTGAACAGAATCATTATTGATAAATCTTGTGGTACGCGGGTATGGATCATAGCAATACAGCCAGCCACGTTCATATCGAATGCCCAGTATGCAATGCCATTCGTACCGGCTTAGATGCACGCAGAGCAATGCCGCACCATTTGCATTGAGACACTTGATGATCCTGCTGTTTCGGCGTAAATGTACCTGTTCGCCAAAGATATATTTGGTTTCGATGGTAAACTTCACATAACTTTTTTCATTGTAGCAGTTGAGCCAAAAGCCTAGATCCTGAATCGCACGCCCCGATGTGCCGCGAGCAGACTCATAATCCAGGCAGTCCCTATAAACCCGTTGAACCACGAACGGTGGTATTTCCTTTCTGCCAAATAGATAAACCAACGCGTTGATTAACGAAGTCGGTACGCAATCGAACTCGGATGCTTGCTGCCTGAATGGTACTTTCATTACTGCCCCATTTCCTCGATGTAAATGATGATTCGATAGCCTTACCTTCTCTGATTGACGCCTAACACCCCCCCCCTTTATGCAAGTCACTTTTGCACGTCGATTGCTAGACGCACCTCAACACATTCGGGGAACCAGTGTCGGAAACCCTTCTCAAAAGTTTGTAAATATCGAGCGAGTTGCCTCAACTGATCGATATCAAGCCGTTTTAATTGTGTTAAAAGTGGATTCGCGATGGAAAAATGATGAGTCGATTGGTCGTGTTGCTGACATGATGATTGCGTGAAATTGCCGACAAAACATTTTTTTGCTTGCAATTAATTTAACACATATTTTGCGATAAATCAAGTAATTGCTGATTAATATCGGGTAGTTATGCTAATAAGGTAGCCAAAGTTGTTATAAAAAGTCAGGACAAATAGTCAGCGATCAGTCTCAACTTCACCGTCACATTCCTGCCTTCATCCGGTCGCTAGATCGGAGAGATAATTTGACTACCGTTGTCCTCCTGGTGAGGCACTTCTGGCAGATGACATCTGCAAACGGGAAAAAGCGTGTTACCGATGTGGCTGATGCCGAACAGCTGCTCAGGCTCGGCTCATTCAGTCCATTCCATCCCCCAAAGCGGACACCTCATCAGGCCCTGGTGCGTATTCCGGTCCATGCCGACCGTTGTTCCGGTGGTGAAGCAGACCGGTTGTATGTGAAGTATAGCTGGGAGTAGTTAACCAGGTGGAACTAACCAACCACCCCCCTTCCAGCAATTTTGAGTTTTTCACCGGCCTCAAGTGTTGCCTTCATAATATCGAAGACCGTTTCCAACAAATCGGCGCAATCCTTCTTGGCAAAGCCGGTCTTTTCATAAATCCGCTCAACTATGTCTGCTTTGGTCACTTTTGTTCTCCTTTGCATGATTCTGAATCTATCACTCCCCATATTGGTAACCGCCAGATTTCGGGTGGCAAGGGAGTTTGATGTTTCAGACAGGCTAAAACAAGAACAGAAGCAGGAAGCCATTCTGGGAACTCAAATTTCTGAGCTTCTCGCGATTGCCGAACGAATTGTTCTATATTTTCCACAATTCTCTTACTGTCCAAATCACCCTGAATATTGAAAACAGATAGAGCCTGACATTCTCCCTCATAAGAAAGACTTTTGATGAGAATCCGTGATGCCCAGTCTTCTGGAGGCGCCCACCCCATCAGGTCTATCGGCTCACAATTCTTTAGTTGATTGCCGGATGAATCTTGGGCAAGTATTATCTGTTTGTAATAAAGGGCAATGAGCTTTTCGCGTTTTTCAGGGTCAAGGCAGAAGGCTATTTCTAACAGGCAGAGCAGTAATAGCGAGCTTTGGTCCGTAAACTCGGGAGGCTTTTCGTTTGTAGCCAGATACTCAAAAACCGTTTCGAGAGAATTCCCTCCTTCGATAAATGGTAACCATGCAGTTTTTGACCGTCTGACGAGAAGATTGCGTTGCAGGTTAAACAGCCATTTATAAATATCTTCAATTCTCCCTACCTGCCAAAGTGTCCGCCAGATAAGAAATTGCTCAATATGATTAATGTCAAGTATTGGCCTCATAGTTGAAGGATTCGCGTTCATGAAACCAATCAACCAATCAGCTATTTCGTTAAGCATTTTCAATTGAGCTTTTTGCTCTTCTTCAGGCGGGTCAGTTCCAAATTCCGCAAGACCAACTGCCAAAATACCCAATCGGGCTACATGCCATTGTGCAACAATGGCAGAAGCAACTGAATCAAGGTATGTTCCTGAACCTCTTGATTCAAGGCTGTGCTCGGTCGCAAGCTCTTTAGCATGAGCACGATAATATTGATGCAACTCTGGCAGGTACATACCGAACCAAATCTCTAATATGGCTTGTTTCACTCCATTTTTGTCGGCAGTGCGAAAAACTTCCCAAATTGCCAGCATCGCCCATTCTGCAAGGTCTAACCACCCGGTTCCAGAACTTGGATTTATATTTCCTTGCTCTCTAAGAATTATCAAGGCAACCGGTAACAGCCGAACATTTCGCTCTCCAACATTACCCGTGAGCAAATCGCTCAAAAAACGATTCCAATTCGGTATTAATTGTTGCGTCCAGGCATCAGAACCGTGTCTGAAATCGGCAAATTGTGATGATATGTAGCTGAATAAACTGAAGAATCTTTGTGGCAGCAAGGATGGGGTTAATAGTTTGTCTTTAACCTTTTCGGTAATAGTCGTGAGATTCCATCTTTCAAACGATAGAGGAATAGTCCCCCGGATTGTTGGCCCCAAATTTTTAGTAAGATTTTCAAAATATTGGATGCCTGTTTGGTCCTCGTCTTTATTGTAGGCCAGGATGATACGGACCGCTTGTATCTCTAGAAACTCTGGAGCTTCGAGATTTGGGCTTGCAGCATTGCGCAAGTCATAATCGAAGTTATTTGAATTCCACGTAGAACCCTTCAAAACCTCATCTTTCAAGACAAAAATGTACAATACCTTTTTGTCTGGGGAAATAAATGAAAGGTCAACGCCAAATTCTGGTTCAGTTTTAGTTTTCGAGATTTCGTCTGGGCCGCCACGGATAAACGGCAATCGATATGGAATTAATTCATCTGCGAGTGCAAGATTATAGATTATCCAGTCAAAACCGAATTTGGTTGACGATTTTTCTTCACGAGTCCTTTCTCCAAGGCTCCGAATATAATATGTCAAAAAAGAAGTCGTAAATTCTGCACTCATGCTTCTTCCTCCAAGACGATACCTTTCGACAGTGCGTCAATTTGGGCTGAAGCATGTAGGCGACGGAATGCCATGCCTTCAGGGTCAATTAGTTCAATACGTGGCATTTCAATCGAATTTGAAAATTGCTTGAGCGCAGTTGATTCACCAAGATTACCTTGCATAAATGTTCGCCATGACCGGCCGTAAAGCAGCCGATATTTCTTGCAGAGCTGAGAAAATACAGATAATTCCTCCGCCCCTTTTGAAACTTCATTGTTGAATCGTCGTGCATAGTTGCGTCTGGCGAGACGGTAGCCTGGTACATCCATTGCGCAAACGCTTGAATTATGAATATCCTTCAGCAAAGTAAAGTAATTATTAACCGTATCGGTTACTTTCTGCAAAAGAGGAATACCTTCAGCTCTCCGCTCAAATTCCTCTAAACATAATCCACTGTAATTCTTGGCCTGAAGCACCAGTTCATCATAGAAGTCATCCTGTAACGATTGTTCGGCGCTCAGAATTTTGGGGATTAAGCATATGAGAATGTTCGCTATTGACCCTCCATTCATGTGCGTCCGCTGAATCTCATAAAACGCCAAGCACAAATTACTTTCGGAAAGATTCTCCACCAATACATCAGGGAAAGAGGTCACTTGTAATTTGTCGAAAAGAAATAATCCTAGCTTTCGGCATTTTGAATCATTAGAAAAGCACAGCTTTCCGACCATCTCGTTAAGGTCTTTGCTATTCACCTCGTTAAAGAACCACTCAAAACTACGCGGTTCGTGCATAATTGCTAGAAGAGTACTGGCATTTGCATTAGCTAATTTGGTAAAAAATTCTGTGAATGCTTCAAGATTGTTCTTTTGCAAAGATACTAGTATATGTTCGAGTCGCCCCCATGTACCACCGTTTTCAATTGGAATCGGCTGAATATTCACAACCAAATCAAGCAACTCCAGATTATTGTTTTCGACATATTGGGCAACGCAATCAACCACAGAGTATTTTGCTTCTGGCGAAATTCCGGCCGACACGTTTGTCATGAGCCATGTTAGGCAAAAATCATAGTTTTCCTGCGGTATAGTTGGAACAAGCAAGGAGCGGCATACAATCCAAAATGCCTCGTGCTGTTCGACTGGTGTTTTGAGCTGAAACTGTTCCGCGAGTTTTTGTAAATCTTCCAATGACATTTGGCCTCTTTGTGCAGTTTGCACCCAAGAGCGTCGGTAAGCGGAGCGCATTCTTGCATTTGTAGATGTGAAATATTCCGACTCCAGTACGTCGAAATCATCTGACATTTTTTTTTGTTTTGCGAGTGCCCTCAGAGTTCCGAGCAAAAAAGCGGCTATAGCAACATCAGAATCGTCATCGCTTCCATACAAGCAATGGATTGTCCCCAAAGCAATACCAGGATGCTTTTCGCAGATAATGCCAAGAGACTCCCAAAATACTCCGGATGCCAAATCGTTGCCGATTCGTCGCATTATGGATGAAAGCCATTCAGCAGCAAATTCTGGTCGGAGTTTTACACGGGATAAAAAATGCGGCAGGCTACGAAGAGATTTAAAAAAAGGATAACCCTCGATTGAGGGTAATATTCTGAGGAGTTCCTCAAATTCTTCGACAGTAAGAATTTCAGGAGTTACGGACCAAATGCTCCCAATAGCCTGTTCTACTTGAATACTCCATCCAACGCATGAGAGGAATTCATTCAGGCGGGCATAAAATTGCGGAGAATTGGGAATTTTTTCTGGGTATAGCAACCTTAAAATTCCGAGAGAAGTTTGAGCATCGGAAATTATGCAATTCAGTTCCTCAGTAAGTTTCTCCTCTAGGTCACCTACCTGAATAGGTTCAACATTATCAGATTGTTGCGCATCTTGTTGCTTTAGTATTTCAAGCAATATCGGCGTATTAAGGTCAAGATAATTCATTATCACTCCAGGCCGCAACCTAGGTCTAGCGGAACGAACTCTGGATTATTACATTTCGTTCCACATGAATGGCATATTAAGTAGGGTTCATAGTATTTAACAGCATTCAACTCTTTGCAGTGAGAGCCTTTTGCATACTTCATTATTGGCTTTCCTTAAAAACAGGATAATCAGTTGAAATATCAGGCATTCACATAAGCAACCGGATTCTGCGAGCCTTTTGTCAAATAAGCAGTTACACAATGTCCGAAATACTTGCTTCTGATTTCTTCTGAAGCTAAGCCCGTCTTTGCAAGGGACTTAAGTGAGAAACGGATTTTCTTGTATTCATGCATATGGTCCTAATCCACCCCCAGCGCCTTAAATACCGCATCCACCGGATCAGCATAAAAACTGGTCTGGAACTTGGCGAACAACTCCCCCGGTATCGTCGGTATGTCTTTGACACTGCTCATGGGAATCAGAATCCTTTTTGCTCCTGCATCAAAAGCAACCTGGAGCGATTCGGCCAGGTTCTCCGCCGGAATAATGCTCCCCCCAAGGCTCATGTCACCCAGAATTACCATTTGGCTTTGTATCGGCTTGCCCAGTAACCCCGAACAGAAACAGACAAACGAGGCTATGGTCAAAGCCGATGCAGGTCCGGTATTATGCAGCTCAACCATGTGCATGTGGTAATCATGGTCAATCGCCTTGGCGATTCCGCTTACCCTGGTCAGATTGGCTTTGAAATAGTCGAATGCCACCTTGACCGGCTCTTTCGCATTTTGGGATGTGCCGAACCCCGACAGGGACAACTTCCCATTGCCGCCGATGACCTGCAATTCAAGGCGATATAGGCCAAGCATGCCGCCAGATCCGGTTGATACGGTGTGCAACGTACCCGGTTTCAGCTGTCCTTCAGGGATGAGGGAGCTGCCTCCCTGCTCGGGAACTCCGATAAAGCGCTCTTCCATGCTTTCGTTGTCGATATAGCTGAAATGAACGTCGTAAAATTCCATGCCACCGATTTTCTTGAGCTGTTCCTTGATCCTCCTGCGGACCTCCAAGGCATAGTGCAGGCATTGGCGTACTGCTTCCTTGTCAAATTCACCATGGGGATACAGGAGCTTCAATAGCCCGGATACCGTTCGGCGAACGGCGATGGTATCCCGCTGGTTGAGGTTGTTCCCCAGCTTGAAAAACTTGTCGATGGCATCCGAGAAATTGTACTTCCGCATCTCCCGCAGATATTCGGCAAGGTAGTCTACAATCAAGCCATACTGGTTGGTGAAGAACTCCGGCCGCATCTTCGGAACTTCCCAGCCGGGGATGTAGCAGTGGAAGCGGTCGAAGAAGGCTGAATCAATCATGCTCTCGGGGAATGGTGCCAGCAGATGGCTGGTTTTGACCAAGGTATCCACCGGTTGGTTGATGTTACCGACGAAGACCATGGCAGCATTGGCGGAAATCTGATCTTTACCCCTGGCAAAAGAACCGGAAGCCATGTAGTCCTTCATGATCTGGACGCCATCTTTGTCCTTGAAGGATATGCCTGCAACTTCGTCGAAGGCGACCACATCCCACATACCCACAAGGCCAACCTGATGCGACCCCATGTTGTAGAACAGATTGGCTACGGTCGTCTGTCCGCCGGAAACAAGGATGCTGTTCGGACTGATTTCCTTGTAGATATGGCTCTTGCCGGTTCCCCTCGGGCCAAGCTCACAGAGGTTATAGCCGTTCTCGACAAAGGGGATCATTCTGGCGATCAGGTGCCACTTAACCCGCTGCTCCAGCACGGAAGGTTCCATGCCGGTGGAGCGGACAAGAACATCCATCCACTGTTCCTGGCTGAATGCCTTGCGACCTTCAAACAGCCCCTCCATGTCCATGTTCGGCATCTGAATCGGCTTCAGGTCACCGATGCTGAAAGGAGAGCCCTTCATATTCTCTTCGTAGAAATAATTAAGGGTGACAATGCACCAGATCCCGCCGACCAGCAGCTTTTCGTACTTCTTGACGGTGCCACTGGCGATCTCAACCCCCTTCACCCCCAGGTTAGACAGCAGAGCTTCATAGGTATCCCGTTTTTCATTCAGCTTGACCGTAACCTTGTCGATGACCTTATAGGTTCCCAGTTCGCGGATTTTGGACTTCACCTTCTCGGCTTCGTCCGGACGGACATAGTTCTCGGCCAGTATCTTCTTGACGTTCACCAACCCGTCCTGAATGACCTCTTCGTTATCCGAAGCGCAATACATCCCCAGAAGGTATTCCAGGACATAGACTGGAACGTTCGCCCCTTCCTTCACCAGCTTGGTCAGGTCTTTCCTGACGACCTTACCGGCAAAGTGCTGGTTCAGGAGGCTGTCCAGGCTGCAATTCAATTGGGTATCCATACCGGTTCCTTGATGGTCAGAATTCATTTCCAAATGATAAATCAATCGTCAGCGGAATCCGCTCGATTTCGGTCTTGTCCGCTGCATCACGGAGCACCAGGTAATACTCTTTTTTCTTGTCGTAATTGCCTGCCTTGACCATGAGGCTGGCCGACTTCTTGCGGTCGTTCATCTGGTCGGATGCGCTGTCAAAGGTCAGCGTCATTTCGTTGCTGATGAGCTGGTCAACGTCACGCAGGGAAACCGTGAGGGTTACGGGCCTGACTCTTTCCGAGATCGCCTCGGTCTGGATGAACTCGAACCGCTGCATGTTATTGACAATCTTCTTCACCGTACCAAGGAGAGAAACATTGACCTTGCCCGGCTTCTCGACCCCACGGACCCCCTTCACTGATACTATCGGCACAACAATCTCCTGCAACATCGCCCCGCCGTGGACATAACGCGCTCCACCTGCAAAGTGGAACCGGTTTGCCCCCTTGGGTATCCAGAATTCAACGCTGTTCGTCGTTCCGGCCGTTATTGAGGTGTAGCCATGCCAGGCTTTGGCGTTTCCCCCCAGGTCGTTACCCAGCAGATAGCGTTTCTTGGCCTTGAGCGTACCTTCCGGCTTGGTGTCCAGGCCGCTCTTGTCATTTTGTCCGGGATAGGTCTCCTGGAACAGGAACCCGTGGTCGGCGGTAATGAGTACAAGACTGCCGTTAAGGTTGTTGATTATGTAGCCGGTCAGGGCTGTCAGTTCGTTGATTGTTTCACGAACAGAACGGAATGTATTGGACTCGGTTGAAGCCGTATCGCCGGTTGCATCGATTTGGTTGTGATAGATGTAGATGAGCCGGTGCGGCTTGACAAATTCCCTCCCCTTGTCCTTGCTCATGGCCAACAGCTCTTCTGCCTTGATGAGCGTTCCGGAGTATTCCGCAAGAATCTTGTTGCGCTGCTCCAATGAAGCGGTCGGCTGGCCATCTACCTCGACATCGCCACTTGCCTTGTAATCGAGCGAGTTATGTGGCAGAAGTGCCGCCATTCCCAGGGCGGTATAGCTTGGAAGCACTCCCAGTTGGGATGAGATGTCGGCATCGAAGCGGGTCTTTGCATTCAGTTCATCCGTAAGCTCTGCCGCCGCTTCATAGCGGAGGGCATCACTGATGACCACATAGACCCGCCCTTGCGGAAAGGCTTTCAAGGCCGGCTCGACGCAAGATTTAAAGAAATCCTGCTGGTTCGGGATATTGTTCAATCGCCAATCCTGCAATAAGCCGGTGCCATGCGGCGGCTCTATCATCGTTCCCCATGTCACGGCAACCTGGTCGATAAACCAGTTGCTGTAACAGTTCTCAACGTCAGCCCTCAGTCCCTTGAGGATATCCGTTCCCGACAGTTCAATCTGGTCGGCCTTCTCGTGAAACTGCCGGTAAAGCTGGTCAAAACGGTAAAGCTCACCGGTGTAGGCTGCATACATGCCGGATGCATCGGGATAGCTCAAGCCGGTCTGATGCCTGCTTCTCAACTCAAACAGGTCAGCCGCTGCCAACAGCGCCCCATAGAGAGTGCGGTAATTGATAACGCCGGAAGAGATTTGGGCATTGGACCAATAGCCATCGAGCCGGTGGGCGACAACCGATTTAATCTCGTCACCGAAGGAATAACCGTTCTTCATTTTTGCCAGCATGCAAAGGATTATCCTTCGTTCAACAGCCTCGAATGTCATTACCTCCAACAGGGCCTGCTCATCGAGGTCACCCAGCTGGTTGTCCACCTTGAGTTGCTGGGCAACATTCCCTGCCAACTCGTTATAGCACTTGTAATGATTGATATTACTGCGCCAGTGATTGGCAAACACGGAAGCGGTCAGGGCAAGGCTTTTGCTGGGTATGACGAAATGCTGCAACGATAAGGGAACAGCGCCTTTCAGGGTTTTCGCAAAATCCGTAACCAGGATGCGAATGAGCAGGTCATTGACGCTCGGTTCTGGTTCGGTATAACCAAACGTGGTGGCAATGAGATTCCAGAAAGGTTTTAAAAGGTCATATTTGCCAATTTCTTCCCAAGACATTTGCGAAGCAAGCAGGAGTTGTTGCTCGCCTGAATTGCATAGTTCCCCAAACAGTTTCATCAGGATTGAGAAGATATCGGGTAGCTCGGCCCTGGATAAGACCGCCAGCATCTTCAAATCAAGTTCGTTCTCGACATCCTCAGGCTTCACCCATTTCTTCAGGCGATTCAGGCGGTCCTGATTGCGGAAAAATGTTCTTCTGCTGGTCAGGAATGGTCGAAGAGCCTGGCTGGTCAAACCCAGTTCATTCAGAAGGATGGAAGCCTGGTCCGCATGGAAAATGCGGCTATAGAGGCGGATGTCCAGAAGCCAGTCGTTCTTGGCATCCGGTTCCACAAATGGGGCATACAGAAGGTATTTACCGGTGGTGTCCTGAAGCTCAAGGAGTATCTTGATTTCCAGTGAGCCGATTTCGTCAAGGCGGATGACTTTCACCCCGTCAAGCTTCAGGTCTGGCAAACCTTCCTCAAATTCCCGGTCGGTATCGTACCAGAAGACGATGCGTTGTTTCTCTTCCTTGAATATCTTTTGCAGCGTATCAGTCAGTTGATGTTTGGGCATGGTTTCTCGCTATATCGAGGTCTATTTCCTGTCAAGGCTCTCCAGCAGGCGCAGATATTCCTTCTGGCTTTCCCACACGCAGCAGGAGATGAAATTTACAAACGGCTGATTGTCGCCTTTGTTGGAATCACGGAGGACAGAGATATAGTCGCCCCGGATTATGGGGGGAATAATGGTGATGGGGTATCCAGCCTGTAACAGGGCAAGGTTCATCAGCAGTCGTGCGGTTCTGCCGTTGCCGTCAATAAAGGGATGGATGGTTACAAGATTAAGGTGCAGCATGGCGGCATACTCAACCGGATGCATCAGAGATAGTGACGGTATACTGTTTATAAAATCCTGCATGGTGAGTGGTATATCAGATGGTGGCGGCGGGGTGAAATCGGTTCCAGTGATGATGACGTTACGATCCCGGTATTTTCCGGCTGTTTCAGCTTGAATCCTGTAATAGAACAGCCGATGCAGTCCAAGAATGTCGTCCTCTGTGATTTCCTGGCTGCCAGCCAGTTTGTAGAGAAGGTCAAACGCTTCGCTATGTCCGACAGCCTCAAAGTGATCCTTCAGGGGCTTTCCGCCGATGGTGATACCATCCTCCAGAACCACTTTGGTTTCGCTCTCCGTGAGGCTGTTACCTTCAAGTGCATTGCTTGACCACGTCAGGCCAATACGGTAATACTCTTTCAGCTGTTTGACTTCGTAAGCGTCAAGCGGACGGTGTGACCGAATTTTTTCATGAAGCTTGTCGTTATCGGTTAGTCGATTTTGGTATTTCATAGCGCACCTATTGAAATATTTATATGAGGAGAGCCAATGTTATTGGCTACTTCGGAAAATTGAATCAACAAGGCGGCTTCCAGCTCCAACGAGCTTGGCAAGGACTCGAAGCTGTTCTCTACACGAGACTTTATCAGATGGTTCAGGGTAATTAAGTGTGTGGTCAACTTCTCCCCATATCTCTTCGAATAAGGTTCTTACCTGTATTTCGCAGCATAAAGGTGAATCAGATCTTGGTTTCACCAAATAATGAACACTTGTGTAAAAACTTTCTTTTACATGAACCTCGATTCCAATATCCTCAAAAAACTTTTGTGACTCTGGGTCCCAAGTGTAAGCTTTTGGTGCTTCTGGGAGGTACCAATCATTAAGGTCATTTACCTTGGCAAGAACCTCGTTATGAATGAGTGGAAATTGGTCTTGATAAAGGTGCATAATTCTAACCCCAGCTAAATCGGTAATTCTATCAAAAATATTTTCCGGACCAATTGGGTTTTCATCAGTCCATTTGCGGAATAATTTATCTTTTAGATGGTCTCTACTCTTAATTCTTGCTTTAACCGAATGCACAATTGGGAATTCTATTTTGACTAATTTAGGGTGTGTCTGAAACCACTGACTAACTCCGGTCATAAATAAATTTAACTCATGCAATTTGTTGTCAAATGCGAGTAGAGACTGCTCAATTAAATTTTCTTTTGGCATTTGAGCACCTATATCAATGAAGTAACGCGAGTTAGTAAGTCTTGAGCAAATGCACAGTATTTGTCTTGAGTTGCTTCATAAATTGTTCGGTTACCAGCGATTGTACTTATATCAGTTGATTGAAGGTTCGAACTTGATGGGACTTGCCACATTGGCAAATGATATCTTTGAGCCATAGATGGTAGTGTATTATGAGTATGCATAATGGCGGTATCCCCTATGGGGTGTGAAAGTAATTCATCGCTTAAATGACTTCTTACGTCAGGACTAATAAATTTTTTAATAGCGTCAGGAACCTTAGTAGCATAATTGTAATGAGCAATTGCTAAATCCCATGGAGTAACTCCCGTATATTTCTTTGCGTTGTATACTGTAAACCCCAACAAACGAACAAAATGTTCTGGGAAACTCTTGCGTTTTTCAGCAGACAGCAAGTGAAATATTGTCTCAAATTGTTTTTTCCATCCAGCTAATGCATTACCTATATTTCGAATTCCGTAAAGCGAAAACATATCTGGCATACATGGAATAACGAATCCATCAGTTGTTGAAATAATAACCTTGTTCAGGGCACCTAAGCTCGGTGACGTGTCCATAATGACGTATTCATAGCCATGTTGACGGGCATAAGCTTCCACAATTTCCCTTGGTTTAGTAACTGTTCTTATTGCTAATGGGTCTCCTTGATAAACGTCACTCCAACGACTTGATATTTTGTCTTCGTAGAGATGCATAGTTAGCCTACCAGGAAGTAGGTCTAAATTTGAAGCCAACGGAAATGGAGGGGACAATTTTCCAGTTTCCGCAGCACCGTCCTCTGCTGGTTTTAAAAGGAAATGGATAGAACGTGTGCTTGTTATTAAATTGTCAAAGTCTTTTGCAGGCAATTTATCGCGAGCAGCCTGATAATCTTCGATAAAATCGTCTTCTTCTTGCCATATTTTGTGTAGAGTCTCTTCATCCATTCCAATAATGGTTAAGTTGCACTGAGGGTCAAAATCAATAATCAATGTTCTGTGACCCATTTCAGCTAATATATGAGCCAAATGAAACGTAAGAGTGGTCTTGCCAACTCCGCCCTTATTGTTAAATATGGAAATTGTTTTCATGCTATCTCCTTGTAAATTTACTCACTACCAGTAACCACCTTCACCTCAGCTAACAACGCTCCAAACTTTCCATAATTCACCTTCACCCCATCATCCAGGTCAAGGCTGATACGCTGGTCGGCATAGTGACGCAACAAATCATCGAAAGCAGCAAGTTCAACCTGCTTCTTTCGTAGTGTATCGAGTTGCTTTTGCAGGCGGTTGCGCTCGGCAGTGGATGTTGCGGCATTTACCTCATTTGTCAGGTAGTCAAATTGGGCGGAGAACTTGCCTTGCAGGACAGTGACGTACTCGTTACGCATACGGGAAAGCGTAGCTTCGTTGTAGCGATGCAGGTAGACTAGGCACTCGAATGCCCGTTGCTTGCCGCTGGAAAAGAGCCAGTAGATTGGGCGTTTCTTGTAGGTTTGCAGGTGGTCCTTGAAAAACTGGGTACTGATGTAGCGGCGGATGGTTTCCCGTGGTGTTTCACTGCCTTTGGGAGACAGGCTATCGGCAACGAATTTCAGATTTTCTTCCAGTGTTTCCGGTGCCCAGGTGACTTTCAGAAACTCTTCAAAGCGGCAGGCTGCATCATCCGGGAACCAGTCTATATCTATGACTGGAACAATTCCGTCATCGTCTGCAGGGAATATTGGGTATTTAATTGGGTCAAAGCCGATATTGCCACTGTTGGCGTAAATAAGGCCGTGATTATCAAGGCTATAGCGCCCCATCATGCAGCCGATTGCGTAGGAAATGAGACGTTTCATGTCTGCTTCGCGGTCAGCACGGGAAAGAGTTATCTGGTCTTCGGGAACTTCTGGGGAAAGTTCATCTTGCAAGCCGAAGGCTCCAATGAATAAGCGGTTATTCTCTTTTTCAAGTTCCTGCATTAGAATTATTTGGGAAGATGAGTGGGTTTGCCAGTTTTTCCAAGACGTTTCGAGTGTGGCTGATTTGAGATGATTAGTGAGTAGTGGCAATGATTGGAAATCCCATGATGTTTCGAAAAAATCCCAATCAGTATTGGCAATAGAGATAATATTACTCACTATTTTATCTGCATCGACACTTATGTAGGGTAGCGATATAACATTTCCAACTTGGAAATTTATGGTTGGATTTAGTGCAGCCATGAGGTTTGGAGCTACTTTTGAACACAAAAAACCAGTTACAGAAAACAGGTCCTTCTCTGAAGGAAATACTGCAGAACCTGCAACATCAAAGATGAAGCCCTTCGGATAAAATCGAACACCAAAATATGATGCACTTATAAATGACCAACTTACGCATGGTTTAAAATAACTGTCTCTACCATCGTGACGAAAACCGGAATTGGAGCCATCTTTAGCCCCAGTTACCATATCGTACCCATCATGCCAATAGTTTACAACGTACTCTTGATTTCCATACCATTTTCTATAGGCACCACCTTTGTTGTAAGGGAACCATCGTACATTTGAATCTGATGCGGAAACTTTATCAGCAAATGAAAAACCAATTTGTTTATTACTCACTTCATGCCAGAGTCTTACAAATCTATTGTTATTACCGGTTGACATTCCATGTTTACCTACCGCAATTTCACCTAGAACCTTCTTATTCAAAAACGTAGAAAGCATACTATTGCTTAACCAATACGCAATTGGGCTTCCAGGAATTATTCTAAAATTAGCAGTTGAGGAAGTCTTAATTTGTGAAGACGCAAAACGCTCATTTAATTCCTCATTGGAAGCGACACTGCCCTGCTTTTCAAAAAGTCGTTTATAGCTGCCATAATAATTTGGCATTGTAGTATGTGAAAATGTAAATGCACAGCTTCCAAAGTCAGAGCCAAAAACACCCCTTCCATTATGAATAAATGTTTCAATTGTTGTTTCGTCAAGTAACCATTTCCGAAGATCTTTAAAAGTTGATAGGAACATCCAATTTGGAATAGTTATCATTCCAATTAATCCACCTTTATGTGTAAATAAAGTGTTACGCATCATAAAGCATGTATATAGGTCACCCTTAGCAGGTTTATATTGAACTTCAATAAAATTCTTTAAAACAGGACAAAAGAATTTACTCCCCATATAAGGTGGATTCGCCACCACGCAATCGTATCTCCCAGCAGATATTTTTGCTTGTTCCACCAATGGTAACAACATATTTGCTGCATGCACCGCATACAAATCGCCGGTGGTCATTGTTTGCATCAGAGCCTCTTCAAGGGTCTGAAGTTTTGCTGCCAGAGCTTCTGGTATTTGAATTAATGAACCAAATGCCTTTCCGTTCTTGAACAGGTCAACAACATCACGTAGAGCGTTTGCATGCTCGCCAAAAACGGAATTATCAATGGCAATGTCTCCACTCTCCTGAATCGCCATCACATTCAGTTTGACCGGATTGTCACTCCGCAATATCCGCCGATCATCCTTACGAGCCTTCATCAGCAGAGCAAACCCTGCCATCTGTGCCGCACGGTCATCAATGTCTAACCCATAAAGATTCTTTTCCAGAATCAGGCGTGGAAAGTCCCGGTTACTGTAACCACGCTCCAGGTAGATTTCCTTGAAGACATCATATGCTTCAACAAGGATGTGACCGGAACCGCAGGCAGGGTCAAGCAGGGTCAATGTTTCCGGGTCGAGTGAATCCGGGGTGATGGCGGCAAGCTGAGCCTTCACGTCATCGGTCTGCTCGGCAGGCTCGATGTAATATTCCATCTTTGCCTTGAGAGGAGAATTGGGGTACGTGGCCAACCATTTTCGCCCTAGGCTGTTCTGCGCCATGTATTTCACAATCCAGTTGGGAGTGAAAAGCTGCGTGGCGGCCGGAATATCCTCGCTCTTGACCACCTTCCCGATAACCTGGTCTTTTTTCTCGGAGATATAGAACTGGTAGAGCCAACCGATAATTTCGACCTCCTGCCAGTCTTCCTCCTCGATCTCTGTCACCAGCTTGCGGATGAGCGAATCGGAGTGCAGTAGGTTATCGGGGAGCAGTAGTTCGGTTTCGTCCTCGATCTTTTCAAACAGAAACGGCATAGTGGTATGCAGAGCATTGCACTGGGCCACCAGCAACAGACGGTACAGCTCGGCATCCTTGCTACCGTCCAGCTTCAGTTCTACCACCTTTTGCTTGTCCAGCCCCGTTAGGTCCAGCTCGGAAGCATAGTCAAGGATCTCCGGAACGGTACTGTTGCCAGAGTTGCTGAGGACACGGAAACCATGCTCCAGATAGCCGTGCAGCTCCATGAAACGTAGAGCGAGAAAGCGGTTGAACCAAGTATAGGCAACCGTCTCCATGACCTGATTGAAACCTTCCCGCTTGACCCGCTCTTCCAGTTTTTTTCGCTGGGCTGCAACTTTGAGCGGGAATGGACGACCACCGATAATGGCGACATCTCCGCTTTCTTCGACTGGGATAATATTTGATTCAGAAAGACCGAAGAAGTGGGCACGATCGGTGACTGCCTGTATGAAATCCCGACGTGCTGCCGGGGCGTAGGATTTGAGTTTTGCCTTGTTCATGAAATCTCCAGAGAGTTACTTGATTCGCACTCGCATGCTGTTCTGCACTGCCGCCATCAGCTCTTTTTTTAGAGCCTCCAGGTATTCGTTTACATCCGCCTCGGTCTCCAGGAAAGACTTGGATGAACAGCTTGCAGCGGTTACATTTTTTACCGGTTTTGCCGGTGGCGAAATAGGTCCACCCCCTCCAGGCTTAGGAGGTTGTTCAACAGCCTTTTCCATTTCCTCCATTGCGCTATCAACAGCGTCATCAGCCTTATTGAGCTGATAGTGCATGTTCGGAATTGACTGCTCTTCCTGCACCTGTTTTTTAATATCCTGAAGTGGCTTCAGCGAGTGGTTACGAACGTCTGCAGTAGCCTTGTATGCCTCAAGATTTTCTGCAACAAGGGAGATTTTCTCCTCCAGCTTGCTCAAGAGGATTACACGCTCTTTGTCCACGCACTTGGCATTAACGGCTGATACCGCATTTATCAGGCCATCGACGTCTTTTATCATCCCGTAAGGACGCGGAGCCTTGAGGATTTCATCCATCCGCAGTAAAGACTTTTTCGCATCTGCATCCTTTACCAACTCCTGCCGGTTGGCCTTAAACACACCGTCCATACTGCTCTGGAGCTTGTCCCAGGTCGGTTTCTGCGTGGTGTAAAAGCCGTTCAGCTCCTGCATGTCATCCGACAGGTCAAGCAGGTCATCCTTTGCCTTGTTGAAGGCATCGAAGAACTCGAAGCTGTCATGAATATTCAGCAGCTTCTGGATAAGCTTCAGCCCATTGGTTATCTCACTGCTGCCGGGATATCTGCCGCTCTGTGCAAGGGGCTTGAATGAATTCAGGCTATCCTGCCATGCGGTGATATTCTCGCGCAGGAACTGGTTGAGCTGGTCTTCGCTGTCCGGTCCGATGACGTGGAAAATGTCTTTGCCGATGGCACGGGCCTTCTTCAGCTCTTCTTCCCCAACAGCCTTGCGCTTCAGGACGGTGACCTGCTTCCATTTAACCTGTTTAGTGAGAGGGTCAACCGCCTCTTTGGGCGTAAGGGCTGCTCCATCTGACATGAGGTTAAGGTCGCCTGCCATGAACAGGCGCGCTACCAGCAGGATGATTTCCCATTCCCCCCAGCCATAGGGTCTGCGGGCAAACCGTTCTACCAGTTCATGCAGCAGAACCTTCTGGTTGTTGGTGGTTGAGAGGTAGATGAACTGCTTGACCTCTTTGACGGCAAGCTCATTGGCGTCCCCACCTTCAACCTGCAGGCTGTATTGGCCGATGTCGTTGCTTTTCAGAATGGCAGTGATTTCCTTGAGCGGTTCTTCCTTGATGATTTTGAGATATCCAAGCTTGGAAAAGATATTTTCAACGAGATAGTTTATCCCCTCGGTGACAGCATTTCTGGCTGTGGATGCCTTGATTTGCAGGGTCTGGCCGTATGCGTAGTAATCGGATTCCAGCAGCATGGTATCCAGCAGCGCAATCAGGCGGCCCTTGCGCTCACGGTTCTGTTCCGCACGATCCTTGAGGATGCGCTTGAGATTGTCGGGTGCTGCGGCATCATTTTTCAGCCGGATGTATTTATCTGTTTGCAGGAGAGTCCGTAACTCCCTCCCAAGCTCTTTGCTGTCCTCAAGTTTGATGACAACGGAACCGCCGTTGGTGCTGGCGCTCTGCATGATGCACTTGGCAGGGTTGAACGCCTGATAATCATCATTGAGCGGGGTGATGACCTCAATGGTCAGATCATGTCCGGCATTGGAGCCGAAGAACTGCCCGTCACAGATGCGGTTGTAGCCGTAGTCCCGCTTGTTTACCTGATAGCGGAACTTGTTGTCACCCTTGTAGACCTCTTCAAATATCAGTTCGGCAAGCTGCTTGGTCTGCTCGCTGCTGGCGATATCGACGTTCTTGATTTCTCGGGAAACATCCCGTTCCTCGTTGGTCAGGAAGAAATAGAGATCGCCGTTGCTGGTAATCAGGGTTTCTTTCTCCAGGCGTTGCAGACTTTCTTCGATCTGGCGCTTGATGGTGAGGCGGTCGGCATCCACCTTGTCTATGCAGAGGGTGACAAGGTTATCAACGGTCGGCTTGAGGATGTCCACGTACCGGATCAGAAAGAGTACCCGGAGAAGCTTGGTATCGAACGGTTCAAGCCCGGTATTGTCGTCGGCCTGCTCGATAGTCTTCTTGACGATGGTATCCAGGAAGCTTTCGATGGCGGGGTAGAACTCATAGAGCGGTACTAGCGTACCGATTTCCTGTTCTGAAACGCTTTTTGCAGCGGACTGGAAGGCATCAAGCATGGAGCGTTCACCACGGCTGAGATGCATGCCGGTTGCTCCTGCCTTGCGGATGGATTCAAATATCTTCTGCACCAGCTGGAAATGATACGGGGCAAAGGGGTAATTCTCCTCGAAGGTCTTTGCATCGGAATAGTTCTTCAGGGTGGCGCTGTGGGTGAAACTTATCTGGTTCTTGAGGATGTCGCCTTTCTGATGCCAGAGTTCTTCCAGGGCACGACGGGCATCGCCGGTCTTTTCCAGAAGTCGGGCCTGGATTACTTCGTCAGTGTTGGTGCTGGATAGGGAAAGTCGCGTATAGAAACGACCCTGAATCTTGGAAAAGTCGTTGGCCTTTGATCCGCGAACCTCTCCCAAAATGGCGTCTATATCCTCCTGAGAGGTAACGATGACCCATGCCCTGCCGTTACAGATTCGCCCGAGGTCTTCGGTGATGGTTTGAAGGTTCAACATGAGGTGGGTTTCGCTGCCGATGAACTGGCCGACTTCATCTGCCAGAAAGACAATGCGGTGCTTCGGTCCCTTGCTGTCCAGGTACTCCTTGACCAGCTTGGAGAACCCTTCGATATTGATTTTGAAGCGTTCCTCTGCTTCATCGAACCATATGCTGGCCGATTCGATGCCCATTTCCAGGGCAATTGAAAGAGCCTTGATAATCTCATCACGGCTGAATGAGTAGGCATCCCGTTCCTTGATCCAATCGGTTCCGGAAGCTTCCTTGAAAGCCTGGTGGAATTTCTCCAGAGCGCCTTTACTCTGAAGATACCGTTCCATGCTGGCAATATGGGGGTCATCACCGCTGTATCCCAGCTTCTCGTTGAAGACCCGCAGGAATACTGAAAGGATGGCATCCTTGCCGTCTTTGTTGTCGGCTTTGCTGTCAATGTTGAAAAGGATTACATCCGTATCGGAAGCGACTGCCCGCTTGATATCGCCTTGCAGCATGGCATCGGCGATTTTCTCTTCGAAAAACTCGACTGCTTTCCGGTTCTGATTTGTTTCGGAATTGTGGGCCTGGTAGTTGCCAAGAAGGTAGGAAAGGATTTTCAGAAAGTGGGATTTACCGGAACCAAAGAAGCCGGAAACCCAAACTGCCATACGAGCGGCAACAGCCGGGTCGTTGGGGTTATCCATGGCGCTGAGATAGGCATCAAAAAACTTGACGAAGTGCTTGTCCAGCTCCCTGGTGACGACATATTCGTCCAGCTCCTGCCAGACTACCGATTCATCCTGCTGGTCAGCCTTGACAACGCCATTTATGGGGCGGAAGAGGTTCTTGGCGAAGATGTTCTTGATATGCATGGATACCCTCTGTTTTCATTGATAATCACACGACGAGCCGGAAGGCCCGATAATAATTGTTGTCTTTCATCTTACCGAAAAGGCTCAAACCCTGGCCGTCATATGATCCGGGATAGAAGACCACCAGCGGGGTTCCTCCCATGAGCGGATGCAGGTTATTCAGCAACGTATGGGAGCGAAGCAGCGGATAGGCATTGCCCACACCGGTCATGAAGACGAAATCATGGCTTTCGGGCTGCGCTGCCTTGGCAAATTCCTTGGCGATTTTTTCCTCATGCAGCGGTCCTCTCAGAGCCTTGAACATAGCCTCGTCACCCTTGTCCTTCTGCATGGCGAGGGCCTTTTCAAGAAGTCCGCGTTCTTTCAGGTAATCCACCAGAAGCTGAAACAAATTCACATGGGCGATTCGCAATTCAGGCTTCCGCTTTGATGCCTTGTCCATGACAAACTCGACGTGCTGGCGAACTTCAAGTTCCGCTTCAGATGGATAATCAAAGATGTAGAAACCGATTTCATTGCCAAGCCCTGCATTGCTCAGAAATTCGGGTGAGGTTATCCGATCAAGAATCTTATTGAGTCGTTCTTTCAGAGCTTCATTCATGGGCGATTTCCATGCATTTCAGGATATATTTCTCATCGTGGCTATTCAGGAACTTGCTGACTTCCGGAGCAATCAGGACTGGCTGGAGCTTCAAGGAACGGGTGTTATCGAGATATCCGGCTTCGGACAGAATCCGGTAGGCGACCTGACCGACCTTTTTCCTGGTGCTTTGGCTCCAGGACGCAACTGCCGGGTCGATATGAGCGCATTCGGCCAGAAATGAATCCCATTCCCTCGAAAGGATCTTAGGGTTGAACTCTCGATAATGTCGCTGCAAGACCTTGAGCATGAAGTCTCCAAGCAAACGACTGTGCTTGATGGCTGCTGCCATAAGGGACTGAATTGCCACTTCGGTTGTGCCATCCGCTATCATGCTCCATAGCTCTCGGGGCATCAATTCCAGGCGCTTCCTGATTAAGGACGACATCCGTTTGGCACTGGCTGGTGAGGTCTTTTGAAGAATGTTATCAATTGCGATGGCTTGCCGCCATGCTGTTTCATCCGCGCTCTGTAAAAGTAGTTGCGCGATAGCACGGCTCTCCTTCAGCAGGAGAGAGCCCGCGGTTATCTCGGCATTATATAATTGCTGTGCTACATTCAAATGCAAATTACTCCGGAACTAATGAGATGTTGGCGCTGCTCGGCGAGTCGTCTTGCTTGGTATCATTTTTTTGTTTGTTGATGGGTATTTCGTTCCGTTGGCAGTGCTGGACAATCAGATATTCAACCATGTTACTGATGCTGCGATGGTCAAGTTCCGCTGCTTTCCGCAGGGCTTCACGCACTTCAGGAGCGATTCTGAGGTTGAGGTTGGTTGACTTAAGTTGTGCCATTTTTTGAACCTCCTAGCTGGTGGCAATATACAGCAAATGCACAGCAGAAGTAAACTGAGATCAACTTGCAAATCTGATGTCAAAAGTATTTTTTTAATGAAACAGCGTATGCATTACAATTGAAAGGCCATATGAAATCAGCCCGGCATAGCGACCGGAAGACATACGGAATGTGAATGTATGATAAACTGGTTGAAAATACGCATTGTAGGAAATAGGGGATAATACATGCCCAAGCTTGATGAGCATTGTAGAGAGTCACAGAAAACTTTTGGCAAGGATTTTGCTGAAGTTCATACATGGCTGGATGAATTTGCCGGTACTCCTGAATACGGTTTCCGTCACCGCAGAAAGAGACATCACGAAGCTGGCATCCGGAAAACAATAGAAATATTTGGTGAGGTTGTGGCCCCTGTGGCTCGACAACATATCGTATCTGATTTGAAGCAAGAGGGTTGGACTGAGAAGGACCACTTCCCACGGGACGAGGCGGACTATGTTAAGATGGGATTATTCTGAGTTTACTTTTCTTGATGCGCTTGTCTGGCGTTATCACCAATATTTAGAAATAAAGTGGTAAGCCACATAAATCAATGCGATCACTATTGAAAAAAAAGCCACCATTGCAAGAACTATCACTACTTCAGCAGCTGTGAATCCATTTTCATTTTTCATCTTTGTATCTCCTTAATGTGATAACCAATGCATAGACACTGGTTTTGCTATGCTTCATGAAACGTTGGGCAACATTGGCCAAGTGAGGTCTTTTGGGTTATATTTCAAACGTTTACTGCAACACTGCTGAATTTACTTTCTGTAAGACCGTTTTGTTGCGAAACAGACCACATGGCATTTCCTGTATCAGCTACGTGTCCAATCCCAAATCATTTCGCAGCCATCTCGACATCTGAATCAGGCTATCCATTCGATCTGTTTCTTTATACTGCCTGATCTCATCAAGCAGCACCTGCTTCTGTTCAATAGAAAAGCCACGAATCATATCAATGTAGAAGTAAAGGCCGTTACGGATGGTTTTTAGATTTTTACTGAATACCTCAATTCCCTCCAGATCATACAGCTTCAACGCTGCAACTCGTTGAAGCCAGAGGTCGTCACCGTCGAAAAATGGAGTGCCTGCTGGATTCCGTTGAGCAATCGCCGTAAGCATTTTCTTGCCAGCAGAGTATTTACCAATCATCAGGACACTGAAATAGAGCGCCCTGAATAGTAGGGCAAATCGAAAACTCTCCTCTTTGACCACGCAATCTTCATTCATTTGCAGACCATCGCCATTCAGCCACCAGGATATGTAATGTTTTACGAGATGCCTGCACGATGAAAGCATGTCAGCAAGCTTTCGCATTTGTTTACTACAGTCCTCCCAGAAATATGTCTCAGCCTCATACAGGATTCCGAGGGAGGCAATATTGAGTCCCGCTGTTGCCACTTCAAATGCCTGCCGATTCTCGCTGGAACAGAGTGCTGCAATGGCATCCCGGTAAAGAGGCATTTTTAGCAGCCGTTGGTATGCTGGCGAGGCGAACCCCTGTTCCAACAGAATTTCCAATCCACGGCATAGCACCACATCGTGTGATACTTCAGAAAAGAACGGCAGTCGTTTTTGTGCCAGAGACCGCTTGAGCCTATCCAGTGCGGAAATAAAGTCCTGAGATTCACGCAGGTAAAAATGACGTCCCAGGTTACTCCCCAATTCTTTCATCTGCAGATTTCCCTGCACGTCTTTACGTAAAACATAGAGAGCTGTTTCTTCGGTACAATAACCACACATGATGCCTCCAGTTGCTATTGTTGTTTCATTTTTTCCCGCAACAGTCCGTTCATTCCAAAGAAATAGTGTTGTTCTGACATTTGTTGCGGGAAAAAAACGGACATATAGTCGTTACCCCATGCTGATGAAGCAATAAACGGGTATGGTCGATTCCAGTGCTGCAATCAATTACAGCCTGACACTACGGCTCCCTCCCCATTCATCTTCACATCAAAAAATCGCAACAATAGCCATGCTTGCTATATGTCCACATCTTCAGGTTCGTCCTGATCGTCGTTGTCCGCACTTTCATTGCCATTAGGAAGGAATTCTTCAAGAATCCTATCCGGTACAAAACGATAGTGGTCGAGGTCGTTCTCACGGGCAATAAGCAATGAGTTGTTTAAAACTATCAAGGTCCTTCCGTATTCAGAAAGCTCCGTATTGACCTCCTTAAGGAAGGCATCGCTCAGGCGTGGGACTGCCGCCAGCGAACGGAGCTGTGGCCATGTCAAGCGGTACGGCTCGTCATAGTCCTGGTCAAAACTTAGGTGAAATAACTTGATGAGAATACGTGCGGTTTCCTCTGCGGTACGTGTCATGGTCAGCCTCCTTGAGTGTGTGTTTTGCGATAAAATCTTGGGCCATCGACAGGATATATCGTGTTGTTCGCACGACGAATTGATTCCACGAAAATTAACGGAAATCTAGATAGGGTTCGAAATCTCATGGGCAGCGAATTGCAATGTAATCAGAAGAGGGATTGAAAAAAAATGAGGTTTGAAACTGCGGAGTTGAAAAAAACTGTAAATAGTAATTTGAAAGTATCAGTTATGAAACGCATCAGAAATAATAACTGTAAATGTATTTCGCATAGGGACACATGCAAAAATGATAACTAACAACGTTGCTATCATTATGTGTCTCCCCAGGTTTTGTATCAAAAAAAAGAGGGTTTTTTCTACTCTCTTGATGGGGAAGTAGCATCATTAATCAATTATTAATATATACAAATATAATACTATAAATAGATATATAGGTATAACATACTAGTATAATAAATACACTATAGCATATCTACTTTTACACGCAACACAAATAATACATAAATATGTGAATGGGAGAACATATGAATAATCAAGAATGTAGTAAATCAATAGATGTAGAATCAGAATTGCCTAAATGTGGTTTCAGTCGTCTCAAACCATTACAACAGTGTATACCTGCTGATTTTTTTAAGTATAATAGGCATAACATATTAACAAATGCGTACAAGCAACTGGTCCTAGATCAGGGTCCATATTTTTATTTCATTACGTTGACCTTCGCTAGGAACGTAGGTTTTAATTCAATATGCAAATTTACCGGTGATTATATCCACTATCACAACAAAGAAATTTTCAATGTTAAGTACAGACCACAGAATAAATATATTCAAGGATTTGCTTTTCTTGAAGATCATCCGAATAAAGATTTTGGTGATCGTATCCACATTCATCTTCTTATAAAATGCCATTCAAAGTTCAATGAATGGGATAACTTTGATTCTCATACTGAAATTTTCCATACAGCTGCAAAACAAGTTAAAGACGACAATGGGAGGCCAGTTTTTAATCCCGGGTGCATTGATATTCAGAGGTACAGAGACAGTGGAGCAATAGCATACTGCTTTAAATGTATTTGGGATGGGAATATTGATCGGGTCAAATTCATCTGCAAGGATGGGTTGTCAGATAACCAATCAATATTATGGTGATTTGCTACCCTTGACATGGATCTTCGAGCGTCTCGTTCGGGAAACTCAGCAGTGATTAAACATATGTATTTTAACTTCGTAGAGCGTTGCACGATGGAAGTCAGAAATTCAAGCTAATATGTTGAAGTTCCAGTTAAAATCATCTCTACAACATCAATGTATAACACTTATATTTTTCTTTATTGCAGAAACTGGACAAGGTTAAATTTCCAAATTGGCGCGATTGAATGTCCTCAGTTGACAATAGCACTCCAGTGTGTGAAAACCAGCAATATTGTTAACGATGCCAACAACTGGCAGTGGAAATTTTAAACAGGATAATTGCTTGATTCGTTACCGTGAGTAATTACTGTAAGAATGAAAAACTCCATACTAGAAAAGCTTGTTGTTTCGAGATCTGAGGGAGTTTAGGCTGCAAAATATTCATTTTTTCAACAAGTTATTTGCCTGCATCGTGCATTATGAAAAAAAACTATTCGGAGGATGTATGTCTAAACCAGCACCTAATATTTTGACACTATTTTCTATGCTTTTAGTCGCATTATCAATTAACATTATATTTATTAATAATGTTCAAGCTACAGACTTTATGCACTCTTCAATCGGTAATCCGGCAAGTATCGGAACAATTACTATAGAGGAGTTTGTTGATATATTGAAGAATATTAAACTCGCAGATGGATCTCACCCAAAAGTCGGTAACATATATAAGCACAAAAATATTTATTCTCTCGACGCAATAATGAACCAGGGTTCAAAACTACATATTAGATTCGAGCATCTTCTCAACTATTATGGTGAAATGTCTTCATTTAGTGTCACTGTGAATGGAAAGACCATTGATCCACAATCTTTTTTAGTAGCAATTTGCAATGTTCCACGCAATGAAACTAAAGCAGATAAAGTTCTCAAAGAAAAACAAAGGCTTGAAGTTGAAAAAAAAGAAAATGAAAGGGTTGAAAACGCGAGAATAAGTGCTGAGGCCATTGCGAATAGAAATGAAAAGGCACGTTTAAGTAAGATTTCAGCTATAGAAGAAGCCAGGCGTGCAATAAATGGTACATTTTCCAGCGAAGGTAAGTATTATGATGGTCACCCAAGTCATCCTGACTTTATAATATTTAAAAGCATTGACATTAAAACAGTAAATAATAATACAGCAAGCATACTTTTCAAATCTTTGATGGGTGGTGAAGAGGTATGTCGTTTTATTGATAATAATGCTGAAATACAAACAGATTACCATAGTGATACAGATGTTGATTTTACCATCATTGCAAAAGATAAAAATTGTTCGCTGAAGATAACTACTGACCGTCATACATTTCAAATACAATATAGAGGTGACGCATGTGAAAAATTATGTGCAATAAGTGATGATATGAGTTCTCTAAAAAGCTATGTTAGGCCAAACGGATTTTATGTCAATAAAGCTAAAGCTGAACAAGCAGAAAAAGAAGAAAAGATTAGAAATGAGAACGTATGGAAATAGTGTATTAAACTTGCTATTATCCTCGTATTTTTGAGCTAGTAGTAGGCCACTGTAGACGTCATCGTAGATCTGCCCACGGTAATTGATGCAAGTGGAAGGTTCAGGGTACCCAAAATCAATCGGAATAGTTGGTTGTATTGAGTCGTAATGATGGTAGGTTTGCTTTTTAAATGTGTGCGTGTATTTCCTACCCGCAGCTGAAAAATTCAGCTGCGGGTAGGAAATAATAAAGCACAACTGATCGCCTAAGATTTCTCTTGTTTTATTTCGGAATGACATGGCGAGGAAAATGCGTCGGCAAATAACTCTCGTGTATACCCTTTGTATGTCTTGTCGCCGAACCGAATTTCCTTACTTTGAATGCCATACAATTTCAGGATGTCAGAAATCTGTTTAAAATTGATCTGTTCGCCTTGGTTGTAGGTGGCCCACAATTTGTTGCGCACGCAAAGTGAGTTGATTAAATCCTCGGAGCGGATTCGATCCTCATAACTGCCTTTAAAAATGTGGTAAATATCATTTAACAACCGCGGACCAAGGAACTTGGCCTTGTTAATAAACTTCCTTTGTTTCGCAACCTCTTTATCGAGAATACTCATCCGAACATTCAACCGTGAGGCTTCATCTTTTCTAACATGTTCATAGTCAAGGGGTGGCATAGTGGCAAGACGCGTAATATCGCTGTCTACGTTGTTTACAGAGAATTCATCGGTCAGTCCAACATCTGTCAGGTCTATTGTTTCAGGGGCAATGTTTGTGTTACTAATCTGGGCACTAGCTAATGCCTCCTTTATTTGGTCCTTCATTTCTTTTAACTTTTTTTTGTAAATAGCCTCTTCCTGGTCATCTTTTCTTTTGGGTGCCCATCTTCTGTAGACGCTACCATCATAGCTGCCGTAAAGCCCAACTGCCGGCTCTTCTATATCGAGGATATACCAACGACGTTCCCCGTTCACATCATAACTTTGCAATTGCCCATTTTTGAAAATATCTTTTTTTGCTGGCGAATCACCAAGTTTGTTCATGCAGTCAAAAAATCTATCAACATATGGATTCATTTAATAACCTCCGAGTTCGTAGTATTCTGGTAGTTTCTAATGTTTGCACATTTTTACCCCTCACATTTAGCAATAAATTCAGCTATTTCTGAATATCTCCAGCAACTACATCTACCCAATTTGATTGGCGCCGGGGCTCTTGAATGGGCAACCCAATCTAACCAAGTACTCCTCGAAACCGGAATAATCTCTAAAACCTGTTTTAAGCGCAACAACCGGAGTTCCATATTACTTCCCCCTTTTTCGGTTGTCTGTGCGGTGGTTCGACCAAAAAAAACGGCAATCAGGAGAACCCGATTGCCGTTTAGTATTGCTAGGAACTTAAACTGACAATCAAGGTGGTAAACTCTTAATTGCCGTTGCCGTGCCGAAGCTGTGCGTTGACAGATTTAAACTACGAATATGTTATTAGATCATTTCGGAAGAAAAATCAACAGCAATTTTCTTTTTCAGCCTACCCTTCCAACACAATAAAATTTAAGAAGTTCGCCTTTATGTAATTAGATGCCATTCCTGGTCTTTAAATCATCCAGATAATCTGCCCATGCCTGCATCATCTTCTTTCGTTCCGCTAGATGTGCCGTTCTATTATATGCTCTGCCATTGGGATCTCTAACCGCGTGGGCTAACTGGTGCTCGATAAAGTCAGGCCTTACATGCAGTACTTCATCAAGTATTGTCCGGGCCATAGCCCTAAAACCGTGGCCGCTCATCTCATCCTTCTCAAAGCCCATACGCCTTAGTGCTGAAAGAATTGCATTATCACTCATGGGGCGAAGCGGTGAGCGAGGGGAAGGAAAAAGAAATTTGGAATGACCCGTTAACGGATAAAGCTCTTTCAGTATTTCAACAGCCTGAGAAGCCAATGGCACAATATGATCGTTTTTCATCTTCATCTTATCACCGGGAATCCTCCACTCAGTGGCCTTAAAATCAACCTCTGACCACTCAGCTTTACGGAGTTCGCCAGGACGGACGAAAAGAAGCGGAGCAAGCTTCAAAGCGCATTTTACCGGAAAGGTCCCTTGATAATCATCAATAGCCCTCAGAAGTGGTGCAACTTCTTTCGGATCGGTAAGTGCTGCACGATGCCCTTTTTTGTATGGTGGCAAAGCGCCGATCAAATCTGAAGCACAATCCCTCTCAGCCCTTCCGGTGGCGACAGCGTACCGAAGCACCTGACTACAAGCAGAGCGGGTCCTGTGTGCCGTTTCCAGTGCGCCACGGCCTTCAATACGACGTAATGCTGAAAGCAGTTCTGGGGCTTTCAAATTCTTTACAGCAACCCTACCTATCCACGGAAAGACATCACGCTCGAAATTCGACAGCATCTTGTCGCGGTAACTCTCGGACTTGTTCAATAAAAACTTGCCGTGCCATTCTCGGGCAATAACTTCAAAGCTATTTTCATCGCCTTCGCCAGATGACACTTTTTGGGCTTTTTTCACTTCACCAGGGTCAATACCATTCGCAACTTGTTTACGAGCGTCCTCACGCCTCTGACGAGCATCAGCAAGGGAAATCTCTGGGTAGGTCCCAAGCGCAAGCAACTTTTCCTTTCCGAACAGACTATATTTTAATCTCCAGAGTTTTCCGCCGGTAGGTGTAATCAGAAGATACAGTCCACCACCGTCAAAAAGTGTGACCTGCTTTTCTTTCGGTTTCGCATTACGAACCTGCAGATCCGAAAGCGGCGCAATCCTTTTAGGCATGGGATTTTCCTCCTTTTCGGTATACGGGTTTCGGTATCGGTATATATACCCAACCCACATATACCGAAAGTAATTGGATTTGAGTATATCTAAGTGAATTTCACTGGACAATACAAAAAGAAAAGGCCTTGATTTCTCAAGGCCTTCTGTACTTGTCCGGATGATACCGGACTATTTATTGGTCGGTGCGACTGGATTCGAACCAGCGACCACTAGACCCCCAGTCTAGTGCGCTACCAGGCTGCGCTACGCACCGAAACCCTTTTGCAACTGGCACTTAAGCACCAGCAGTTCTGCTTTGATATCCTTCAGAAGCCCGTAATAACCGGTTTCTGAATCCTGGTGGGATACCGCTTCGCCACGGATCTTCCCATGGCGATTAATTCTTTTCCGGACACCCTCGATGGTGAATTTTTCCGTGTAGAGGAGGCGTTTCACCTCCTGCAAGAGGGTGACTTCCTTCTTCGTATAGAGCCTCTGGCCGGTACTGCTCTTTTCAGGCCTGAGAAACTCGAACTCGCTCTCCCAGAAACGGAGCACCGAGGCCTTGACTCCCACTAGTTGGGCCACTTCACCGATCTTGTAATACAGCTTGTCGGAGAAGTCTTCATTCATGCCGCCGTCCGCTAGGCACTCTCGGCGTTTTCTACGTTGATGGCATTCTTCAGCACTTGGCTTGGCTTGAACGTCAAAATGCGGCGTGCTGCGATGGTTATGGTTTCACCAGTCTGCGGGTTGCGTCCCCTGCGGTCAGCCTTCTGCTTGACAACAAAATTACCGAAACCGGCAATCTTGATTTTTTCGCCCGTTTCCAGCGTGCTTTTGATGATGCTGAAAACCGTTTCCACCATTTCGGCAGACTCTTTTTTCGAGAAACCTATTTTTTGGTGAATTCTTTCGACGATGTCGGCTTTGGTCATGACAACCTCAATCTGGTTTCTTTCGTAAGCTGCTAAAAGGAAAACCTATATAGCATGAGCAAATGTATTTCGCAACAGTTTTTATCTTATTGATACGTTTACCTTATTAACGAGACTGTCGCGTACCTTGGCATGGATGGCTGCGATCTCCTCATCCAGCAGGGTCCGCTCGAAGGAGCGATAACGGATGCGAATGGCGATGCTCTTGAACCCATCGGGAATACCGCTGCCACGATAGACGTCGAATATCTCCACCTGCTCGATCTCCCTTGCCTTGACTCCCTTGACGCAGTCGATGATCCGATCCGCCGGGACCTCTTCGGGAACCAGCAGGGCCATGTCACGCGTGCTGTCGGGGAAGCGTGACGGCACGGTAATGGCGGCCTTCCCGCGGCAGCAACTAACCAGCTTTTCAAAATCCAGCTCAAAACAGTAGATCGGCCTGTCCAGGTCAAAGGCCTCCTGTACGGCGGGATGAATCTCTCCCAGGGCGCCGATGCGCTCCCTGCCGACCACGATGCTGCAGGACTTACCGGGGTGAAAGTACGGCTCGGGGGTATCGGCAACCCACTTGGCCCCCTCGATGTGGAGCAGTTCCAGGATGTTTTCCACGATCCCCTTGGCGTCGTAGAAATCCACCGCTTCCGCCCCATGGCACCATCCCTCCCGTTCCCGGGAGCCGGTCAGAGCAGCGGCGATGCGGATCGGCTCCTGGGGCATCTCCTCGCCGGCCCGGGGCAGATAGACCCGGCGCATCTCGAAGAAGCGCAGGTCCAGCGAGCGGAACTTGCTGTTGCGACTGACCGTCTCCAGAAGACCGGGGAGCAGGGTGGTGCGCATAACCGACTGTTCCTCCACCAGCGGATTGGCCAGACTGATGACCGTGCGACGGGGATCATCGGCAGAAAGCAGCAGCCGGTCGGCAGCGCCAGGGTCGGTGAAGCTGTAGTTGATGATCTCATGCAGGCCGAGGGACACCAGGGCGTCGCGCACGCTGCGCTGCAGGCTCTGATGGAGCGTGGGGCGGTCGGAACCGACCCGGGCCAGGGGCATGCTGGTTGGTATGCGGTCAAAGCCGTTCAGCCGGGCGATCTCCTCCACCAGGTCGATCTCGCGCTCGATGTCCACCCGGTAGCTGGGTGCCAGCACTTCCAGGTTTCCGTCGGCCAGAGTCCGCACCGAAAAACGCAGGTTAGTGAGGATGCGGACGATCTCCTCGGTGGGGAGCGAAATCCCGATCAGGGCGTTTGCCCGCTCAGGGCGCAGGGTTATGGCCACCGGTTCGACCCTTCCGGGATAGACGTCCAGTGCCCCCTTTGAAACGGTGCCGCCGGCCAAACAGGCGATCAGTGAGGCAGCACGGTCAAGGGCGAAGGAGACCCCTTCGACGTCTATGCCGCGCTCGAAGCGGTGGGACGATTCCGTGTGCAGGCCAAGGCGTTTACTGGTGGTGCGGATGGAAGCCGGCTTGAAGCAGGCGCTCTCCAGCAGCACCGTGGTGGTTTCAGGAGATATTTCGGAATTAAGCCCCCCCATGACCCCGGCCAGCGCCACGGGGCGCTCGGCATCGCAGATGACCAGATCGTTGCAGGTGAGCGTGCGTTCCTGGCCGTCCAGGGTGGTGAATAGCTCTCCTTGGGCGGCGCGGCGAACAACGATGCGCTGGCCGGCCAACTGGTCGCAGTCGAAGGCATGCAGCGGCTGGCCCAACTCCATCATCACCAGATTGGTCACATCCACCACGTTGTTAATTGAGCGGATTCCGACAGCGCTGAGGCGCTTGACCAGCCAATCCGGCGAGGGGGCGATGCGGCAGCCGGAGATGTGGCGGGCGGCATAGCGCGGACAGAGGTCGCCATCTTCCACGGTTACGCTAATCCTGTTCTCCACCGAGTCATCGCCCTCGTCGATGGCGACCGACGGGGTGGTGAGTGTGGTACCCAGCTTAGCGGCGATCTCACGGGCAATGCCGATGGCACTCAGACAGTCGGCACGGTTGGGGGTCAGACCGATCTCATAGAGCGTATCCTTCAGCCCCAAGGCCTGGAAGAGCGGCTGTCCCAGCTCAAGGGAGGGGGGGAGGATCATGATGCCGCTGCTCTCCTCGGCCAACCCCAACTCCTTTTCCGAGCAGAGCATGCCAAAGGACTCCTGGCCGCGAATCTTTGATTTCTTTATCTTGAACTCGCCCGGCAGCACGGCGCCGATGCGCGCTAGGGCCACCGTGTCCCCGGCCGCGAAGTTCTGCGCGCCGCAGACGACGTCCAGCAGTTCCGATCCGCTGTTCACCTTGCAGAGGGAGAGCTTGTCCGCGTTGGGATGCTGTTCACGCGACTCCACGCGAGCCACTACGACATCGTCCATGCCGGAACCGAGTGTGTTCATTCCCTCCACTTCCAGGCCAAGCATGGTCAGCATATCAGCCAGCTGTTCGGGAGTGAGATCAAAGTCGACGAATTCCTTGAGCCAGTTATAGGTAACATTCATATGAGTAGCACCGAGAAGTAGTTGTTTATATTCGCACATGACGGATCACGCGCGGGGTTGACGAGGCTTTAGAACTGGCGCAGGAACCGCACGTCGTTCTCGAAGAGCAGGCGCATGTCGCTGATTCCGTATTTCAGCATGGCGATGCGCTCGATGCCCATGCCAAAGGCAAAACCGGACACAGCCTCGGCATCGTAGCCCACGTGGCGGTAGACCTCGGGGTCGACCATGCCGGCGCCAAGGATCTCCAGCCAGCCGCTGTTCTTGCAGACCCGACATCCCTTGCCGCCACAGATGACGCAGGCGATGTCCACCTCGGCCGACGGCTCGGTAAAGGGAAAGAAGCTGGGTCGCAGCCGCACGCCGGTCTTCTGGCCGAAGAGCTGGTTGGTAAAGATGGTCAGGATACCCTTCAGGTCACCAAAACTGACCCCCTGATCCACCATCAGCCCCTCGATCTGGTGAAACATGGGCGAATGGGTGGCGTCGGAGTCGCAGCGGTACACCGTTCCGGGCGCGATAATGCGCAGAGGCGGCTTGCGTTTCAGCATGGTACGGATCTGCACCGGAGAGGTGTGGGTGCGCAACAGCAGGTTGTTGTCCACGAAGAAGGTATCCTGCATGTCCCTGGCCGGGTGTTCGGGCGGAAAGTTAAGCGCCTCGAAATTATACCAGTCGTGTTCGATCTCCGGCCCCTCGGCGACGGAGAAACCCAGGCCGGCGAAGATGTCGCAGACCTCCTCGATCACCAGGGTGATGGGGTGTTTGCTGCCGCACCCCGGGCGACGTCCCGGAAGGGTGACGTCGATGCGTTCCGAGCGCAGCTTCTCGTCCCGGGCGCGTTCGCGCGCCGCGAACAGGCCGGCCTCGATACCGGATTCGATCTCGTCCCTGATGCTGTTGACCATCTGGCCCACAACCGGACGTTCCTCGGCCGACAGGGCGCCCAGGCCCTTCATGAGGGCGGTCATGGCGCCCTTGCGCCCCAGGTACTTTATCCTGATGTTCTGAAGCGCTTCTCCGGTGGAAGCATCGGCGATGGCCTGAAACGCTTCGCATCTCAATTGTTCAAGCTGTTCCCGCATGGTGTTTACCCTTAAAAAAAGGGAATGGGAGTATTTCGTCCCATTCCCCAATGAATTGATCTGCACAGCACTACCACAAACTAGATGCTGGCTCTGGCAACCCCGGCGATTTCCGAGAATCCCTTGGGATCGGAGACGGCGATATCGGCAAGCACCTTGCGGTCGATCTCCACATTGGCCTTTTTCAGGCCGAAGATAAACTTGCTGTAGGACAGCCCATTAAGCCGCGACGCGGCGTTGATACGGGTGATCCACAGGCTGCGGAAATCGCGTTTCTTTACGCGACGGTCGCGAAATGCATAGTTGAGCGCGCGGTCAACGGCCTCGGTCGCGCTGCGGAAGAGTTTGCTCCTGGCGCCACGATACCCCTTGGCAAGCTTGAGTACCTTGTTGCGCCTGCGTCTCGCTTTGAAACCTCTTTTTACACGTGCCATGTTCTACTCCTTGATCATGAATTTTGCCCGATCCACAAGGGGAGACTGTCCTCGTGGTTCTTGGCGTGGTCCCGCTTACTTGTACGGGATGAGACGTGAAATATTCTTCTGGTCCACATCGGACACCATGGAAGTACCACGCAGGTTGCGTTTGTTCTTACGGGTCTTGTGGGTCAGGATGTGGCTGGTAAAGGCATTACCGCGCTTGACACGGCCGGATGCTGATTTTCTGAAGCGCTTGGCAGCGCCGCGGTTCGTCTTGATTTTCGGCATGTTCGCTCTCCCTCTCTAAATTGCTACTAAATAATCAAACTCTCGATCGAGTTATTTTTTGATCTTGGGGGCCACGATCATGTACATATTGCGGCCATCGACCCGTGGCTGGGTTTCGATAATGGCGATATCTTCCAGTTCGGCGGCAAAGCGCTGAATCACGGCTCGACCGATGTCCATGTGGGTGATCTCCCTGCCACGAAACACCAGGGTCACCTTGGCTTTGTTCCCCTCTTCCAGAAAACGCCGCACATGCTTGACCTTGAACATGAGGTCGTGGTCATCGGTCTTGGGACGCAACTTAATCTCCTTGACCTCCACATGGGCCTGCTTTTTTCGGGATTCCTGCTGCTTCTTGCTCTGCTGGTACTTGAACTTGCCGTAGTCCATGATGCGGCAGACCGGAGGAGTCGCGGTGGGTGACACCTCAACAAGGTCCAGTTGCTGCTGCTCGGCAAGTTCACGTGCCTTTGACAGGGAAATCACACCGAGCTGTTCGTTATCGGGGCCGATCACCCTGACTTCCGCTGCTCGGATGGCATTATTGATGTTTACGGTCGGTTTTGCTATGACTGCACCTCCTGGGTGGAACAGTTCCGACGCCGCGAAACGGGCGCGGGCGTCTATCTGAAGTTCTTGGTTTCCTCTACGACAAAGGCAACAAAATCCTCGGGCTTCATGGCCACCAGGTTCTTGCCGTCACGGAAGCGCGGGGTCACCGTAGCCGACTCCATCTCCTTGTCGCCGATCACCAGCATGTAGGGGACCTTCTGGAGCTGAGCCTCGCGAATCTTGAAGCTCAGTTTCTCATTGCGGAAATCACCCTGGACCCTGATACCCGCTTCCCTGAGGTGCTCCAGTACCCCCTGGGCATAGGGGATATGGTTGTCGGTAACGGTGACCAGCATGGCCTGAACCGGCGAGAGCCAGAGCGGGAAGTTGCCAGCGTAGTGTTCGATCAGCACACCGATGAAGCGTTCGATGGCGCCCAGGACGACCCTGTGCACCATGACCGGGCGCTTTTTTTCGCCATCGGCCGCAACGTACTGCAGGTCAAAGCGTTCCGGCAGGGTAAAATCGCACTGGATAGTAGCACACTGCCAGCGCCTGTCAAGCGCGTCTTTCAGCTTGATATCGATCTTGGGGCCGTAAAATGCGCCGTCTCCCTCGTTGATCTCAAAGGAGCGCCCCGTATCCTTGAGAGCCGAGAGCAGCGCCTCGGTGGCCAGTTCCCAGGCAGCATCATCGCCGATGGATTTCTCCGGCCGGGTGGAGAGCTCCATTTCGTACTCGAAGCCGAAGATGGCCATGACGTCGCTGACGAATTTCAGCACACCCTTGATCTCACCGTCCAGTTGCTCCGGTGCGCAGAGAATATGGGCATCGTCCTGGGTAAAACCACGCACGCGCAGAAGGCCGTGCAGCACGCCGGCGCGCTCATGGCGATGCACCGTGCCCAGTTCGAAGTAGCGCAGCGGCAGGTCGCGGTAACTCCTCAGATGGGACTTGTAGATCATCATGTGGGCGAGACAGTTCATCGGCTTGATGCCATAGCTCTGCTCGTCAACCTCGGTGAAATACATGTTCTCGCGGTAGTTTTCGTAATGGCCGGAACGCTGCCAGAGTTCCTTCTTCAGTATCTGCGGGCCGAGGACGATGTCGTAGCCGCGCTTCAGGTGCTCGCGGCGCTCGAAATCCTCCAGGATTGTGCGCAGCATGGCCCCCTTGGGGTGCCAGATCACCAGGCCGGCGCCCACCTCGTCGGAGAAGGAGAACAGGTCCAGTTCTCTGCCCAGCCTGCGGTGGTCGCGACGTTTGGATTCCTCCAGGCGGTGCAGGTACGCCTCCAGCTCCTTCTTGTCCGCGAAGGCCGTGCCGTAGATGCGCTGCAGCATGCGGTTCTTCTCGTCGCCGCGCCAGTAGGCGCCGGCGATGGAGAGCAGCTTGAAGGCCTTGATGCGCGAGGTGGAGGGAAGATGGGGGCCGCGGCAGAGGTCGGCGAAATCGCCCTGGCTGTAAACCGAAACCGTCTCTGCTGCCAGATCGTTGATCAGCTCAACCTTGTAGTTTTCACCCATACCCGAAAACAGGCTGACCGCCTCGCTGCTGGAGAGCACTCTGCGCTCGATCTTCTGGTTGGCAGCCGCCAGTTCGGCCATCCTGGCTTCGATACGCTCCAGGTCTTCGGGAGTGAAGGGGGCGTCCATGTCAAAATCGTAGTAGAAGCCGCTCTCGATGGCAGGACCGATGGTCACCTTGGCCTGGGGGAACAGTTCCTTAACCGCCTGGGCCATGAGATGGGCGGCGGAGTGGCGGATGACGGTCAGCGCCTCCGGGCTCTTTTCGGTGATGATCTCAACCCGGGAATCGTCCTTCAGCTCCGTCGAAAGATCGACCAGTTCTCCGTCCAGCTTCCCGGCAATGGCAGCCTTGGCAAGGCCGGCGCCGATGGAAGCAGCCAAATCAGCAATAGTCGAACCGGATGCAATCTCACGCTTCGAACCGTCTGGCAGTGCAATCGAAATAGATGACATTGGAGTACCCAGTTTAAAACCTTTCGCCGTCACCGGCAGTTACGACACAACTAACGTCCGAAGCACACAATCACGGGAGCAGCGCGTCCCGCCTGAAAAGCGGAGTAGTGCAGGCTCCTGAAACAGAAAAGGCATCGAACCGATCGATGCCCCGACACTTCCTGCTGCTGTAATGGTAGGCGCGGGCGGTCTCGAACCGCCGACCTCTACCGTGTCAAGGTAGCGCTCTCCCCCTGAGCTACGCGCCTGTAACCGAAAGCGAATGAGTTAATATCAGTAATCATTCCGTATTGTCAAGCGCTTTTATCACTTTTTCCAGTCGGGCAACGTTCTCCACATGCATGGTATGGGGAAACATGTCCACCGGCTGAACCTCCACGCAGACGTATCCCAAGCTTTTCAGCAGGTTGAGATCGCGGGCCAAGGTTTGGGGGGAACAGGAGACATAGAGCACCGTGCGCGGCCCGAGAGCGGCCACCTGCCGCAGTACTTGCTCGTCACACCCTTTGCGGGGTGGGTTGAGCACGACCACATCCACCCCTTCGCCATCCTCAGCAAGCTCCTCAAGCTGCTCGGCCACGTCTCCCGCCTGGAAGACGCAATTGGAGATGCCGTTCATGCGGGCGTTCCTGCGAGCGTCCTCCACGGCCGCCTCAACCACCTCCACGCCGATCACCCTGCGCGCACGGCGCGCCAGGGTCAGGGCGATGCCACCGATACCGCAGTAGAGGTCCAGCACTGTTTCCCGTCCCGTGAGCCGCGCCCATTCGGCCACCCGTTCGTAGATCAGACAGGCGCCGTCGCGGTTAACCTGCAGGAAGGAGCGGGGAGAGATCATCAGGCTTACCTCGCCGATGCGCTCGGTGAGGTGGTGTTTCGGCGTGAGAAAGTGATCCACAGGCCCCATGATGACGTTTCCCTCGGAGCTGTTGACGTTCTGGGCGACAACCTCCACCTCGGGCAGTTGCTCGCGCACGTACCTGGCCAGGTGATGAATCTCGTTGTACGAGCGTCGGGCGGTGACGAACACGACCATGGCCTTCTGTTCAGCCTCGGAGACCCTCACCACCAGGTAGCGCAAAAGACCGACCCTGTTGCGGGGGCTGTACACCGGCACCTTGAGCCGGGAGATGCCGCGCCTGACCACCTCCACCACCCGGTTGACCAGGTGATGATGGATCGGGCAATCGCACAGGTCGACCACGTCGTGGGAGGAACGGCGGAAGATGCCTATGTACGGCTCGGCGTACTTGCCGGCGATGGTCAGGCGGACGGTGGTGCGATAATTGGTCAGGCGCCTGGGCGAGAGGAGCGGGTGAAGCTCTATCCCATCCAGCCCGCGATAGGCGTCCAGCTGCCTGAGCACGAATTGCCGTTTCCACTCCGCCTGGTCACAGTAGTTCATGGCGATCAGCGGGCAGCCGAGACAGTGGGCGCTCTCCCGGCAGGGGGGGCGCCTGCTGCGCAGGGGCGAGGCGACGAGAATTTTCTTCACGTGGCCAAAGGCCATGCGCTGGGCCACGTGATCGATAACAGCCTGAACCGTATCCCCCGGCAGACCACCGGCGATCCTGAGCCCATGGTTCTCGGCGCAGGAGATGCCGTACCCCTCGTCATCCAGCCCCGAGATCCGTGCCTCGACGGTCGATCTAGGGGACAGCCTGACGCGGAGGGGGCGCTCTCCGCCCGGCTTGCCGCCCGCGGGACCTACCGTTCCGTCCCCCTTACGCCTTGAACCGCTACTCTGTTTCTCTCTTTTCATCGACGTTTACTCCTGTCCCTCTCCAGCGCCACAGAAACCCGGGCAGCCACACAGGTACTCCCGAAACCCCCGCAGCGCCTCTCCACGATGGCTGATGCCGTTCTTCTCTTCCATGCCCAGTTCCGCCATGGTGCGCTGGAACCCGTCCACCAGGAAGAGCGGGTCGTAACCGAAGCCCCCCTCTCCCCGCTCCTGCTCCAGAATGCGCCCCCCGACCCTGCCGAAGAAGAGCCGCTCCCCGCCATCAGGTGTCACATACGCCAGGGCGCAGACAAAGGCGGCGCCTCTCCCCTGGGGAGGCATCCCGCCCATCTCTTCCAGCAGTTTGCGGTTGTTGGCTCCGTCACCGCCCTCCTCGCCGCTGAAGCGGGCGGAGAGCACGCCGGGACGCCCGTCAAGAGCATCCACCACCAGGCCGGAATCGTCAGCCAGGGCAGGCAGCCCGGTGAAGCGCATCGCCTCCCGAGCCTTCTTGAGGGCGTTCTGTTCAAACGTTGCGCCATCTTCCACGGTCTCGGGGAACCCCTCGAAGTCGGAAGCGCAACTGACCCGTTCCACGACACCCGACAGGAACGCCCGTATCTCGTTCAGTTTTCCGCGATTGCGAGTGGCCACCACCAGTTCTTTCATCCCTTGAGCGCCTCCCGCTGAAGATCGAACAGACACTGAATGCCGTCCATGGCCAGACTGCGCATGGCGTCCATCTGCTCAAGGGTGAACGGCTCCACCTCAGCGGTCCCCTGCACCTCGACGAAACGCTGACTGGAAGTCATGACGAAATTCATGTCCACCTCGGCTGAGGAGTCCTCGTCGTAATCCAGGTCCAGCAGGCTCTCTCCCCCCACGATACCCACGCTCACCGCCGCAACAGCCTCCCTGAGCGGGATCCGCTCCAAGAGCCCCCGCTGCTTCAGTGTTGCCAGGGCATCGGCCAGCGCCACGTAGGCGCCGGTTATGGAAGCTGTTCTGGTGCCGCCATCGGCCTGGAGCACATCGCAGTCGAGATAGACACTCCGCTCACCCAGTGCCGCCAGATCGGTGACCGCCCGCAGCGAGCGGCCGATCAGGCGCTGGATTTCCAGCGTGCGGCCGCTCTGTTTTCCCTTGGAAGCTTCGCGGGACGAACGGGTATGGGTTGCCCGCGGCAGCATGGAATACTCGGCGGTCACCCACCCGGTTCCCCTGCCGCGCAAAAAGGAGGGCACCGATTCCTCAACCGAGGCGGTACAGATCACCCTGGTATCACCGAACTCCACCAGAACCGCCCCCTCGGCATACTTGGTAAAGTTTCTGGTTATGGCAACCGGCCGCAATGCCCGACTGTCCCTTCCGTTTTTCCGCACCATGCTGAACTCCCTCCATAAACCGGATTGAACAGTTGAAGACCTCCCCAACCGCCAGTCGCAATCACGAACTGTGTCGATAAAATTGAAGCGTGTTCCATAACCTTTCAGCATGGGCCTGTCAAACAAAAAAAGGGAAACCCGTCTCATGGAGGTTTCCCCTGTCGCACCGCGTATGTCGCTTAAGATCAGCCCAGATGAGCCTTGTTGTTGCGAGCCCTGTTCACCAGGATGGTGGAATCGAGCATTTCTCCGCAACTGGTACATCTCCAGGCATCAAAGGAACGGACGAAATCGTAGAATGTCTCGGAAAACATGCGACCTTTGCAACGTGGACAATTCATAGTGTGGCCCTCCCTCTGAGTGATAGTGTGTAAATAAAATCATCAAGTTACCTATTCACTATCAATATGCGTGCCACAAAGCAAACCGTACTCGCAAAAACGTGTCTTCCGCCCCCAATATGATCTGTTTTACAGTCAGTTAAAGTATTTTTTCAAAATATCGTATTTTTTCAAACCGATTCCCTTGACGAATATCAACTGATCCGGACGCATTTTTCCGCCATTAAATTGACGGAACTCAACGATCCTGGCGGCCAGAACTGGGCCGATACCGGGGAGACGATCAAAATCAGCACCATCCATGGCATTGATATCCAGGGGGAGTCCGAGGAGAACACGCTCCGTTGACGACAGTGATCCCGCTGAAATCACGAAGGAATTGTTCTGACTTCTGCTGAGACGGAGGGTACTGCCACTGGTGAGCGCAGGCAATGCGCCTGTTTTCAAAACAGAGTTCTCCCACCGCCAAACTGGTTCCACCAAGGCAATGGCGCTATTCGTCATTATATTGGCGGAAAAGGAGTAGATTCCGGGATGCCTGACATCGCCATCGATACGAACGGTTATTTTATGCGGCGCAGGATCAAAAAAAGCCGTCCGTGGCGCGCCACGCGCACTCAAACAGCTTTTTACAACAGCAGGCAACATAACAGCCAGCGCAAGCATGAGAACTATCAGGCGCTCCATGGATCGTCTCCCCTGCCATTTTGAAGGCCAGCCTTCGGCGCCCCCCCCTGGCCGGAGAGCGACCGATGAAGGCAGTTCAGCCACCACAGCAGCCAGGGCGCTGTCGGCACGCATCATATCGGGACTATCTATTCTTCCAGTTTGTGCAGTTTGTAGTCCAAGCTGTCGATCAGGGCGATGTAGGAGGCGTCGATGATGTTGTCGGACACCCCCACCGTGCCCCAGCGGTTGTGCCGGTCTCCCGACTCGATCAGCACGCGGGTCGACGAGGCGGTCCCCTGGCCGGCAGGCAGGACACGCACCTTATAGTCCAGCAGTTTGACCTCTTTCAGCTTGGGATAGAATTTTTCCAGAGCCTTGCGGATGGCGTTGTCCAGCGCATTGACCGGGCCGCTCCCCTCGGCGGCCGTGTGCTCCACCTTACCCCCAACCTTAACCTTGATGGTTGCCTCCGAGGTGGGGCGCTGATCCTCGCCCCGCTTTTCATCCAGCACGCGGAATCCGATGATCTGGAAGAATTTGCGGTGACTTCCCAACGCCTTCTTCATCAGCAACTCGAAGGACGCGTCGGCCCCCTCGAACTGGTAGCCGCGGTTCTCCATTTCCTTTATGTTGTCCAGAATTTCCAGGGTCACCGGATCCCGGCTGTCAAGGTCCAGGTTGAATTCCTTGGCCTTGGCCATGACATTGGAGCGGCCCGAGAGGTCGGAGATCAGCACGCGGGTGCGGTTACCCACAAGTTCGGGCCGCATGTGCTCGTAGGTCTCGGGATTGCGCTCGATGGCGCTGACATGCACCCCCCCCTTGTGGGCGAATGCCGAGCTGCCCACGAAGGCCTGGCGCTTATCGGGCGGGATATTGGCCAGCTCGTAGACATAGCGGGACACGTCCTGAAGATTGCGAAGCTGGTCGTCGCTGACGCACTCGCGCTTCATTTTCAACTGCAGTGAGGGGATGATTGAGCAGAGATTGGCGTTGCCGCAGCGCTCGCCGAAGCCGTTGATGGTCCCCTGAACCTGCACCACCCCCATCTCCACCGCCTGCAGGGCATTGGCCACGGCGCACTCCGAGTCGTTGTGGGAATGGATGCCCAGGGGGGTGGAGATGCGGGTCTGGACATCCCCGATGATGCGGGCCACCTCAAAGGGCAGGGTTCCGCCGTTGGTGTCGCAGAGGATGATGCAGTCGACCCCGGCCTGCTGGGCGGCCTGGAGGGTTTTGACGGCGTACTCGGGGTTGGCCTTGTAGCCGTCGAAGAAATGCTCGGCATCGTAAAAGACCTCCCCGGAATGGCGCTTCAGAAAGTCCAGGGAATCGAAGATCAGCTCCAGGTTTTCTTCCAGGGAGATGCGGAGCGCCTCCCGAACGTGAAAATCCCAGGTCTTGCCGAAGATGGTGATCACATCCGGTTCCGCGGCCAAAAGGGTCTTGATATTGTTGTCCTTCTCCACCGCAACCCTGGCACGGCGCGTTGAGCCGAAAGCGGCAACCTTGGCCTGGCGCAGCTTCTCCCTGCTGATTTCCTTAAAAAAAGCCACATCCTTGGGGTTGCTGCCCGGCCAGCCCCCCTCGATATACTGGATGCCCAGTTCGTCCAGCTTATGGGCAATCCTTATCTTGTCCTCAAGCAGAAGCGAGATATCCTCCGCCTGGGTACCATCGCGCAGCGTCGTATCGTACAGTTTCACACGGCCCACAGTTCCTCCATGCCCCGGGATCACGCCACCCGGGAGCGTATGCATAGTTTTCTATATGTATCGACTTTGACGCATTATTTCAACCTAAACAGGAACGACCGGCCCAAGCGCCCTGCCCTGGCCGGTGGAGTCAGCGCGGGGTCTTTACCGAAAAAAACGTACGCCGCAATATCCAGTTGTAGTATATAAACTTAGATGCACGTCATCGCCTGACATCCGCGAGGCCCTATGTCAAAAAGAAGAAGAGTCATTCTCGTCTGCGCCGCGCTCTGCGCGCTCCTGCTCCTGTTCAGCGCCACCATCCTGCCGAAGATCGTAAGAAACAGGGCTGTGGAGGCGATCCAAAAAGCGACCGGCCGGACAACACGCCTGGAATCGGTCTCCATCAACCCCCTGACTCTGACGGTCAGCCTGAGGGGATTCGCCATGGATGAGCGGGGTGGCGGTTCCTTCGTCAGTATAGGCGCCCTGCGCGCCTCCCTGAGCCCGGCATCCATCTACCGGCGTGCCCTGGTCCTGTCCCGGGCCCAGATCGACAAGCCCGTGATCACGATAACCCGCAACAGGCCAAACAGCTATAACTTCTCGGATATCCTGCAGCGCCTTCAGGCGCACAAGAAACCGGAGACGAAGGGGGAGACCCGTTTTTCCATCAACAACATAACCGTTAACGGCGGTTCCATCGACTTCAACGACAGAGCCGTGGAGGGGGGTAAGAAGCACACCGTCCGCAACCTGGAAATCGGCATTCCCTTCATCAGCAACATCCCCTATCTGGTGGAGAAATACACCGCGCCCCGCATATCGGCCCTGGTCAACGGAGCACCCTTCAGCTTTGCGGGCAAGATGAAGCCGCTGAGCAAATCCATGGAGACCTCGGTCCGCGTCGACCTGAAGCGGCTCGACCTCCCCCAGTTCGTGGCCTATTCCCCCCAGAAACCGGCGGCCACCCTGGCATCGGGCTGGCTGAGCATCGATACGGACGTGAAGTATCGCGTGTTCTCCGACAAAAAGCCGGAACTGGTGGTAAGCGGAGTTGCCAGACTGGACGACACCGCCATCCAGATGACCAACGGCCAGCCCCTGATGAAGCTGCCGCTGCTGGAAATCAAAGCCTCCCAACTGGAATTCTTTGCCAGGCTGTTCCGGTTCTCGTCCATCCGTGTGGACGGACTGGAGCTGTTCGTCAGCCGTGACAAGGGAAGGAAGTGGATGTTTGAACGCTTGCTGACGGCGGAGAAGAGGGGCGATGAGCGAAAGGCTGCCGCGACGAAAACGGCGGCAAAGACAGGGCCGGTTCATCCGTCGCTTCAGATTTCCTCCCTCTCGCTGGCCAACAGCACGGTTCATTACAGCGATGCCACGGCCACGGGCGGTTTCAAGGGGGCGCTCTCCCGCATCAACCTGACCATGAGAAACATCGACACCGCCCTTGATAAATCCGCCGAATACGAGCTAACGCTTCTGGTGGACCAGGATGCCAGCCTGAACTCCAAAGGAAGCTTTTCGCTCACCCCCCTGTCGCTGAAGAGTTCCACGGCCCTGAAGGGGCTCAAACTGCAGAGGGGGTGGCCCTACCTGGCGCAACAGCTGACAGCGCCCGTCAAGGGGACCCTGGATCTGTCCGCCGACCTGGCCTTCAGCAAGGAGCAGGGCTTGACGGCGGACAACGGCTCCCTTGCCCTGAGACAGCTCTCCACCCGCTACGGCAATGGAGACGGCCTGAACCTGGTGCTGTTTTCCGTAAACGGCGCATCCTACCGCCAGAAGGAGAACAGCCTGGAGATGGAGGAGGTCAGGCTGTCAAAGGGGTCCATCTCCGTATCCCGCGAGAGCGATGGTGCCCTCTCCCCGCTGTCGCTGATCAGGAAGCGGGGCACCACAGCAGCTGCCGGCCAACGCACGCAGGCGGCACCCCGCAAGCCTCAACCAGCTCCCCGGCCCTTTTCCTACCGCTTAAGGCGTTTTCAGACCGACAGGCTCAACCTGGCGTTCACGGACAAGAGCCGCGAGGAGAAGCCGCGCTTCACCCTGCGCAACACCGCCTTCTCCCTGGCAGATCTGAGCGGGCCGAAATTCACCCCTGCGCAGCTGCGCTGTTCAACCACCTACGGCACAAACAGCCCCATCAGGGTGCGGGGCAGCATAACCCCCCTCCCCTTCCGTTTCCGGGGCACCGTCAGGGTCGGGCGACTGCCCATCACGGATTTCGAGGACTATTTCCCCGACAGCCTGAACCTCTCTGTTCTGGAGGGCTACCTGGACAGCACCCTGGGACTGGACATCACCCTCAAAAACGGCAAACCCTACGGCACCTTCCGGGGAAATGCCGGCGTGCGTTCATTCCACAGCGTGGACGCCGAAGCCGAGGAGGACCTGCTGAAGTGGGAGAGCCTGCAGCTGGACCAGTTCCAGGGAAGGCTTGAGCCGTTCAGCCTCTCCATCCGCCAGATCGCCCTGAACGGCGTCTACTCGCGCGTCATCGTGCGCAAGGACGGCACCCTCAACCTGCAGAACCTGGTGCGGAAGCCCGCACCCGTCGAAACAGCCGGGCAGACCACGGTGGCCGTCTCCAAGCAGGCTCCAAAAGCCAAACACCAGATCAGTATCGGCGCCGTCACCATCCAGGATGGGACCATCGCCTTCAGCGACCACCACCTTCGCCAACAGTTCACCAGCACCTTCCACAACCTGGGGGGGCGGGTCAGCGGCATGTCCTCGGACGACTCCAAATTCGCCGACGTGGACCTGCGCGGCAACCTGGAGAACCGCTCACCGCTGCAGATCACCGGCACCATCAACCCCCTGCGCGACGACCTGTTCGTCGACCTGACGATCTCCTTCAAGGATATCGAACTCTCGCCGGTCACCCCCTACTCGGGCACCTACCTGGGGTACAGCGTGGAGCGGGGAAAACTGTTCCTGGACCTGAAGTACCACATCGAGCAGAAACAGCTTCGTTCGGAGAACAGGATCTTCATCGACCAGTTCACCTTCGGCAACAGGGTGGAGAGCCAGAAGGCCACCAAGCTGCCGGTGCGCCTGGGTCTGGCACTGCTCCAGGACCGCAAGGGGGAGATCCACCTGGACGTGCCGGTCACCGGCCGCACGGACGATCCCCAGTTCAGCATCTGGCGGCTGGTCTTCCAGGTCCTGAAGAACCTGCTGGTCAAGGCCGCCACGTCGCCGTTCGCGCTTTTGTCGTCCATGTTCGGCGACGGAGCCGACCTGAGCACCATCCAGTTCAGCCAGGGGGCCAGCGCCCTGAGCCAGAATGAAGAGCAGAAGCTGGGTGCCCTGGCAAAGGCCCTGGCCGACCGCCCGGCCCTGAAGATGGAGCTCAAGGGATACGTTGACCGGGAAAAGGACGCCGAGGGGTACCGAAAGGAGCTGCTGGCTCGCAAGATCGCCAACGAACGGGCGCTTTCCCTCGCCAAACAGCGTAAGAGCGAGGATATGACCTCGGCCTTAAACGCCGCCATGCAGCCGGAGGAATACTCCCGCTACCTGAAGGCGGTCTACCGCAAGGAGAAGTTCCCCAAGCCGCGCACCATGTTCGGCCTGGTCAAGGATCTGCCCGATGAGGAGATGAAAAAGCTGATCATCGCCAACACAGCCGTCGGTAACCAGGACCTCCAGTCCCTGGCCCAGGAACGTTCGGCAGCGGTAATGGCCTACCTGGTCAAGCAGGGCGTTGCACAAGAACGGCTCTTCCTGAAAAAGGACAACATCCACAAGTCCCCCGAGAAGAGCGGTCAGAGCAGAAGCAGGGTGGAGCTGAATGCCATCACCCAGTGACATGAACGACGGGAGTGCGCTCAAGGGGTGCGAGCGGGGGAAGACTCTTCCATCCCCCGGTGGAGGCGGAGCAGTTACGTGCCCATGAAAAACGATCTTACCGCAGCCCCCATCCCGCACCTGGTCAGGCGCCTGGCCATTCCCGCCGGGACCGGCTTCTTCTTCAACACCATGTTCAACGTGGTGGACACCTGGTACGGCGGCAAACTCTCCACCACCGCCCTGGCGGCCATGTCGCTCTCCTTCCCGGTGTTCTTCATCGTCCTCGCCATGGGCACCGGCCTCTCCTCCGGCACAACGACCATGATCGGCAACGCCCTGGGGCGCGGCAACCGGGGGGAGGCGCGCCGTTACGTCTCCCAGGCGCTCTCCTTCGGCCTGCTCAACGCCATTCTGCTGACCATGGCGGGGCTTGTGTGTGCCGAACCGATCTTCAGGTTCATGGGCGCCAGGAATGACTATCTCAGCCTGGCGGTCAGCTACATCGGCGTGATCTTCTGCGGCTCGATCGTCCTCATGCTCAACTTCGTCATGAGCGCCATCTTAAGCTCCCACGGCAACACCTGGACCTACCGGAATTTCCTGGTGGGCGGCTTCTTCCTCAACCTTGCGCTGGATCCCTGGTTCATGTACGGTGGCCTGGGGCTCCCCCCCCTGGGGCTGCCCGGCATCGCCCTCTCCACGGTGGTCATCCACGGCATGGGCACCGTCTTCCTCTTCAGCCGCCTCTTCCGTTCGGGAGTGATGAATACCTTCAGGCCGCGTGAACTCTGGCCCAACTGGCGCTGCTACCGCGAACTGGCCAGGTACGGTTTCCCTTCGGCCCTGAACATGATGACCATCAGCCTGGGAATATTCATCGTAACCTGGTTCGTGGGCGGCTACGGCAAGGAGGCGGTGGCCGCCTACGGCAGCGCCACCCGCATCGAACAGATCGCCCTGCTGCCGATCATGGGGCTAAACACCTCCACCCTGGCGCTCACCGCCCAGAATTTCGGTGCGTTGCGCACGGACCGCATCCGCGAGGTCCTGCGGGTCTCGCTGCGCTACGGCTTCTCCCTGGCCAGCATGGGAACCCTGGCGGCCCTGCTCATGACCAGCCAGCTCATGTCGCTGTTCAGCAACGACCCCCAGGTGATCGCCATCGGCATCCGCTTCCTGCGCATCGAGGCTTTCGTCCTGCCTGCCTATGTGCTGCTCTACATCTGCATCTCCGCCATGCAGGGGATCAAGCAGCCGCTGTTCGCCCTCTGGGTCGGCCTGTACCGGCAGGTCGCCGGCCCCACCTGCGTCTTCCCGCTCCTGGCCACGGCCTGCGGCTGGGGCATCCTCGGCATCTGGTGGGGCATCTTCGGCATAACCTGGTCCGCTGCCCTGATCGTGGTGGCCTACGTCAGCTGGATACTGAAAAAGCTTGAAAAGGAACTCCCCGCCGTATGAAATCCGTCGCCATCGCAACCCTGGGATGCAAGACCAACCAGTTCGAATCCGCAGCCATGCTTGAGCAGTTCACCCGTTCCGGCTACCGCGTCGTCCCCTTCTCCGAGCCGGCCGACATCTACGTGATCAACTCCTGCACCGTCACCGCCAGGACCGACGCCGAGACCCGGCGCCTGATCCGCCGCGCCCGGCGCCTGAACCCGGCTGCCCGCATCGTGGCCACCGGCTGCTACGCCCAGGTGTCTCCGCAGGAACTCTCGCGCATGCCCGAGGTCGACGTGGTGCTGGGCAACCGGGAGAAGCTGGACAGCACCCTGCTGACCGATGCGTCCGAGGATATGGTGAAGGACGCCGGCCAGGCCACGGGGGGAGCGTTATTGCACCTGACCAGCTTTGCCGAACATACCCGCGCCTTCCTGCAGGTACAGAACGGCTGCGACAGTTTCTGCAGCTACTGCATCGTCCCCTATGCCCGCGGCAGAAGCAGGAGCGTCTCCCCCGCGGAGGTGCTGGAGGGGGTCAGGCGACTGGTTGACAGCGGTTTCCGCGAGGTGGTACTGACCGGCATCCACCTGGGGGCCTATGGCCTGGACCTCTCCCCGGGAGAGTCGCTCGCCTGCCTGGTTGAGCGCATCCTGGAGGAGACGTCCCTTGAGCGGCTGCGCATCGGCTCCCTGGAGCCCAACGAGTTCGACGACCGCCTGATCTCCCTCTTCAGCCGCTCCCCGCGGGTCTGCCACCACTTCCACATACCGCTGCAGAGCGGCTGTGACAGCGTGCTTACGCTCATGGGACGCCCCTACGACGCTGCCTACCTGCGCTCCCTGCTGGAGCGGGTCATAGCCGCCATGCCGGACTCCTTCCTCGGCAGCGACATCATCGCCGGTTTCCCCGGCGAGAGCGATCGGGAATTCCAGACCACCTGTACCCTGGTGGAGCAGCTCCCCCTGGCCGATCTGCACGTATTCCCCTACTCCCTGCGTCCCGGTACCAGGGCCGCATCCCTGCCCGGGCATCTCCCCCCCGCGGTCATCCGTGACCGGGCCGCGCGCCTGAGAAACATCGCCGCCTCCAAGAAGGAGTTGTTCCTGCAACGGGCGGTTGGAGGGGATATCCTGGTGCTGGGACAGCAGTTCGACCCTGTCAGCCGCACCGTCAGGGGGCTGTCGCGGAACTACATCCAGGCCCAGTTCCCGGGAACAGCCGCCGACGTCAACCTGGAGCAGGCCCTGACCGTCGTGGAGATCCGGGAGGGGCGTGCGCTCTGCCGCAGGCGGTGAACGCATTACGGGTTAAAAAGCTTCCCGGTGCGACACTGTTGCGTTCAGGCGGGAAATCTGCTAGAAACGACACCGTATGTTTATTAAAATTTGATGATAGTTTTTTATCAACGATAGCAACAGGCGGCGCAGGAGCGACGCTCAGCTGGCCTCTCGCCGTCGCACACAAACAGGAAGTACATGAAGATAGCCATCCATATCGGCAGCACCCTGCTGGCCCAGGCCCTGCGGGAGCAGTTGCTTAAAGAGCGGGACGTAGCGGAAGTCGCCTTGGTGCATCCCGATTCGGGAGGTGAAACAGGGGAACCTGATTTCATCATCTGCGACGCGCACACCATCAGACAGCAACGCCCCGCCTCCCTCTGCGGGGCGAAAACCGTCCTCCTGGATTACGGTCTCAGCGAGGACACCATCTCTTCCCTGCTCGTCACCAGCAAGGTGGACGGCATCATGACCACCGACGCCGACATCCCCCTGCTCATGAAGGCGTTCCATGCCATTGCCCAGGGGCAGATATGGATTGACAACTGCAAGATCAGGGCACTGGTCACCTTCGCCGAAAACAACCGGGATTGCGTCACGGAAGGGAACCTGAGCAACAAGGAGCGTGAAGTGGTGATCAGTGTTTCCCAAGGGTTGACCAACAGGGAAATCGCTGCCCGGTTGTACATCAGCGAACAGACGGTCAAAACCCACATCAACAACATCTTCAAGAAAACGAATATGGCCCGCCGGACCCAGCTGGTTCCCCTGGGAATCAAGCTGATGGCCGACCCGGTCTCCTGACCCGCACCACACACTGACGGCGCCTTCCGCCAGATCAGCGCCAACCGGGGCCCTTGACCCGGAATACCGTTCACACCCTTTCTCCACCTTACGTCGTACCTCCAACGCCGGCCAGAAATAGCCTCTTGACCGATTGTCCCCAGCCCCCCCATCTGCTACAAACGTCACCAGCTTCACCCGGGGGCTAAACCGGTTTCCCGCCCCCGCCACTCTCCACGCGCTGTTTTGTACCTGGCGACAACCAACCAGAGACACCTATCACAGGAGGATACCCATGAGAACCAGATTCATTTCCAAGGCGGCACTGCTCTGCGCCGTCCTGCTCGGCTTCGCCGCGCCCTGCCCGGCCAGCGAAGCGCCCGCGCTCACGCCGGACTCCATCCAAACGGCCCAGCCGGAAGAAGCGGTCATTGTCAGCATCAACCAGAACAAAGTCACCCTGCAGTCCATCACCAGCGCGGGAAAGATAACCACCATAACCAGCGACACCACCGAGGGCCTGAAGGTGGGGGACCGGGTGACCCTGGTCGGCACGACGCTGAAGAAATCCGAACTACCGGCACCTCAGCACTTCAAAGGAGGAGAAGCATCCCCCTCATCTTCAGCAACGCCCACATCGGGAGACAAGTCATAGTCGACACGCTCCGGCAACGCACACGCCTGTTTCCCCCGCGGGCAACGGTTCAGCTGCGCGTTATCGGACCATGACGTCAAAACAGTGGAGAGACAAAAAAAGGGGGTACGCCGGCCGACGCCGGGGTACCCCCTGTTCTGTAGCCGATTCAGTGTCCACGGCAGTAGCGCTGTCGGTCAGGACCCATGACGCCACTGGAAGTTGACCGCCTTGCACCCCGGCACCAGAGTTCGGAAGCGTTCCAGCCCCTCCGGCGTGATGCAGGTTCCGCTGCAGGTCAGCCACTTGAGCCCCTTGAGACCGGCAAGATTGCCCAGCCCCCCATCGCCGATGGCGGTGTGATAGATGGAGAGTCGGCGCAGTCCGGAGAGCCCGGCCAACAGGGCGAGACCCTCGTCGCTGACCCTGGTGTTGGAGAGATACAGTTCGCTGAGACCGGAAAAGTGGGTCAGATGCCGCAGGCAACCGTCATCCACGTCGTACAGGTACAGCGCCTGCAGGTCGTCCGGCCGCAGATCGCCCAGAAAGTGCAGCCCCGCCTGCCCCGCTCCCTTCACATCCAGACGCACCGCCCTGTCCACGAGCACCTCCCGCACACCGCGGGCGGAGCCCAGACGCTGCCAGTCCCGGTAATCCACCGAACCGGCGCTCCTCTCGTAGAGCATCCCGCAGGCACGGTCGGCGGGAAAGCGCAGCAGGCGCGTCAGCAGCTGAACAGCCTCCGGACGGGACGCGGCATGGCCGTCCCCCCGCAGCGCCTCCAGCCGATAGCCGGTACGGGCGATGTCCTGCTCGACCCGTTCCGCCATCTCCGCCATCAGGTCGATGCCGTCGGCCCGGGCCTGTTCCACCCGCAGCTTGAAACCGAAGATATCGGTCGACTTCAGTTCCTCGATCTGGCGCACCAGGGCATGGATGTTCTGCCTGACGCGAGCGATCAGGCGGATCATGCGCACCAGTTCAAGGGCCACGTCAACGGCCACCGAAGATTCCGGCTCCAGCTCCCAGTCGCTTAAGATCTCCTCCAGGGCCACGCGATCTCCCGCACCGTAGGCTTGATTGGCGATGGTCATCAGCTCCTGGCGCCGCAGGCGATCCTCCTCGTCAGAGGCCAGATCGGGATGAATGGCCTTGGCCACCTCGCGGTAGAGACTCTTCAGGCTCTTGCGTGGCCCCTCCCCGGCCGGGCTCTCATCCTCATCCAGCAGGTCGGTGCGATTCCGGAAAGGGGCAATGGTCTCCTCAGGGGAAGCTGCGTCGCAATCCTGGATGCGGCCGTCCGGCTCCAGAAGCCCCTTCAGTTGCCACTCCAGCTCTTCCAGCTGAGCGATACGGCTCCCCAGCAGCCGCTCGTACTCCTGCTCGAAGCGGCGAATCCCGCCCTTCAGGCCGGCAAACTCCTGCTCCAGCTCAGTCTGTTGGCGCTGCAGGCGGGACAGCTCCTCCCGCTTCCGCTCCAGCTCGATCTCTTCCGGGGTCTTGAGACGATTGTGAAACGGACCCATGTCAGGAGGCTCCCGAGGCAACACATTCGCGAGCCTCCCTGGCCAGCGCCAGGGTGATCCTGCGCTTGTGGGCCAGGGAAAAGCGGTAGATGGTCTCGAAGAAACCGATCAGCTCGCCTACCTCGCGGCTGGTGGTGACCATGATGTACTCCACCACGTCATCGGGAACGCGCACCTGGCGGTCATCGGCGATCTTCTTCAGGATCATGCGCCGAGAAAGGTCGTCGGAGGCGTCAACCCGGGCCACCAGTCCCCACAAGAGGCGCGACACCAGGTGATCGTCCAGATGCGGCAGCATGCGCGGCGGGTGCAGCCCGGCCAGGACCACCGCACGGCCGGCCTCGTGAAAATCGTTGAACAGCTGCCACAGCGCTGCCCGCAGGTCCTGGCTATCGGGCAGCAACTGCAGGTCATCCACCACCAGCCCTTGCGCGCCATGGAAGCGGTCCACCAGGGAGCGCGCCGAACGCACGTCCCGGCAGGAGAGGTAGGGTGCCTGGTCGGGGTTGCCGCCGGCCAGTTCCAGGGCGATGGCCCGGAGCAGGTGTGTCTTGCCCGAACCGGGGGGGCCGTGCAGGTAGAGCAGCCGCTCGGGCTCGGATTCGTCGGTTATGCGCCGGGCAAAGCGCACCGCCGCGGCATTGCCGTCGCAGACGACGAAGCTGTCGAAGGTGCAGGAGGATGACACCGGAAATTCGAGGATCTGCTGCATGGTCACAACAGGGCCGCCTGGGGGGCGGCGGGAACGGAGCGGCCAAAGTGCTCGTAGGCGGCAAGGGTGGCCACCCGTCCGCGGGGGGTGCGGTTGAGGAACCCGTTCTGGATCATGTACGGCTCGTACACGTCCTCGATGGTGTCGCTCTCCTCGCTGATGGCGGCGGCGATGGTGTCCAGCCCCACCGGGCCGCCGGAGAACTTGTCGATGATGGTCAGGAGGATCATGCGGTCCATGTGGTCGAAGCCCATCTCGTCTATCTCCAGCAGGGCCAGGGTTTCCTTGACCACCTGACGGGTGATGACACCGTCGGCGCGTACCTGGGCAAAATCGCGCACCCGGCGCAACAGGCGGTTGGCGATGCGCGGCGTACCGCGGCTGCGGCGGGAGAGTTCGTCGGCCCCCCTGGGTTCGATCTCCATGCCCAGGATGCGGGAGGAGCGGGTGATGATGGTGGCCAGCTCGTCATGGGTGTAGAAGTCCATGCGCGAGATGACGCCGAAGCGGTCGCGCAGCGGCGAGGAAAGCAGGCCGGCCCTGGTGGTTGCCCCCACCAGGGTAAAGCGGGGCAGGTCCAGCTTGATGGAGCGCGCGCTGGGGCCCTGGCCGATGATGATATCCAGCTGGAAGTCCTCCATGGCCGGGTAGAGGATCTCCTCCACCACATGGGAGAGGCGGTGAATCTCGTCGATGAACAGGACGTCGTGCGGTTCCAGGTTGGTCAGGATGGCGGCCAGGTCGCCGGGACGCTCGATGACCGGCCCGGATGTGGACTTGAGGTTGACACCCATCTCGCAGGCAACTATGTTGGCCAGGGTCGTCTTTCCCAGGCCGGGGGGGCCGTAGAGCAGCACATGGTCCAGCGCCTCTCCCCTCCCCCGGGCAGCCTCGATGAACAGGCGCAGGTTACCCTTTATCTTCTCCTGGCCGATGTAATCGTCCAGGGATTTGGGTCTCAGGGTGCTGTCGAACTGGGAATCATCTTCACGCTTGTCAGCGGCTATGGCGCGGCTCATCGCTTCTCCGGTGGCGTTTTCGGGAACCGCCCCGCTGCCATGACGATAGCGGGACGACTGTCAGTCGGGCAGTATACCCGCTCAAGGCACGGAAAATCAACCTGCATTCGGCGGATGCAACCAGACCGCCGGGCCCGCGGGGATCATTGAACACCGTTTTCGCGCGAGGGCAGGTCACTGCCGGAAAACGGGGAAGGAGAACAGGAACCATGGATACACCACGTCATCCGCGTCTCCGCCTGGCGGGTGCGCTCACCTGCCTGCTGATTCCACTGCTGGCGGCCTGCGCCGGCCGGCAGCGGACGGAGCAGGCGCCTTCGCCTCCCTACAAACGGGGGGAGCGTCCCTACAGCATAAACGGAATCCGCTACGAACCGCTGGCCAGCCACAAAGGCTTCCAGCAGGAAGGCACCGCCAGCAGCTACGGCGCCGACTTCCACGGCCGCGCCACCAGCAGCGGCGAACCGTTCGACATGAACGCCATGACCGCCGCCCACAAGACCCTGCCCCTGGGGGTCTATGTCAGGGTGCGCCACAAACGCAGCAACAGGGAGGTGGAGGTCAGGATCAACGACCGCGGCCCCTTTGTGGGCGACCGCATCATCGACCTCTCCGAGGCGGCGGCGGAGAAGCTGGGCATGCTGCGGGAGGGGCTTGCTCCGGTCAGGGTAACGGCGCTGGGCTACCGGAGTCTCGACCGCAACGGCGCCCCGACCTATCGCGACCCGGAGAGCTACGACCGCGGCGACTTTACTCTTCAGGTGGGGGCCTTCAGGAGCAGGGACAACGCGGACCGGCTGGCGCGGGAGCTGCGGCGGGACTTCAGCGAGGCGGATGTGCGGGAGGGGCTGGTGTCCGGCACCAGGTTCTTTCGGGTGCGCGTGGGGCGGTACGCTTCGCTGAAAACAGCCCTGGCCAGCCAGCAGCAGCACCGTGGCAGACGCTTCCCGGGTTGCTTCGTCGTTGCCCGGGACTGAGCGCCACCCCCGCGCGGAAGCACGAAAAAAGAGGGGAGAGCCGGCCTGGCCCTCCCCTCCCACGAACAAAAGACTGCGGCGCAAGCCCTAATGGGTGGTTTCCTCGTAGGCCTCCCTGGCCCGATCAAACCCCTTGTTGAAGGCTTTCCTGTTCAGCTCCAGGAACGGCTCGGGCAGACTGGAGAGCACCGCCTTCTCCACGTTCTCCCGGGAGACCACGCCGGTTATGGCCACCATGGCCCCCAGGGCAACGATGTTGGCGACAATGGCGCGACCAACGTCCGAGCGGGCGATGTTCAGTATCGGCAGGGCGATCTTGCGGTAATTCCCCTCGGGCAGGTTCTTGACCAGGTCGGAATCCACCAGCAGGATCCCCCCATCCTTGATTTCGGCGGCATACCTGTCGCAGGCCTTCTGGGTCAGGGCCAGCAGTGCGTCGCACTGGGTCACCTTGGGGTAATCGATGGAGTCTCCGGAGATGATCACCTCGGACTTGGCGGCGCCACCACGGGCCTCGGGGCCGTAGCTCTGGGACTGCACGGCCTGCTTCCCCTCATAGATGGAGGCGGCCTTGGCCATGATGATGCCGGCGGTAATCAACCCCTGTCCGCCTGCACCGGAAAACCTGAGTTCGTATCTGGACATCCGTTGTTCTCCCTTGTCGGCGCGGCTACCTGACCGCGCCCTGGGCAAGCCTAATGATTCTGGCATATTCGTCGCAGTACTCCGGCCGCTCCTCCTTGTGGAGGATCCCGGTGAGCACCTTACCCTGAAGCTGTTCGGGCGACATCACCTGGGCCGCCTTGATCGGCACGCAGTTTTCCTTGTGGCGCGTCATCATCTGGATCACCGACCGGAACTTGTTGCGCCGTCCATAGGTGGTGGGGCAATCGTCAAGGACCTCCACCACCGAGAACCCCTTGTGGCTGATGGCTTGGGAAATCAGGCCGCCCAGCTGATTGGCATGGTAGGAGGTGCCCCGGGCAACAAAGGTCGCACCGGCGCCGATGGCCAGCTTGGCGATATCGAAGGTCGGATCCGGATTTCCGTAGGGGGTGGTGGAGGCTTTCTGGCCGGTGGGGGTGGTGGGCGAGAACTGGCCGCCGGTCATGCCGTACACATAGTTATTCATGATGATGCAGGTCATGTCGATGTTCCGGCGACAGGCATGGATAAAGTGATTGCCGCCGATGGCGACCATGTCGCCGTCCCCGGCCACCAGGATCACGTTCATCTCCGGCTTGGCCAGCTTGATGCCGGTGGCGAAGGCGGGGGCGCGGCCATGGGCGGTGTGCAGGGTGCAGCAGTCCATGTAACCGGGCAGGCGCGAGGCGCAGCCGATGCCGGAGACGATGGCGGTACTGTTCTTGTCCAGTTGCAGCGCATCCATGGCGCGGATCAGCCCCTTCATGACGATGCCGTGGCCGCAGCCGGGGCACCAGATATGGGGCAGCTTTTCGGGACGGAGATATTTTTCGTAATCAAATGCCATGGTTTAGAGAACCTTTTTAAGGCTTTCGAGTATCTGGTCGGGGTTGATCGGTTCACCGTCCACGCGGAAGAGCCCCTGCACCGGCACCCTCCCCTCGACGCAGCGCTGGACCTCCTGGGTGCACATGCCCAGATTCATCTCCGGGGTGATGATCGCCCTGACCCTGGTGGAAAGTTCCCTGATCTGCCGGTCGGGAAAGGGCCAGATCGTCCTGATGCGGAACATGCCGGCCCTGATCCCCTGCTCGCGGGCTACGTTGATGGCGTAGCGCACCGAGCGGGAGGTGGACCCGAAGGCAACGACGGCGATTTCCGCATCCTCCAGCAGGTACTCCTCGTAGGTGACGATGTCGTCCACATTGGCATTGACCTTGCGCATCTGGCGTTCCTGCTCGGCCTGGACCAGGGAAGGTTTGGTGGTGGGAAAGCCGTCCTGCATCTTGTTCAGACCGGTCACGTGGAAACGGTAGCCGGAACCGAATGAGGCCAGGGGGGGCACATCGCCGAAACTGGTGTCGTAGGGCTTGTACTCTTCGGGAGGAACGGAAGGGAGCCTGCGGTCGATCACCTCCAGCTCACCCGCATCGGGAATAACGATGCGCTCGCGCATGTGGGCGATGATCTCGTCCGGCAGGACGATCACCGGGGTGCGGTACGTTTCAGCCAGGTTGAAGGCGCGCACCGTCTCCTCGAACAGTTCCTGCACCGAGGCCGGCACAAGACAGATGGCGGGATGGTCGCCGTGGGTGCCCCAGCGGGCGGCCATGATATCGGACTGACTGGGGCCCGTGGGCATACCGGTGGAGGGACCGCCGCGCATGACATCGATGATCACGCAGGGGATCTCGGCGATGCAGCCATAGCCGATCAACTCCTGCTTCAGGGAAAAGCCGGGGCCGGAGGTGGCGGTCAGCACCTTGGAGCCGGTCAGCGCCGCCCCCAGACAGGCGGCCATGGCGCCGATCTCGTCTTCCATCTGGATAAACTTGCCCCCCACCTTGGGAAGCTCGACGGAGAGAACCTCTGAGACTTCGGTGGCAGGGGTTATGGGGTAGCCGGCAAAGAAATCGCAACCGGCATAGAGCGCACCGAAGGCGGCGGCCTCATTACCCTGAAGGAATGCAACTCGTTTCGCCACCGCTCAGTTCCTCCCCGTGTTCGTATCCACGATGACTTTGATGGCAAAGTCTGGACAGCGCAATTCACACTGCATGCAGGCGATGCATGCTTCCGGTTTTTTGACCGCGACAACTATTCCCCTCATCTCCAGCACCTTGGTGGGGCAGAACTCGACGCAGATATGACACCCCTTGCAGTACGCGTGGTTAATTTCGATTCTGGGCGGTACGTTCACCATCTAGGCTGCTCCACTTGCCGGCGTTGGGCTCGTTGGACACAGATACCCGGTTACGGGGAGAAGACGGAACTTCCCTCGCAAGCGACTACAACTCTTCGGGTTTCTGAATCCTTGTGTGAATGGGACGGGGGGCGGTCGTTGCGTTTCTACTGATGTTCATCGAGAATTGCGTCGCGGTGGCAGAGCGATTGCCACCACCGCGACGCCGGGAACAACGGGATTACTTCAGGCTGTCAACCAGCTCTTTTACGTGGGAAACGGAGCTGTTGAACAGGGCCTGCTCGGTCTCGTCCAGATCGATTTCAACGATCTTCTCTACACCATTGGCACCGAGGATACAGGGAACGCCGACATAGTAGCCGTCGACGCCATACTCGCCTTCCAGCAGTGCGCACACCGGCAGGACGCGTTTCTGGTCGCGCAGGATCGCTTCTGCCATGCAGATGGCCGAAGAAGCCGGGGAGTAGAATGCGGAACCGGTCTTGAGCAGGCCGACAACTTCGCCGCCGGCGCCGGCGGTGCGCTTGACCATGGCGTCCATGACTTCCTTGGCCTTGGTGGCGCTGCCGTATTTCTTCTCAAGCAGAGCCATGACCGGGATACCGAACACGTTGGCATAACGGATCAGAGGCACCATGTCGTCGCCGTGGCCGCCCATGACCATGGCGGTGACATCCTTCACGGAAACACCCAGCTCCCAGGCGATGAAGGCGGCGAAGCGGGCCGAATCCAGCACGCCGGCCATACCCATGACGCGGTTTTTGGGAAAGCCGGTGACTTTCTGACAGAGGGTAACCATGGCGTCCAGCGGGTTGGAGATGCAGATGATGAATGCGTCGGGAGCATGCTTCTTGATGCCTTCGGCAACCGACGTCATGATTTTGGAGTTGGTGGCGATCAGGTCGTCGCGGCTCATGCCCGGTTTGCGGGGCAGACCGGCGGTGATGATGATCACGTTGGAACCGGCGATTTCTTCATAGGAGTTGGCGCCCTTCAGGCAGACGTCGAAATTGTCCACCGGCGCTGCCTCGGAGATATCCAGGGTCTTGCCTTGGGGAAGGCCTTCAACAACGTCAAAGAGAACAACATCGCCGAGCTCACGCAGAGCGCAGAGCTGAGCAAGAACGCCACCGATTTGTCCACCGCCGATAAGTGCAATCTTTTTACGCGACATACTGTTTCCTCCTAGATTAGGTAAAATCGAACGACTCACTATAAACCAACAACCCATGGATGGCAAGAATAGAATTACCCGCCTGTGTTTGTTTTTTACACAGTTCGCCCCAAAATGGCACCTGTTCGCAAAAAACCTGAATTAACGTGCAATGACGGTTAGTTATAGATTTACACCCGGGCGTAACATCCAGTGCAACGCCCACAACGGCAGGCCGGCGTCGGCCCGGCATGAACCGGCAGTCACACCGGCAGACCACGGGGGATAGCAGAGAGAAACGGCAGAGATGAGAGGGCAGTCAATAGGGACGAGACGGACCAATGGCGGGGGGGGGTAAGGGGTAAAGGGTGAGGGAACCGTATCAGTGCCTAGAGGAAAAGCGCTTGGCCTCCAGGGCCTCGTCACGGGAGAAGCGGCGGGGGATCCTGAGTACCTGGCCGGGCCAGAGACGTTTGGGGTCGCGGATCTGGTCACGGTTGGCACGGTAGAGCAGGGGCCAGAGCGACGCATCGGCGTAGATTTCGGGACGGGCTGCGATCTGGGGAAGGGTTTCGCCGCGACGCACCGTGTAGGCCGACGGCTGGGGGGGCGACAGTTCCCGCTCCCGCACCTGGGTGTGCGTCCTGGCGGCCTGGGCCGCCCGCGCCTCCGCCGCCGCCTTGAGTTGCTCCTGCCGGCGCTGCCGCTCAACCGCCTCGGCAGCCTCCCGCGCCAGACGCTCCTCTTCAAGGCGGGCCGCCTCTTCGGCGGCCCGTTTACGCTCCTCGGCCAGCAGGCGTTCCTTCAGCAGGCGCAGGTTTTCCCGCAGGACCGCACCCTTCTGGAGAACCAGCAGGTAATAAGCGTCGGCCTCGTTGTCCTTCCTGCGGACATAGAACACCGCCTCGCCATGTTCGAAGGTTTCCAGCAGGCTCTGGTACTCCTGGGGCATGAGACGCTGGGCTTTCTGCTGATCCAGTTCGTTGACCATGGAGGCCGCCTGGGTGCGCCAGGTGGGCGCCGGTGCAGCGCAGGAGACCAGCAGGGAGCCGACCAGGAGCGCTATGGCGAGGGGCCGGCGGCTCATGGAATTGCGGCCTAGACCTGCTTTTCCGCCAGCCTGATCCCCAGTTCGCGCAACTGCTTGGTCTCCACCCGCGAAGGCGCCTCGGACATCAGGCAGGCTCCCTTCTGGGTCTTGGGGAAGGCGATCACGTCGCGGATGGATTCGCTGCCGGTCATCAGCATGATCAGGCGGTCCAGGCCAAAGGCGATGCCGCCATGGGGGGGGGTGCCGAACTCCAGGGCATCCAGCAGGAAGCCGAACTTGGAGCGCGCGGATTCGTCGGACATGCCCAGAAGCTCGAACATGCGCGACTGGACCTGCTCCTGGTGGATCCTGATGGAGCCGCCGCCGATCTCGTTGCCGTTCAGCACCAGATCGTAGGCCTTGGCGCGGCAGCGCCCCGGGTCGCTCTCCAGGAGCGGCAGGTCCTCGTCCATGGGGGCGGTGAAGGGATGGTGCACTGCTGCCCAGCGCTTATCCTCGTCGTCCCACTCCAGGAGGGGGAACTCGGTCACCCAGACAAAGCGGTAGTCGTCATTGCTGGTCAGTTTGAGCAGGGAGGCCAAGTGGTTGCGCAGCTTGCCCAGGGAATCGTTGACCACCTTGGGCTTGTCGGCCACGAAGAAGAGCAGGTCCCCCTCCTCGGCGCCGAAAGCCTCGTTCATGGCGCCGATCTCCTCCGGAGTGAAGAACTTGGCGATGGGGGAACGCCACTCATTGTTCTCGATCTTGACATAGGCCAGCCCCTTGGCGCCGTAGATCCTGACGAATTCGGTCAGGTCGTCGATCTCCTTGCGGGAGAAGCGGGCGCACCCCTTGGCGTTGATCCCCTTGACGATCCCCCCCTTGGCGGCGGTATCGGCGAAGACCTTGAAACCGGACCCCTTGACGATGTCGGTCAACTGGCACAGCTCCATGCCGAAGCGGAGATCGGGGTTGTCCACACCGAAGCGGCGGATGGCCTCGTCATAGGTGATGTGCTGGATGGGGAGCTGCACATCCACCCCCTTGGCCTGCTTGAACACGGTGGCGATCAGCCCCTCCATCACGGCGATGATGTCCTCGCGGTCGATGAAGGACATCTCGCAGTCGATCTGGGTGAACTCCGGCTGGCGGTCGGCGCGCAGGTCCTCGTCACGGAAGCAGCGCACCACCTGGAAGTAGCGGTCGAAGCCGGAGATCATTAGGATCTGCTTGAAGATCTGGGGAGACTGGGGCAGCGCGTAGAAAGAGCCCTGGTTGATGCGCGACGGCACCAGGAAGTCCCGGGCCCCCTCGGGGGTGGACTTGGTCAGGAAGGGGGTCTCCATCTCCAGAAAGCCGTTGTCGGTCAGGTAGCTGCGGGTGAGCTGGGAAACCTTTGAGCGCAGGATCAGATTCTGCTGCAGCTGCGGCCGGCGCAGGTCAAGGTAGCGGTGCTTGAGGCGGATGTTCTCGTTGACCTCGCTGAACTCGTCCAGCATGAAGGGGAGCGCCTTGGAGCGGCTGAGCAGCTTGCATTCGCTGACCCTGATCTCCACCTCGCCGGTCTTCATGTTGGGGTTGACCGTTCCCGCGGGGCGGGGAATCACCTCTCCCTTGATTGCCAGGACAAACTCGCTGCGCACGGTCTCGGCAATGGCGTGGGCCTGACCATTGACCTCGGGGTCGAAGACGACCTGGGCGATCCCCTCGCGGTCGCGCAGGTCGATGAAGATCAGCCCGCCATGGTCGCGGCGGCGCAGGGCCCACCCCATCAGAATCACCTCCTGGCCGATATGCCGGCCGGTCAGTTCGCCGCAGTACTGTGTGCGTTTCCAGCTACCCAGAGTCTCCATTATCTTCTCCATTCAATGTAATTATAAGTGTATCTGAACCCAAAACGCGGGAACCTGAAGCGCGTTTTCAGGTTGAACTCGCGGCGCATACCAAGGCGGAAGGGAGCGGGTCCCCTGCCCGGCTTGCCGCGATCAGTCGATCAGCGTGCCAATGCTGCCCATGCGCGGCCGGAACGTCTCCCGGTCCCAGGACCAGTACTTGATGAAGGCCAGCCCCTTGATCTTGTCGCGGGAAACGAAACCCCAGAAGCGGCTGTCGTAGGAGCGGTCGCGGTTGTCCCCCATGACGAAATAGGAGTTGGCCGGCACGGTCACCGGGCCGAAGCTGTCCCGGGGGTTCATCTCCTTGGGGATGATCTCCCGCTCCTTGTGGACCTCGTGGGGGTTCCGGTAGAGCCTGCCGTTCACGTAGACCTTCTTGTCCCTCCCCTCCACAACGTCACCCGGGGTGCCGACCACCCGCTTGATGAAGTCCTTGCTGGGATCTTCGGGATACTCGAACACGATCACGTCCCCCTGGCGGGGGTCGCGAACCTTGATGATCTGGGAATCGGTGAAGGGAATCTTGGTGCCGTAGATGAACTTGCTCACCAGCAGATGGTCGCCGATGGCCAAGGTGTCCTCCATGGAGCCGGAGGGGATCTTGAAGGCCTGCACCAGATAGGTGCGGATGACCAGCGCCAGGAGCAGGGCGATGATGATGGACTCGGCATATTCGCGGACGATACTCTTCTTTTTCACGACCTGTTCAGCCTCCCGAACGGTAGCGTTCTGAGCTGCTTCCACTTTTTCTTGCATGTTGCTTCCTCTTGGGGCGGAGGCGCGCGAGCTATGCGCAAATCGCCTGACTGTTTTCTTTGGCTGTGACCCGCTACTCCACTTTGAGAATCGCCAGAAAGGCGTCCTGGGGCAGTTCCACGTTGCCCACGTTCTTCATGCGCTTCTTGCCTTCCTTCTGCTTCTCCAAAAGCTTGCGCTTGCGGGTGATGTCGCCGCCATAGCACTTGGCCAGCACGTCCTTGCGCATGGCCTTGACCGTTTCGCGGGCGATGATCTTGTTGCCGATGGCCGCCTGGATGGCAACCTCGAACATCTGGCGCGGTATCAGCTCCTTCATCTTGGAGACCAGGTCCCGTCCGCGGTAGTAGGCCTTGTCCCGGTGCAGGATTAAGGAGAGGGCATCAACCACCTCGCCGTTGATCATGACGTTCATGCGCACTAGGTCGCTCTTGCGGTAGTCCAGGTGCTCGTAATCCAGGGAGGCATACCCCTTGGTGATGGACTTGAGGCGGTCGTAGAAGTCCAGCACGATCTCGTTCAGCGGCAACTCGTAGATGATCATGACCCGGTTCTGGGTCAGGTACTTGATCTCCCGCTGCACGCCGCGCTTGTCCTCGCACAGGGCCAGCACCCCGCCCACGAACTCGTTGGGCACATGGATGTGGGCCAGGATGAAGGGCTCCTCCAGGTACTCCACATGCTGCAGCTCGGGCATCTGGTTGGCACTCTCGATGCTCTGCACCTCGCCGGTGACCCGGTGGACGCGGTAGACAACCGTGGGCGCGGTGGTGATCAGGTCCAGGCCGAACTCCCGCTCCAGGCGCTCCTGGATGATCTCCATGTGCAACAGACCCAGGAAGCCGCAGCGGAAGCCGAAGCCCAGGGCCAGGGAGGTCTCCGGGTCATAGGAGAAGGAGGAATCGTTCAGCTTGAGCTTGGCCAGGGCATCACGCAGCTGCTCGTACTGGACGGTGTCGATGGGGTACAGGCCGGAGAAGACCATCGGCTTAACCTCCTTGAACCCCTCCAGGGCGGAGGAACAGGGGCGGTGCTGCAGGGTGACCGTATCACCCACCTTGGCGTCGGCCACTTCCTTGATGCCGGCGATGACGAAACCGACCTCGCCGGCAGCCAACTGCTGAGTCTCCACCATGGTGGGGGCGAACACGCCCACCTTGAGCGCCTCGAAGGAGCTCCTGGTGGCCATGAGCTGGATGCGGTCCCCCTTTTTGAGGGTGCCGTCGAAGATGCGCACCAGGATGATCACCCCCTGGTACTGGTCGTACCAGGAGTCGAACAGAAGCGCTCTTAGCGGAGCCGACGCATCGCCTTTAGGGGGCGGGATCTTCTTGACGATCTCCTCCAGGATCTCGTGGGTGCCGATCCCCTCCTTGGCGCTGGCCAGGACGGCGTCATGGGCATCGATGCCGATGATCTCCTCGATCTCCTGAATGACCCGCTCCGGGTCAGCGGCCGGAAGATCGATCTTGTTCAGGACCGGAAAGACCTCCAGGTTGATGTCCAGGGCCAGGTAGACGTTGGCCAGGGTCTGGGCCTCCACCCCCTGGGAGGCGTCAACCACCAAGAGCCCCCCCTCGCAGGCGGCCAGGGAGCGGGATACCTCGTAGGTGAAGTCCACGTGACCGGGGGTGTCGATCAGGTTGAGCACATAGTCGTTGCCGTCATCGGCGCGATAGGTGAGCCGCACGGTCTGGGCCTTGATGGTGATGCCCCGTTCACGCTCCAGGTCCATCTTGTCGAGGAACTGGTTCTGCATCTCCCGCTGGGAAAGGGCGCCGGTAAACTCCAGCAGTCGGTCGGCCAGCGTTGATTTGCCGTGGTCAATGTGGGCAATGATGGAAAAATTACGGAGTCTGCTGATGTCCATGAAATCCTTGGATATGCTCTGGGGTGCTCGAAAGTGTAATGTTGAACAATAAATAATTAGCGCCGGAATGTAAAGAGGAAAAGGGGCTGGCCACCGTGGCAGAGCGGGGCCATTCGCTTGCCGGTCGCATAGTTACAGCCGCACCGCCCGACAAAGACGGGGGCCGCCGCCCCCAGGGGAGATCAGCCCTCGGGCGGCGGGGGAAGCCGCAGCGCCAGCAGGGCGGCCACCGCGGTCAGGAGAGAGCAGAGCAGGTAGGCCGGGGCGAATCCGCCCCACGCCCCCCCCAGGAGACCCGCGCCGGCCGGGCCAATGGTCTGGCCGGCGGCAAAGAAGACGGTCACCGTGGCCAGGGCACCGGCTGCCCGGGAGAGCCCCAGGTAGTCCCCCACGGCGGCGGTCATGATGGCGGGGATGGCAAACACCGCCAGGCCGTAGAGCAGGATGGAGAGGAACAGCGCGCCCGGGCCCAGCTGCAGGCCGGCAAGCAGATAGGCCGCGCTCTGCAGGATAAAGACCAGCCCCAGCCCCGGCCCGCGGCCGATGCGGTCGGACAGGCTTCCGAACCCGACCCCGGAGAAGAGGCTGAACATGCCGACCCAGGACCAGTACAGCCCCGCCCTGGCCTCGCTGAAGCCGTACTCCCTGATCATGGAGGTGACGATGAAGGTGCCATAGACCATGAAGGTGGCGCCGAAGAGCAGATAAAGCAGGCCGAGGCGTACCAGCAGGGCGCCGTCGCCGACCCGCTCCCGGGGGATCAGCTGCGCGGGGGAGGCAGGCAGGGGGCGGCCCACCGGCTCCAGCCCCATCCCGGCAGGGCTGTTGCGCAAGAACAGGGCCGCGATGGCGGCGATGGCCAGGGAGACCAGCCCCAAAACCAGCCAGCCGACGCGCCAGCCATCGGCGCCGTAGCAGCGGTTGAGCAGGGGGATCAGGGCGCCGGAGAAGATCAGCCCGCAGCCGTTTCCGCACAGAACCAGGCCGGCGGCCCTGCCGCGCAGGGGGGAGCGGAACCAGAAGGTCACCAGCGCCATCATGGGGATATTGGCAAAGCCGCCGCCGACCCCGGCCAGGGTGTACAGGCAGAGGATGGGGACAAAGCCGTGGCAGCGGCTGATGGCTATCATGCTCAGGCTGATCAGCATCAGCCCCAGGGCGATCAGGGGGCGCGGCCGCAGCCGCCGCGCCAGGCGGGGAGTGACCAGCACGGCCGCCAGATAGCCGCTGAAGTTGGCGGTGCCGATCAGACCCAAGCGCTGGTAGGAGAGACCGAGAGCGGCCTGCATGCCGGGCAGGAGCATGGCGTAGGCGTAGCGGGCAAGTCCCAGACAGGAGAAGATGACCAGGGCGCCGGTGGCGATGATCACCCAACCGTAGTGGAAGGGGAAGAATCGTGTGCAGATAGGTTTCATCGGCTCTCGCGGGGCGTGGGAACGTGCAGCGGCCAATATTATTCAGCCGGCCGCGCCGCTGTCAAGGAAATAGCCCATCCATCGACAGCGGCGCAGCGGATGGTACCATGTATGCTGAAACAGCACACACAAGACAACACAGGAGGAGCACCATGACCCCAGGGGAACTGCTGAAACTGTCCGGAGCATACTGGAGCAGCTGCGCGCTGCATGCCGGCGTCAAGCTGGACCTGTTCACCAAACTGGCGGAAGCCCCCGCCACGGCCGGGGAGATCGGCCGCGCCACCGACTGCGACCTGCGCGGCATCACCATGCTGCTGGACGCCCTAGCCGGCCTGGAACTGCTGGCCAAACAGGGGGAGCGCTACGAGGCCACCCCCTTCAGCGCCGACTACCTTTCAAAAAAATCGGAGCGCTACCTGGGGCACATCATCCTGCATCACCACCACCTGATGGATGGCTGGACCAGACTGGACCAGGCGGTCAGAAACGGCCGCCCCACCTGGTCCGGCCCCTCCCACAGCCAGGACGACAGCGTCAGGGAGAGCTTCCTGATGGGGATGTTCAACATGGCCAACCAGTCCGCCCCGCTGATCACCCCCGCCATCGACCTGTCAGCCAGGAAGAGGCTCCTGGACCTGGGGGGCGGCCCCGGCACCTACGCCATCCACTTCTGCCGCCACAATCCGCAGTTGCGGGCGGTGGTCTTTGACCTGCCCAGCACCCGCCCCATTGCCGAGCGGACGGTGGCCAACGCCGGCCTTGCGGAACGCATCAGCTTCCAGGCCGGGGACATCACCAGCGACCCCATTGCTGGCGGCTTCGACGTGCTCTGGGTATCCCAGCTGCTGCACGGCGAGGGCCCGGCCTCCGCCGCAGCGATCCTGAAGAAGGGGGTCAGGGCGCTCCTGCCGGGGGGGCTGGTGCTGGTGCAGGAGTTCATCCTGGAGGACAGCCGCACCGCACCGCTCTTCCCGGCCCTCTTCTCCCTGAACATGCTGGTCAACACGACCGAGGGGCAATCCTACTCCCAGGGGGAGCTGAGCAGGATGCTGGCAGAGGCGGGGGTGAGGGATATACGCAGGCTGGAGCTGGAGCTGCCCAGCGGGGCCGGGATCATAACCGGGGTCGCGGGATGAGGGCGGGGGATTTGTGCAATAATTGTGCAATCCGATGAAGCGAAAACAAAAGGGACTGTATTACGGTTAGATGGGTTACCGATAAACAGGTTATCCACACCCCGTCACAGAGTTGTTAAAAAGTTATCCACATTTTGTGTGAACAACTCCTGTCAAGCACTAAATACGGTAGTCAGACGACCACTCTGCCAGAAAACGGCACACATCCCGTTGAACCTGGGGCACAAATTCCCGAAAATCATCCCTCAGTCCGGTGATATTTTTTTCCAGTTCAGGCGCGCCCCCTGCCAGCGGGTTGGGGCGCCTGACCCTGGCCGACATGCGCTCAAGCGCCCGGGCGACCCCCTCCAGGCCGACGTAGGAGGGGAGCAGGGCTTCGAAGATCAGCGGCACCAGGGAGGCCAGCCTCTCCGGCAGATGGATGCGGTTGGCCTCCACCATGCCCCGCGCCCGCGCCAGATACAGTTGGAGCGGTTCCGGCGACCAGTTCTGCCACTCGTCAGCCAGCAGGTGGTCGTAGAACATGTCCACCAGCACGCCGCGCCAGAGGCCAAAACAGGGATCGATGCGCTGTCTGCTCTGCCGGAACAGGGGATGGTTCTGGGCAAAGGAATCGATCCTGCGGTGCAGCACGATGCCGTTGCGCAGGCGGGGCGGGTAGTCGTCGCCGATCCTGCCCTTGACGAAATCCCCCATCAGGTTACCGGTCAGAAGCTGCGGGTCGTTTCCGGAGAGGTAGAGGTGGAAGAGGAAGTTCATGATCAATCCCATCCGTAGGGGCACCCCCATGTGGGTGCCCGGTTTTTGTTTCCATGTGGGTGCCCGGTTATTGCCCCATGTGGGTGCCCGGTTTTGTCTTCGTGTGGTGACCCGGTTATTATATCCGCGATGATACGAAAAAACGGGGCAAACACATAGGGTGACCTCATAGCCACATAGGGCGGCCACACGGGGCCGCCCCTACGGGGGATATTGGTCGTCGTTATGCCATTGCGCGGGATTGGCATCGATGTATTCCCGGATGGCGGCTAATTCCGCATCGTTGCGGATAATCCGTTCGTAATAATTGCGCTGCCACAGACGGCCGGCGAACGGGGACCACCCCGATTGTTTCACCCCTCTGATATACGCGTTGGTCGTCATGGTCTTGAACCAATCCATCACATCCCCCACCGTAGGGGCACCCCCATGTCGGTGCCCGGTTTTGCCTTCGTGCCGGTGCCCGGTTTTGCCCCCGTATGGGTATCCGGCGCACCCTTCCCCACACGGAGGCATGTTATGTTCCGGCACGACAATAGTGACGATCCCGTGAAAATGATTGGGCATGACCACGTATCCCTCCAGTGCCATTTGCGGGAACCGGTCCGGAATTTTCAACCACCACCCCTCCACCATCCGCCCCGCGTCGTTCAACAGCATGCGCTCCTCGGCGATTTCGCCCAACAGGCATGCCCGCCCCTGCACGCACACGGTAACAAAATACGCGCCAATGGAGGAATAATCGTAACTCTTCAGGCGAATGGAACGACGATGATGAATATCCGGGTTATAGGTCATTGCCCCTCCATAGGGGCGAACCTTGCGTTCGTCCCCCCATCCCAATTCCAGGTTACCATTCCCGTAGGGGCACCCCCATGTGGGTGCCCGGTTATGTCTTCGTGTGGGTGCCCGGTTTTTGTTTCCGTGTGGGTGCCCGGTTTTGTATATCCGCGATGACACGAAAAGACAGGGCGGACACATGGGGCAACAACATAGGGCGGCCACATGGGGCCGCCCCTACGAGGTCGTTGCCGCATCCTCCGGCAGAAACGATACCAGCTTGATGCCGTCCATCTCAACCGGAATCCGTCGGTTGGCGCCCATGGTCAGGAAATCAAACCCCGACTCGGTGTTGCTGCTCCATGCCATGACTGCGCTTCCTTCATCTACCCCCTGCTCCAGGTTGTCCCGGATCATCTCCCGTACCCGACGCGAGACCTTGCCCACATACACACCGGCACGCACCTCCACCAGCCACAGCCCCAGCCGTCCCCTCAGGCGGGGCGGTACGTTCTCAACCACGATGACCAGCATCCCCGATCCCCTCCTTGTTGGGTATGGCCGGCGCAACCGCCTCCTCGTGCGCCTTGGGCAGCTCCATTTCACCAGCGGCCAGCACCTGCTCAATGGTGGGGATAATCCGCTGCAAAAGTTTGGTCTGGCGGAACGAATCCCGGCAAGCCAGCCGCACCTCCCGCTCCGGGTTGCGCGGCTTTTTGGCGGCAACACGGAAAGCCACCGGCACCACCGTCTCGAACTTGAAGATATCGGCGATATCGTAGACAAAAGACTGCGGCTTGCCGGTGTGAATGAACCCCACGGCAGGCGCATACCCCGCCGCCAGAATGGCGGCCTCACAGATACCGTAAATACAGGCGGTGGCCGACGAGAGACAGCGGTTGGGCAGGTCGCCGCTCCCCCATTCGCTATGATCATAATTACGGTTTTTCCACTCCACACCGTACTGGCGGGCCAGCAGTTCGTACATCTTGCGCACCCGCACCCCTTCGATTCCGCGCAACTGTTCCACGCTGCGCCGTTCAGGCGGTTCCTCCTTGAAGCGCAGGGCGTACATCTTGCGCACCACCTTGAGCCGGGCCGTATCGTCCAGAGCCAGCTTGGCCTGGTACAGTAACCGATCGGAACGAGCCCCTCCCGGTTGTCCCGCCGCGTACAACCGCACCCCGGCCTCTCCGATCCAGACCAGCAGGCACCCTACCCGCGCCGCCAGCACAACGGCCGCATGTGACACCCGCGCCCCCGGTTCCAGCATCAGGCAGGCCACCGTAGCGATGGGTATGTGGGTACGCACGCCGGTGGCATCCACCACCACGAACGCCCCGTCAAGGATATCCAGGTTGCCACGCTCCACATAGATCACCGAGATGCGGTCCTTGATGGGGAGCGGTTTCAGGGGAGGAAGAATTGGTTCGGCCATGTTCTCGTCTCCGAATACATAAAATACGTAGGGGTACCCCCATGTGGGTGCCCGGTTTTTGTTTCCATGTGAGTGCCCGGTTTTTGTTCGAAAAGTGCGTATGGGGAACAGCGGGCGGCCATGTGGGGAGGGGCCCCATGGGGGGCGGCCACATGGGGCCGCCCCTACTGGCCCTTGGTCATCTCGTTCTCAAGCCCCCGCGGTTCATCCCCGCGCATGCGGGGAACACAACAACGTCAATTCCTAGCCCGGCTGCAACATCGGTTCATCCCCGCGCATGCGGGGAACACCCCCGGCTCAACCTGGGGAACCCTGGAAGCGACGGTTCATCCCCGCGCATGCGGGGAACACAAACCTTTAACCAAAAGAAAGAAAGAAACCGCCGGTTCATCCCCGCGCATGCGGGGAACACCCTGGTCGCCTCGGTGCCAATTCCGGAAACGTCGGTTCATCCCCGCGCATGCGGGGAACACCTGCTGCGTATGCTGTCGCCATGTTTGCCATCCGGTTCATCCCCGCGCATGCGGGGAACACTATAATCCTAGCAATTTCTCCTTTAAATTTACCGGTTCATCCCCGCGCATGCGGGGAACACGGAGGACGGTGCCTCGGCTAAGCCGTTGACCCCGGTTCATCCCCGCGCATGCGGGGAACACCTGACAGAAGAGTTCTCAACGAGAGAGGACAGCGGTTCATCCCCGCGCATGCGGGGAACACTCGCGAATCATCGCCATTGTAGGAGAATACTGCGGTTCATCCCCGCGCATGCGGGGAACACGTATGTGGCTATGGGATCGCCCGTAACATCCTCGGTTCATCCCCGCGCATGCGGGGAACACGCAAACGCCCATTTGATAGCCGCCGCACCTGACGGTTCATCCCCGCGCATGCGGGGAACACGTTTGAAATCGCGCAAATCATGCCTGAAAGACCGGTTCATCCCCGCGCATGCGGGGAACACTTCCAGCAACCGCTTGATCACGAAAACCTCACCGGTTCATCCCCGCGCATGCGGGGAACACCTCTCCAGCATCCCCCGGACACACGCGGCGGACGGTTCATCCCCGCGCATGCGGGGAACACCCACGGACACACCAGGAACTAAAAAATATTCGTACTTCATCCCCGCGCATGCGGGGAACACCCCCTGTATGGGGCGGGCGTAGTTTTCCAGCACGGTTCATCCCCGCGCATGCGGGGAACACGGTGAGCGGTTGACCGATTTTCGGAGCACCCGCGGTTCATCCCCGCGCATGCGGGGAACACCCTTGCGGTCAATGGTTTCTACGTTGTTTGGTCGGTTCATCCCCGCGCATGCGGGGAACACTTCGCTATACCCGTGCCGAGCGCAACATCCACCGGTTCATCCCCGCGCATGCGGGGAACACTCGGTCCAGAGATCGGTGCCGGTGAGGGTGATCGGTTCATCCCCGCGCATGCGGGGAACACAGAAACGCGATCAGTCAACCCAACTAAAACACCGGTTCATCCCCGCGCATGCGGGGAACACTCTGGTTCTTGCTTCATTCCATGATCAGGCGTCGGTTCATCCCCGCGCATGCGGGGAACACGTGTCCATCAGGTCGGCCAGGTCCTGACCCAGCGGTTCATCCCCGCGCATGCGGGGAACACATGTCGTCCTTGGTGGTGTCGCCGTGGAAGACCGGTTCATCCCCGCGCATGCGGGGAACACGTTACGTTGCGACAACGCCGACTATCAACAATCGGTTCATCCCCGCGCATGCGGGGAACACTTCATGTTATATCGATTCGTTATATGGATTGGCGGTTCATCCCCGCGCATGCGGGGAACACTCTCAAGGCCAATGGCGCTGCCATCTCGCGTTCGGTTCATCCCCGCGCATGCGGGGAACACATTTACTGACTGGTGCCGCTCTGTGGGCGGGACGGTTCATCCCCGCGCATGCGGGGAACACTGTGTAGCAGACAGTAGGATATCAGGGATGGACGGTTCATCCCCGCGCATGCGGGGAACACTTACATGAATACATCATTATTACCTACAGGCGCGGTTCATCCCCGCGCATGCGGGGAACACTTTGAACTGGTAGCCGCCATCGTCGCCGCCAACGGTTCATCCCCGCGCATGCGGGGAACACAATGGTCCGATTTCGCCAACTCTGGATCGGTCCGGTTCATCCCCGCGCATGCGGGGAACACGCTCAACTTTTCGGGGACATGCAGGTGGGCAACGGTTCATCCCCGCGCATGCGGGGAACACTAAAAACTGCCGTTGGGTTTTCCTTCCGAGTTCGGTTCATCCCCGCGCATGCGGGGAACACTGGTTACGTGTTACAAAGCCGATGTGTTTTTACGGTTCATCCCCGCGCATGCGGGGAACACAGTACCGTATAAATAGCCCAAATAATAACACCCGGTTCATCCCCGCGCATGCGGGGAACACCCTTGAGCAGGTGTTCGGCCTCCATGATGTCCGGGTTCATCCCCGCGCATGCGGGGAACACGACCATCGCCGCGCGCCTGGGGGTAAAGCCGGGGGTTCATCCCCGCGCATGCGGGGAACACAGAGTAAGCCCGTATTTCAGACGTAGTGCTTTCGGTTCATCCCCGCGCATGCGGGGAACACGAACTTCCTGATGGTGGTCGGTTTCGTCTCCGAGGTTCATCCCCGCGCATGCGGGGAACACTCGATCTGTGGCGCTGTCTCCTGACCAATGGGCGGTTCATCCCCGCGCATGCGGGGAACACCCAGAGTAGGCCCACGAGGTGCGTTTTTGCTACGGTTCATCCCCGCGCATGCGGGGAACACAGATACCCACCATTATAGGGAGTAGTCCATTGCGGTTCATCCCCGCGCATGCGGGGAACACACTTCCTCTATTTCCTCAAAATAATTGAGCTATTTCATTCATTAAACAGCCACCAACTTTTCCCCCTCTAAACGGCCCTTGATGAGCAACAAAACTCGACAGAAAGACCCCATACTTCAAAGGAAGGTCAAAGAAGGATTTCATACCCACCGGACGAGCATCAGACCAACAGCCAAAGCCTTTTGCCGGACCGGTTCAGATGAGTCAAAAAATTGGGACCACTGACAAAAGCCCAAGACCCATAACCTTGCCGTGGCCAATGCCAGTTTTCAGGGCAATCTTGAACATCTCCGGTTCGGTAATAGTAAGGATTCCATCGTAGAGCACCGAAAAAACCCGAATTGAATTATCTGAATGTTGCTTGTCACTCAGCATTTGCTCCTGTGAAATCCTTACGTCTATCCGATCTTCTGATGATTCGTAATAGTCGAATGAAAGAAATTCCGGCAAGCAAAAACCATGCTGAGCCCCTTTTCGTTTAAGCCATTTTTCCTGCTCATCCTGTTTCAACAACCCAAGACGCTTACCGTTTTTGGTTACGCAGGGATTAGCACGCAGCCTGAAGCGAAAACGCTGTTCAGCCTTTAATAAATCGAGTTTGAGCCGTTCCTTCAAATCAATTGCCGGATCGGCCTGTTGTATCCAGCCATTGACTCCAACACCACCCCAATCCGGAATATTCCTGCTCTGCACAATGATTCTCGGATAACCGGAAGAATCTGTTTCCGGCTCTAGACGCCATAAAAACTCGCCTTTGGGGCATTTCGTCTCTGGCGGACTGAATGCACGACAGAGCGTTGAATGTAGCTGATACGGGTTGGAAAGATCCCGCCGAGCCTCCCGGCATCGCAAATTCAAGCGCAGTCTACTCAGGAACACTGGCCACCTCCTGAGGAAAAGGAATCCATTCCGAACGCACGAACCGAGCACCGAAGCGCCGTTCGGCGAATGAAGACAAGGGCTGATCCATCTTGAGTACACCCGCACCATCATCAGACTCAATGGAGACCAAAAGCCTTTCTGGCGGTTCTTCCCGACTTCGGCTCGAAGCTATCCATGGATAGCGTTTTAACGTTTCGAGAAGCGGAGCATCCCGTACTCCATCCACTATCCAGATAGACTCGGATGGCACATATGATTTACGCCCCAAGGCCAAAGTCCAGAAAGGATTATGCAGAGCGACATGAATCCGTTCCAGCAAGCAATTATCATCGCATTCCAAACCCACCAGAAAAGCCGCGTCGGCAAGGTAGAAACGCTGAGAAACAACACCGCCGCCCTTGGCCTGCGTTCCATCTGCCTTGATGATGGTATCTGTTGAGGCGCATCCCGCTGTTTGATAGTCGCGCTTGGGCACGCCCGGCCTGTCATGGCGAACCCCCATGGCCAGACAGGTGAGCGGTTCCAGATCCACCCAGTTCTCGCGGTCAATTCCCAAGGCAGCGGCCAGAAGTCCGACAACCCCGGATTTGCTCGGTTCCTTCCCGGTATCACGTTGGTCAAAACGGCTGGTGGTACCCCACGACTGCATGGGGCCCACCAGACGAAGTAATAATGTGGGCATAGGTCACTCCTGCACAGCCAACAGGGCCTTGTCGAGAAGATCATTGAGCGTTGGCATCACGATACCGAATCCATCGATAGTGGCCTCAGCGAGATTAAGAACAAATGTCTTTTCATCACCACCAAAGGCAGACTGCAGCGCCTTGGCCTTATTGGCCAGCCCTTCAGCTGACTTTCTGGTCAGAGACTCATCCTTTCTCACGCGGACTGCCGTTTCAAATGCATTGGCCAGGTTGCGGGGAGCCGCATTGCGACGCACGGTGACCGCAACAAACTCAGGTGGGTTATGGGCGGCAAAGGTGTTCTGCTTGCCGGTTGGCTCAGCAACGACAAAACCTTCCAGAAAAGCCCTGAGACCCTTGGTCGCCAATGCTTCGTCAGCCTGCAAATTTACCAGGAGTTTTTCCCAGTCAACCACTGCATACCGGTAAAAACAGGCTGAATTAAATTCCACCGTACCCATCATATCGGCCCCGGCCGTATCCTCGGGTTTAAGATCGTCCACAGCGGTATAGAAATCAAATTCGCGCTCGACAGCATGGGTTGAAATGGCATGGGCAACCTGGCAAGCGGCATTCTGGTTCTTCTCTGGCATTACGGCCAACATACGCCCAAACAAGGCAACATCCACGCTCAAGCGCGATTTGTTTTCACCATCAATGGCATCGTTCAGATTTCTGACTACCTGATCAGAAAGTTTTGTTTTAAGAAGATCTGCATATGATTCTGCAACAACCTGTGCAAGGGCATCAATTTCTTTGGGACTCAAGAAAAGCAACACATCTGATTTTTTCTCTTTATCAACCTTAACCTTTTTATTGCTTCCAAGGTTTGAGACAGCAACTTCGATTGCTTTGAGCAAATTGTCTTCTGAAAAGTCCTTCTGAGACTCCAATACAGGAGATATGCGCTCTTTGAGGGCATAGACCACCCGTTTCGTCCTGTCAGCTACCCAACCTTTGTTTTGATCCTTGAAATACTCCCGGACTGAGCGCTTGAGACATTGGCTGGAAACACGTGCACGGCGGGTTCCCCCAAAGAGAGCGTCTTTGGGAGCCCCGGTATCATCTCTGTTCAGGTTTGACGGGGCAAAGTTCTGCAGGACATGTATCTCGACAATTGTTTTCATTCACTAATCTCCTTATCGTTATGATGTACTGTGTCCGTTTCGTTGTTCAGGTTCCTGTAATAATCACGACCCCACCCATTCTGAGTTCGTTTTTGCTCATCGTTCCAGTACAAAAGGCCCGTCAACAGCTCTTCGAAATCGATGGATTGCTCCTTGAGAAGCGCGATCATTTGGCGCAGGCGGTGTGGCAACTGGTCCGTATCGGCATCCAGCAAGGAAATAAAGCGGTTTTCGGTACTGGTGGAACCACTTGCAGCCTGATACCTTGCACACGCCTTCCCGAGAGATTCCGGTTGCCCCTTTCGGTCCTCTCGCCAATGCGCCGCCCAGAGACCGGCAACCAGATAAAACATTTCCCTCCGCCAAGAGTTGCTTTCATTCTTTATAAAAGGTTCGATGTAGGGGTAAGCCGGCACATGAAATCCGGGGGTGAAAGCGAGACTTCTCCGTAGCACTGCGCGGACCTTGGTATCTTTTTCATTCAAGCCCTCCAGCCATTCAATGAATCCGCTCATAACTTCTCCTTACTTGGTTCGAGTTTCGAAATCTCATCGTTAAGCTCCTTCAGTTTGCGCAGAACCGGTCTTTCGGCCTTCACGAGGGCACGGATAGCCCAGGCATCGCCAGTGGAGACTGAAGAAGTGTGCTGCTTCCACGCTGTCCTCATCGCGTCCCGAACAAACTTCAACCATTGGCAGCGAATATCCTCAGGGTCCCGCTCCAGATTGTAGTCGCTCAGAATCTTGTGAAAGCAGGATTCGAGAGTGGACCAGTACACAGAACTTACCGGCATCTGTTCCACAAAGTCGCTAATGTCCTTCTTGCTTACCGGCCTTTTGTCTCCTCGGCTTATCAAATCTCGTGCAAATGAGTTGCATGCCGTCCAAAGGGTCTTTTGTGCCTCCTCTGCATCCGCAAGAAACTGCCGAATATCTGTCCGAATGAACCGGTCTCCCGCCAGTGCCTTTGGAAGAGATAAACACTCCATTCTCCAAAATTCCAAATTTGCATTTGGAGGCTCATATTTTAAACCAAGTATCAAAACCGATTCTGGCAGATAGTTCATATTCTTCCCTGCCAATTTAACTGCATTCTGAATTGTTATCGGTGCAAGCTCACTGCTGTCAGGAAGTAACGAGTCGAAATCCCTCCATACTCCACGATCCTTTCTGAACTGGACAGGCAGTATTCCTTTGTTTTTCTCAAGCTTATATGGGTGCATGGGATCAGGTGTGCTTGACGGGTTCTCAAAGCCCTGTCCGGCAACAAATCTCATCATTGACACCTCGCCAGTAGGCTGCTCCTCAAGGCGGATCATCCTGGATTGCCATGTATAAAGATCTGCATAGCCAGTTGCCATCTGTTTTGGAGTGTTCAGTGGTAGCGCCTTTGGCTCACGTTCCCATAATGTCGAATCACCAGACATCACATTCCTATTCGGGTACGGAACTAGACAATAACAAAGCGTTTCGTGAAAATTACGACCCAATGGAATACACATCATTGCATTCGGTGATGGCGAAGGGTAATAGCCTCTACCGCCAGAAATTGAAAATGTCATAGTTGAGAGCAGCCAACGAGCACACTCCTTTGGCTCCCTCGCACCTGGATTTTTCGTATTGGTATGATCAAAGAGAACTTTGTTTGATGTTGCGTTGTATTCAGCAGTGAGCTTGGTCCATGGCTCGATCTCATCTCTCGAGACATTGGGATTTTGCCCAAACGGATATTTCTCATCAAACAACCAGAACCGCTCACGCCACTTTTCCAGGTAGGCCGTTATTCTTTGACCAGGCAACCCTGACAAAAACAGGATCTTGGCCTGGTCTATGTCCGTTGGCCCTTCAAGAGCGCGGTACAGGACTGCAAGCAGAAAGCGGTGTAAGGCTGCCACCACCAGGGGTGAAGGATCCTCAATGGCAGCGATTTCCTTGGATCGAAGTAACGTATCGCGGATACCCAATTCTTCACGAGCTCCGTCGGGGAATCTCACCGGGATCCATTTCTCATCAATCAGGTTGAATCGACTCATTCGGCCTCCTTTGATTGGTATACCAGCCCCAGATCATCATCCAGTCGCACCATTGCATCTTCAGTCCATCGTCCCTCTGCATCCAGGACAAGCGGAAAACAGTTGCGCAAGAGGGACGATTTTTTCCACCCCTCCGGCACTCCCCGTTTCTGAAGCTTCTTGACCACACCCTTACGCGAAAGATTTACGGCTCGCAGAAAAAAATCCTTACTAAGATCGAACGTGAGTTCTTTTGCCGGGTCAAATTCGTCAGCTGAAAAAATCGGGATCGCCATTACAGACGGTTCCCCCAATCGGGTCTGGGCAACCAGGCTCCGATGCAATCCTGGCTCGTCTTCATCGGCTTTCTCGAATTTGACCTCCTTCCATGAGGCATCATCCGGGAATCCGATAATAGCCATATTGGCTTGTTGGCGCTCGGATATGGCCTTGCCCTCAGCAAAAATCGCGCAATTCATCCGTTCTGCCAGGAACTCGGGGATATCGACCTGTTCTTCGTACACCGCTTGAACCAAGGAGTCGATCTCGTCCGGGAGAGTTATATTCTGTTTCGTATGCAAAAGACACCAGGTGCTCAAGAGCAGGTCTTCACGATACACAGAGCCCCACCACAACGGTTTCTCGAATGATGGCGGTTCGTCTCCCGCCAGCCCCGCAACGAGAAGAACAGGTTCTTCAACAGGCCTGAAGCTCCGCGCATGCCTCCACAATCTCCCCGCTCGCTGGAGCACGAGGTCAATTGGCGCCAAATCGGTTGCGATCAGGTCAAAGTCCAGGTCAAGACTCTGTTCCGCTACCTGGGTGGCAATGAGAATCTTTCGTTCATCCCGGCATCCACTCTGCCCAAAGGCCTTCAGTACCTGGTCCTCCCGCTTTTGACGGCGGTCAACCGGAAAACGGGCATGAAAAAGAAACACCTCGGTGCCATCTGACAAGCGTTTACCGACACGATGGCCTTCGTACTCCATCGCTTCCCCTTCAGAAAAAAGTCGATACAGGTCTTGGGCTCGTTGCACCGTATTGAGCAGGGCAAGCCCCATTCCGCCACCGGCAAGATGCACTACCAATGCATTGTGGATGCTTGGCAAATCCGAAGGTAGCCCTACCAAACGCAAAGTAAGGCGACGGCCAGGATCGGCCTCGAAATGTATTTGATTCACTTCTTTGCCGGGACAGAACACGGAAAGGCGCGGATATTGCGTTTCTTGAGCGGGTAAATCAGCAGAGACCGCATCCGCCAACTTCCGTCGAATGGAGGGCGGAAGGGTTGCGGAGAGAAGTACCACCGACGAACCCAAGGCCAGGAGCCAGCGCAGCAGGTGAATCAGCAAAGTACCGGTGTAGGCGTCGTAGGCGTGGATTTCATCGAATACCACCACACGATTGGCAAGCCCCCACAAACGGACAAAATTGTGGCGCACCGGCAAAATTGGCAGAAGAGCCTGATCCACCGTTCCCACACCGTATTCCGAGAGCAGCGCCCGCTTCTTGTTTGTGAACCATTCTCCCGCGCGTATATCGCCACCCGTTTCCGGATCGTGAATACCTGAAAGGCGCAGGTTCTGGAAGGTGTCATTGAGCAGGGTTCCGCCATGCAACAATTGCAGATCAAGTTTTCGATGCGTTCCTTGACTGCGTATGAATTTGATGGTTCGTTTGAACATGGCATTGCCGGTGGCCTTTGTCGGCAATGCCACATACAAGCCGCGATGACCGAATCGCCTTTGCAGTTCCAGATGCGCGAAGAAGGCTGCCTCGGTTTTGCCCTCACCCATGGGGGCTTCCACGAGGATAATGGCGGGTTCGCTTAAACCAACCAATACATCTGCAACAGCTTGCTGCAAGGGGCGGGGAACAAAATCAAAAACCTGCTGGAATGACTTTGGCTCTGATGAAAGTGGTGTCCTGGGTTCCCAACCGATTGCGTCCAAGGCCAGATCAGCATTGTGCCTGCGCTTTTGAAACCATCCAGGTAAATCCCCACACTCTTCAGCGCCTCCGAAGGGGAACCATTCTTCATTGGAGCCGATCCAGTCGGCAAAACTGGTCAGTCCCGACAGCAACATAAAGTCGGGACCGGAAAGAGTCTGCTTGACCGGGTTTTGGACCGGCATGAAAACATTCAGTACAGCATCAACCAACCCAAGGCGCGCTTGTGTCCAGTCACCCTTACCAATGGCGCGCCTGTCGCCAGACAAGTAATTCAGTCTAATTGATGAAGCTCGATTCCCATGGTGGCACCCTACAGCATCAGCTACCAACTCCGCCAGTTCATCCGGCCAGCCCTTTTCCAGCAAAATTTCCGTCAAAGCGATTTGGCTTACATATGCGTGATTGATATCCGTATTTGGACTCCGACCCGTATCTATCCCCGTCATGTTTTCCCATTTGCACTGGAAACCAGGACAGGCCTTACCTAGATCATGACAAGCGACCACAAGCAAAATCCACGCTCGGGCAATCTCCCACTCCAACCCCAGAATCGCCGCAATCCTGATACGAGTGGAATCCGGTTCACGCGCCAGAATCGCATCGGCACAGGCCGCAACATCAAGCATATGGAAAATAAGAGGATGCCACGTTCCATCACCGTTCATTCCCGTTTTTGCCCATATCAGTGATAATTTTTTGTCCATAAGATTCCCACCGCCGCCACATCCAGACAATGATAAGCCAACAGATGATACCGCTCCCCATTCCTCTCCACCTTCCCCCAATACCTGTAATACCCTTCCACACATCATCCCAAACCGGGCGACCACGCGAGGTTCGCCCCTACGCCCCTCATCCCCCGACAGCCTCCCACCCTACCACGCCATCCTTGACAAAAAACGTATTTTAATAATTTTTTCAAACCTTCAACCTGATCCACACCCGCTCCCGGAACAGACTAAAGTTGTCATTTTGGCGCCATTCCAGTATGCTTCTCCCATGGAGGTGACCCATGACACGCACAGCAGCCGTAGAACGGATTCCGGCCCGTATGACGCCGGAAGTCTATGAGAAAATCTCTGAAGCCGCCCGAACCGTCGGCGCGACGCTGAACCAGTTCATCGTCCAGTCCGCCCTGGAAAAAGCCGACGCGATCCTGGAGCGGGAACGGGTGATGCAACTGTCCGCGACCACCGCGGAGGCCCTGTTCGCCATCATGGAAAACCCGCCCGAACCCAACGACTACCTGAAGCATGCCATGAAGCAGCGCCGGGAAACCCTGTGCCGGAAATAGCACTCCTCAACAGAAGCCACGACCGGGCAGGTTTTGATTGCGGCACCCCGGAACTGAACGCCTTCCTGAAGACCACCGCCCGTCAGCACGACCAGAAGGGAATCTCCCGCACCTTCGTGCTCACCGATGGCGGCCCGGTCATTCTCGGTTTCTTCACCCTCACCCTCTGCGAACTCCGGGCCGAGCAACTTCCCCCCGGTCTGGCAGCGAAATTCCCCTCCCACGGCTTGCCCGCGGTCAGGCTTGCCCGCCTGGCTGTCTCGCGCAGGGAACAGCGAAAGGGTTACGGCGCGCTCCTGCTGGCGGAAGCCATTCACCGTACGGCTCTCGTTGCCGACCAGACCGGAGTGATCGGACTGTTTGTGGATGCCAAGGACGACTCGGCCCGCCAGTTCTACCTCCGCTTCGGCTTTCTCCCCCTCCCCGGCCTATCGATGCACCTCTTCCTCCCCATCGCAACCATCAGGGCCGCGGACTGACACCACCGGAAAAAGCCGGACCGCCACAGAGACCGCCCCTACGGTTCATTCATCGCCAGCCACACCCGCGCAGCCAGGCGTGCGTCCCCCAGGGCCCGGTGCAGGCGGCAATCCTCCGGTATGCTACCCAACAGGTGACGGGCCAGCGCTTCCAGCCGGTGGCTGGCCAGCTCCGGAAACCTCCTGCGCGCCATCCTGAGGGTGCAGATACTCCGGTTGGCAAGCGGCAGCCCCAAGAGCGCCAGCTCGTGGCGGATGAACCCCATGTCGAAGGGGGCGTTGTGGGCCACCAGCGGCCGCCGGCCCACGAATGACAGGAACCGGCGCCAGACGTCCTCCGGCTCCGGCGCGTGGCGCAGCATCTCCCACCCTATGCCATGCACCCGCGCCGCGGCGGGGTGGATGGAACAGTTCACCCGCAGCAGGCTCTCCAACTCCCCGACAACCTTCCCTTCGCGCAGCAGCACCGCGGCGACCTCGATCACCCTCCCTCCCCCGCGGGGAGAGAGGCCGCTGGTCTCCACATCGACGACAGCCAGACCTGATTCCATACACACCTCCCGATGAGCCATCCCCAGCCTAGCACACACCCACGACAGAATACGTCTTGTCAGTAAAAAGCGGCTCATTTTTTCCAACAACCGGCAGCGGCCGGCGACCGTGGGGAGGGAGCGGAGCGGTAACGGTAACGGGCAGGCTTCCCGCTTCATGGTACTATTTCATCAAGAGCACAATGGACGGTTGGGGAAAGGGGGATGGCAATGGCACAGGACGAACACAGAGTAGCGGCGGAGAAACTCTGCTGGCGGTGCGATCCCAATCTGCTGGAATTCCGCACCACGCAGGAGCTGGGAGAGCTGGAGGAGGCCATCGGCCAGGAGCGGGCGTTCCGCTCCATAGAATTCGGCCTGGGCATGTCGGAGAGCGGCTTCAACCTCTATCTGGCCGGTGAGTCGGGAACCGGGCGGGCCTCGTCGATCATGGCGCTGCTCAAGAAGCGGGCGGCCGGCGAGACGACTCCCCACGACTGGTGCTACGTCAACAACTTCAAGAACCCGGACTGCCCCATCGCCCTCTCCCTGGAGGCGGGCATGGGGCGGGAACTGGAACGGGATCTGAGCGAGCTCTTGGCGGTGGTCAAGCACGACATCCCCAAGGCGCTGCAGAGCAAGGAATACGCCCTGGAGAAGACCGCCATCATTGTGGCCAACCAGGAGAAGAACAACCAGCTGTTCGCCGCGCTTGACAGGGAGGCCCAGGGGAAGGAGTACGTGCTGCAGCGCACCACCTCGGGCCTGATGATGCTGCCCCAGCTGGAGGGGCGCAACATGACCAACGAGGAGTACGACAACCTAGATTTGGAGGCCAGGGCACGGGTGGACGCAGCCGGCAACGAGCTGAAGGGGCGGCTGGCAGATGTGCTCAGCCAGGTTATGGAGAACGACAAGGGGGTCAGGGAGGCGTTGGCACGGCTGGACCGGGAGCTGGGGCTGTCCGCCGTCGCCCACCACGTCGCTCCGCTCCGGGAGAAGTACGCCGCCCATCCCCGGGTGGTCTCCCACCTGGAGGCGGTGCAGGAGGACATCCTGCTCAACCTGGAGGAATTCAAGAATACGGAACAGGAGTCCCTGCCCACCGGAGGAGCGGCGGGACAGGCAAACGCCTTCGAACGCTACGGCGTCAACGTGCTGGTGGACAACAGCGAGAACGGGGGGGCGCCGGTGGTGTACGAGGCCAACCCCACCTACCACAACCTGTTCGGCCGCATCGACCATGTCATGCAGGTGGGAGGCGTGGCCAGCACCAATTTCACCAGGATCAAGGCGGGAGCCCTGCACCGGGCCAATGGAGGTTACCTGGTGTTCAACGCCCTGGACGTGCTGACCAGCCCCTTTGCCTGGGATGCGCTCAAGCGCTGCATCCGCAATGGCGAAATCAGGATCGAGGATGTGATGGAGCAGTACCGTTTCCTCTCCATCGTATCCCTCAAGCCGGAGCCGGTGCCGCTCAAGGCCAAGATCATCATGATCGGCTCCCCCCTGATCTACCACCTGCTCTTCCACCTGGAACCGGACTATCGCAAATTCTTCAAGGTCAAGGCCGATTTCGACAGCCACGTGACCCGCACCCCCGCCGTGCTGCGCGAGTATGCCCTGTTCGTGGCCAACCATTGCCGGGAGGAGAAGCTGCTCCCCTTCACCAGTGACGGCGTCGCCTGCCTGCTGGAATACGCGGCCCGCTGCGTCGAGGACCAGCAGCGGCTCTCCTGCCGGTTCATGGAGATCAGCGACCTGTTGCGGGAGGCGGACTACTGGGCGCGCCGGGAGAACAGGAGCCGGATCGACCGGGAAATCGTCAGGCGGACCATCGATGAAAAGATCTATCGCGGCAACCGCCTGGAGGAGCGCATCCAGGAGCTGATCACCGAGGGGACCCTGCTGGTGGACAGCGAGGGAAGCGAGCTGGGCCAGGTCAACGGGCTCTCCGTGATCCAGCTGGGGGACTACAGCTTCGGCAGGCCCTCGCGGGTCACCGCCCGGGTCTACATGGGAAGCGGCAGGATGGTCAACATCGAGCGGGAGGTCAAGCTCTCCGGCCCGATCCACGACAAGGGGCTTTTGATCCTCACCGGCTACCTGGGGGGGAAATACGCCCAGGAGAGGCCGCTCTCCTTCTCGGCCTCCATCTGCTTCGAGCAGTCCTACGAGGGGGTGGAGGGGGACAGCGCCTCGTCCACCGAGCTGTACGCGCTGCTGTCGGCCCTGTCCGGCGTGCCGCTGAAACAGGGGATCGCCGTGACCGGCAGCGTCAACCAGCTGGGCAAGGTGCAGCCCATCGGCGGGGTCAACCAGAAGATCGAGGGGTTCTTCGCCATCTGCAGGCTGCGGGGGCTGACCGGAGAGCAGGGGGTGATCATCCCCGCGATCAACGAGCGCAACCTGATGCTGAACGACGAGGTGATCCAGGCGGTTCGGGAGGAAAAATTCCACATCTGGAGCGTGGAGAGCATCGACCAGGGAATCAAGATCCTGACCGGCCTCCCCGCCGGTGAGCGGCAGCCGGATGGAAGCTACCCCCAGGGGAGCATCAACTGGCTGGTGGACCGGCGCTTGAGCGACCTGGCGGAGAAGATGAAGGGCTTTTCACCGGAAAGAGAGAAGGAAAAACAGAGTCCGTAGGACAAGCTCCCCCGTGCCAGCCGGTAAGCGGCCATACAAGCGGGAGCAGAGGGTTCATGTTCTCGGCTTGGCCCTGCGGGTGGGGGGGGCGCTCCAGGGGTCGTCCGGCCAGGGATGCTTGGGGTAGCGCCCCTTCATCTCTTTTTTGACCTGATGATAGGAGCCGTCCCAGAAACCCTTCAGATCGCGGGTCACCTGCAGCGGCCGGCCGGCCGGCGACAGCAGGTGCAGCAGCAGTTCCACCCTCCCCCGGCAGATGGATGGCGTACGCTCCAGACCGAACAGCTCCTGCAGCTTCACCGCCAGCACCGGCGTCTCCCCCTGGCAGTAGTCCAGCCTGATGCGGGAGCCGCTGGGCACGACCAGGTGGGTGGGAGCCAGCTCGTCCAGGGAGGCCCGCTGGCGGTACTCCAGGCGATTCAGCAGGATTGCCGCCAGGTCAAGCTCTCCCAGCTGCCGGGCGCCGCGCACACCGACCAGGGCCGGGGCCAACCACTCCTCCAGGCTGTCCAAAAGCGCCCCGTCCGAGCAGTCGGGCCAGCCATCAGCCGGGAACTGGCGGCGCACAAGCTCCATGCGGGCCTGGAGCTGCAGGAAGCGCTCATTGCGGTCCAGCAGCCCCATACCGGACGAGCGCAGCGCCTCCACGAGCGCCGGCAGGCTCTGTTCCGGGGTGGCTACGAAGGGGGAGGATGCCAGCACCAACGCTCCCAGGCACTCCTCCCGCATGGCCACCACCCTCCCCTCCCGGCTGTCCCAGAGCACCCGCTCCCGCCGCTCCCTGCGCTCCCCCAGCTCCTGTAGCAAAAGCTCCTCCGTTATCTCCTGACAGAGGTGGATCAGCCCCTCCCCCCCTTCGCCGCCATCCACGGAAACAGCCACCAGCAGGGCGCTCCTCCCCGCCATCCCCGGCACGGCCAGCCGGGCCCCCCTGCCGTTGGCCAGCAGGTAGCGCCCCCCCTCACCCTCCCGCTGCATGGCCATCCGGTCGGGATAGGCCGCCAGCAAGAGCCGGCCGATGCCGTCCGGGTCGCTCCATCCCCCGCCTTCCCGGGAGGAGCGTCCCATCAGCCGCTCCAGCTGGCGGTGCACCCGCTCCACATTTTCCAGGCTGCCCCTGTCCGTGTCGCCAGCAAAGCCATCGCTGCCCCGGAAGCGGCGCAAAAGCTCCAGCCGGTCGTGCAGGTCGGCGGGAGTCCCCTTGCCCTGCCCCTGCCGGGGGGAGCGCCTGATGATGTCCCGCTCGGAGAGCAGGGCGGCCAGGGCGCAGCCCAGGGGCACAAGATCCAGCTCGCGGGAGCGCTCCAGCAGGCGGGACAGACGGGGGTGCAGCGGCAGGCGGGCCATGGACCTCCCCAGGGGGGTAATCCGCCCGCAGGAATCCAGCGCCCCCAGATGCGCCAGGAGCTGACGGGCAACCGCCAGGGAAGCGGCCGGAGGCGGGTCGAGCCAGGCCAGTTGTGCCGGATCGGCCACTCCCCAGGCCGCCAGCTCCAGCACCAACGGGGAGAGGTCGCTCTCCAGCATCTCCGGCGGGGTATGGGGGGTCATGGCGTCGAAGCTGTGGCGGCTGAAGAGGCGATAGCAGATCCCCTCGCTCACGCGCCCGGCCCGGCCTGCCCGCTGGATGGCCGAGGCCCGCGATTCGCGCACCGTCACCAGCCGGTTCATGCCGCTGGCCGGGTCATGGCGCTGTCTGCGGGACAGGCCGCTGTCGATCACCACCCGCACCCCCTCGATGGTCAGGCTGGTCTCGGCGATGCTGGTGGCCAGCACCACCCTGCGCCCCCTCCCCGGCTGGATGGCCGCCTGCTGGCGGGCAAAGGGGAGGTCGCCGTACAGGGGATGGACGGTGACAGCGCTCCCCTCCAGCCCGGACTGATCCAAAAGCGAGGCACAGGAGCGGATTTCGCCGGCACCGGGGAGAAAGGCCAGGATGTCCCCCTCGGTCTCGGCCAGGACACGCCGGATGGCCGCCGCCATGCGCGGGGCCAGGCGGTCACGGGAATGATCCTCCAGATAGATTTCCCGCACCGGGAACGAGCGCCCCTGGGAGGAGATCAGGGGGGCATCGCCCATCAGCCGGCCCAGCGCCCGGCACTCCAGGGTGGCGGACATGACCAGGATCTTCAGATCGTCCCGCACCTGGCTCTGCAGGTCAAGGCACAGCGCCAGACCCAGGTCGGCCTGGATGCTCCGCTCGTGGAACTCGTCCAGGATGACCATGGCCACCCCCTCCAGCAGCGGGTCGCCCTGGATGCGGCGGGTCAGGATTCCTTCGGTTACCACCTCGATGCGGGTCTTTGGGGAGACGCGGCTGTCGAAGCGGATGGAGTATCCCACCGTCCCTCCCGGCTCCTCACCCAGGCAGGCGGCCATCCAGCGGGCAGCGGAGACGGCAGCCAGGCGGCGCGGCTCCAGCATGACGATCCTCCCCGCTTGGGGGGGGATGATCTCCAGCAGCGCCAGCGGCACGCGGGTGGTCTTGCCCGCTCCCGGTGGGGCGTGCAGCAGGACATTGGGGTTTTCGGCTACGGTGGTCAGGAGTCGGGGAAGGATCTGGTCGATGGGAAGCGGTTTCATGGCTGGCAGGATACTGTCCGGCAGGGGGATCTGTCCACTGGTTTCAGGGGTTCACCTCCTTGGCGGCTCTGGTCGCGGCTATGTCTGCATTCAGCAGTCGGGGACTGCCGGAGAGAGCGCATCAGGGCTATTTCGTCGTACTACCCGGCGAAATGAAGCGTTGACAGCCGCTACTGTCTGAGCCCGCAGGGCGAGTTTATCGACTGTAGCGCAATGAGTCAAGGTAAGTACAGAAATAGCCCGTCCGCGCGAACGCAGGCAGTCCCCAACTGCCGTCTCCAGTTCACGACGCCGGAGCCCCCCGTTGCTCCCGGAAGCTCCGCAGGAACAGCAGGCCCAGCGGCGGCAGGGCGATCAGGAAGGCGTACATCAAGAGGTGGAAGGTCCGCTGGACCCCCACGCTATCGGCCAGCCTCCCCACATAGGGGCCGACGCAGGCGAAGCAGAGCCGAAACGTCAGCGACTGCAGCGACAGCAGCGCCGCCCGGTTGGCGGAGGGGGTCTCCCTCTGCACGTGGCTGAGCATCATCGGCCCCCGCAACCCCCGCATGCAGGTCAGCAGATAGTAGAACAGGAAGCCGAACAGCCCTCCCATCACCCCCAGGCCGAAATAGCCGGCAACGATCAGGGCGATGAAAAGCAGGGTCATCCCGCGGTCGCTCAGGTAATGGTGCGTGCGATGGCTGGCCATGGCGGAGAGCGCCACCATCAGGTTTGCGCCGGCCCAGACCGGGCCGAACCAGGCCAGGGGAACGCCGCTCTGGCGCATGTAGGGCTGAATCAGCCAGACCGGGAAGAAGGAGGCCAGCCCCAGCAGCGTATTGAAGATGATGGTGTAGCGCAGGCGCGGATTGTCCCAGAAGGCATAGCGGGCGGTATGTAGCGCCTCGGCCAGATGGGAGCGGGCCTGGATGGCGCTATCCCGCGGGGTCTCCACCATTCCCCTGGTCACCACGAGGGCAGCGATCCAGACAGCCACCTGCAGGATGAAGGGGGAGAGCGGGAAAGCGGCGTAGAGCATGCCGGCGAAGATGGCGCCCAGGGCCTCGCCGCTCTGGGAAAAGCCGGTCACCCGCCCCTCGCAGCGGGCGTAGAGCGCCTCGTTCCCCTCCAGTTTGAGAGTCTCGTAGAGCAGGGCGCTGTCCGACCCGCTGATGAACGAGAGCGAAATCCCCAGCAGGATCTCGGCCAGAAGCACGTCGCCGAAGGAGTCGGCCACCGTGTACATGCCCCAGCCCAGGATTCCCAGGAGCGAGGCAAAGGAGAGCGCTGTCCGGTAGCCCAGGCGGTCGCTGATATAGCCGGAGGGGTACTCCAGGAGCACCGTGGCAATGGAGAAGATGCTCTGCAAGAGCAGGATCTGGGTCAGGCTCAGGCCTATATGGTCCTTCCAGAACAGGGTGATGATGGCCATGGGAAAGAGCATCATCTGCAGGAAGGAGAAAGCGTACAGTTTCCGTATGTTACCGTGGAGGTTACTCATTCGACCTCTAAAAAAACAATTCAGGCCTTTCGGCCAGAAGGCTCACCGCCGTGAAGGGCCGCGTACTCGGCAGTTTCCAGGTCGATATGGGCATCGATCAGTTCCCGGTAGATCCGCTCCACAAGATCGGGGCAGGCGCCGCATTCACGGGCCCTGGCAACCACGTTGGAGACCACCTCCTCGATGCGCTCTTCAATCCTAACCTCATCGGCGCTGTTCTTGAAGCGGGGCGCCTGCTTCACGTAGCCGATCCGCTCCGCCAGCAGTTCGACGATCTGGCGGTCGATGCGGTCGATGTTGGCGCGTACCTCGGCCAGAGAGGCGCACACTGAAACTGGTTTCATTACAAGCTCCTTTTTGGAATCAACGGTAGTACGCCAGGGCATGAACCGGCGCCTTCTCCCCTCACCCGTCTTCTTCGCACGTATTCCGTTATGCTGCCTTACCCAACCTGCATCGCGCATAGTTACCAATCAGCCATCAACTCATCCTGATGCAATTCCGCCCAAGCCAGAACCAGCCTTGCCTGCCTTCTGGGAAGATCGCCCTCGACAATCTCACATTGGCTTCCGCCGCATGTGAATAAGCGCAACCCGATTGCCATTCTTATCCTGCCGTTCTTCGATGGCATAAGGTTCAAATCCCAACTTTGCATACAGGATCAGGCCGACGACGTTTTGATTAAAGCAGGACACCGTAACTTCAATGGCACCATGCTTTGAGAACCCAAGGCTAACCATTTGCTCGACAAGATAGCTTCCGACCCCCTGCCCCCGGACGATCGGAGAAACAATAACGTTTCCTATAGAGCAACCTTTCGCACCCCAGCGGTAAAAATTGGCAAACGCGACAACCTGACCTTCCAATTCAATTACCGTGCTGTCCGAACGTTGAGAGATTGAATTCTGCAGCTGCCATGGAGCCAAGGGAAATGCCGCTTTGGGAAAAAGGAAAAACAGCTCTTCTTCGCTTTGTGGAAAACCACAAACAACAGGAATATCACTATTTTCAACCGGACGATGAGTAAGCAGCATACCGTTTGAACCTCCACAACGAAACAGGTAATCCGAAAAGCTCTGTTCACCCCTTGAGCTGGATCGACTTGATCTCCTGGAACTCCTCCAGGCCGTATCTGCCCAGCTCCCGGCCGTTGCCGGACTGCCTGTAGCCGCCAAAGGGTGCTAGGATGTTGAAGGGGGCGCCGTTGATATCCACCTGACCGGTGCGCATGCGCCGGGCAAAGGCCAGAGCGCGCCCCTCGTCTGCGGACCAGACTCCGCCGGCCAGGCCGTAGATACTGGAGTTAGCAATCCTGAACGCAACCTCCTCGTCGCTATAGGGGATGATGCAGAGCACCGGGCCGAAGATCTCCTCTTGGGCGATGGTCATCTCTGCTCTCACCCGGCCGAAGATGGTGGGGGAGACGTAGAACCCCTTCGTAAGCCCGGCCGGCGGCTCGACGCCACCCAGCAGCAGTTCCGCCCCCTCGGCGATGCCGGAGCGGATGTACTCCCACACCCGCTCCCGCTGACTGGCCGACACCAGCGGCCCCAGGCGGCACTTGTCGCCAAAGGGATCGGAGGGGACGAAGCTCTTGCCCAGCTCCACCGCCAGGGAGACCGCCTGCTCGTACAGACTCTCCGGCACCAGCAGGCGGGTGTGGGCGCTGCACGTCTGGCCCGAGTTGAGCAGACAGGCGCCTAGGCTCCCCTTGACCGCCGCAGGCAGGTCGGCGTCGTCCAGGATCACCGAGGCGGACTTGCCCCCCAGCTCCAGGGCGACCTTCTTGACGGTCCCGGCCGCCAGAACGGAGAGGCGCCTCCCCACGCTGGTGGAGCCGGTGAAGGAGACCATGTCCACATCGGGATGGGAGGCCAACGCCTCGCCGATAGTTGCGCCGCGGCCGCTGACCAGGTTGAACACGCCGGGGGGCAGGCCGGCTTTCTCCACGATCTCGGCCAGAATGAAGGAGGAGAGGGGCGCCTCGGAGCTGGGCTTGACCACCACGCAGCAGCCGGCCGCCAGGGCCGGGGCAACCTTGGCAACGATCTGGTGCAGGGGGTAGTTCCAGGGGGTGATGCAGGCCACCACCCCCACCGGCTCGCGCACGATCAGCGAGTTGGCGATGCGCTCATCCTCCCGCTGCTCCGCAGCCAGGGAGGCGTAGCTCCCCATGACCGCCACCGGCAGGCCGGCCTGGATACGCAGGGAGAACTTGAGCGGCATGCCCACCTCGGCGGTGACGATGCGGGCGATCTCCTCGCTCCGCTCCACCAGCCCCTGGTGCAGCTTTGTCAGACATTCCGCCCGTTCAGCCGGACTTGTGGCAGACCAGGCGTCAAAGGCGGCCCTGGCGGCGGCCACGGCCCTGTCCACATCATTCACCGTTGCGGAGGGAACCCGGCCGATGACCTCTTCGCTGGCAGCGCCGACCACCTGGATGAAGGAGGGATCGCTTGATGCCGCCCACTGACCATTTATGTACAGCTTGTCGTACTCATGCATGTCGTACACTCCAATGAGGTTTTGGTTCGATCAATCTCGCTGTGCCGGATTCGTGGAAGCTCCCACCCGAACCCCCATCCCCTTTAACCTGAAAATGCAGTTGTTCACGCAAAGCCACGAAGTTCACGAAGAAAAACAGATGGATAGACAAAACAGCTGAAGCACCTGGTTGGTGAAGCGCCACTGTTTGACGACTGTTTGATTTCTTTGCGTCTTCGCGCCTTTGCGTGAGATGAATTAGCGTTTTCAGGTTCAAGGGTCAGGGTGGGGATGGGGTTCATCAGCACCCCATCCCTGTCCATCCACCCTGGGGAGACGTACCACAACCCTGACGGGACCGCCCTGTTACAGGAAGTTGATCTCCACCGGCTTCCGCTTGATCGGGTTTTCGGACTGTTCCCGCTTCACCGCCGGATAGCCGATGATCAGCGGCGCAACCAGTTCATACTCCTCCGGCATCCCCAGCTCCTTCTTGACTTCCGGCTCGTCCAGTACGTTGTGGGCAAAGCCGATCCAGCAGCAGCCCAGCCCCTGCTCCTCGGCCAGCAGGTTTATGTTCTGGGCCACCATGCTGCAGTCGTACACCTGCCAGTGGGCTTTACTGTCGCCGTAGATGACGATCAGTGCCGGCGCGTTGTAGAAGATGTTGAACTCGGGGTTATTCATCCACTTCTCGTACTGCCGGATAAAGGGGGCGTCCTCCATGTTGGCCAGCCACTTTTCCTTGGCGGTGTCGGAGAGGCGCTTCAGGCGTTCCCTATCGAAAATAACGACGAAGCGCCAGGGCTGGTTATTGGAACCGCTGGGGGCCCAGACCGCTGTGTTGATCAGCGCCTCGATGGTCTCCCGGGGCAGCGCTTCTGCGCTGAATTTCCTGCAGGAACTGCGTCGCTTCATGATGGTGGTCAGACTGTCCATGGCTTTGCCTCCTTGGGGTTGTTTATCCTGGAAACGGCAGTTGGGGGATGCCGGAGAAAGCGCATCAGGGCTCTTTCGTCGTACTTCCCGGCGAGATGAAGCGTCAACAGCCGATACTGTCTGAAGCCCGCAGGCTCAAGTTTATCGGCTGTAGCGCAATGAGTCGTGGAAGTACAGAAAGAGCCCGTCCGCGCGAACGCAGGCAGCCCCCAACTGCCGCATGGTGTACAAACATCCTTCGACGGTGGATGAGAACCGCCGTTTCAGGCTCAGTACAGCTCGTACTTGAGCAGGCGGCACTCGATCGGGCCGTTATAGAGCACAAACCGCCGCGACGCCTTCAGGCCGATGTACTTGGCCAGCTCCAGGTTGCCGGTAAGCACATAGCCGGTCCACCCCTGGCAGCGCTGTTTGAGGATGTCGCCGATCTGGCAGTAGAGCTCCTTCAGCTCATCCTCCTCCCCCATGCGTTTGCCGTAGGGAGGATTGATGATTACCACCCCACCCTCCCCTTCCGGCCTGAACTGCTCCAGGGAGCTGTGGAAGAAGTGCACCTGCCCCTCGAAGCCTGCCGCCGCCGCGTTGCGCCGGGCAATGGAAAGGGCGCGGCTGTCGCTGTCGTAGCCGCTGACCAGCCCCACCGGGAGCTGTCGGATGCCGCTCTCCGCTTCGGCCTGGATCCCCTTCCAGAGGCGGGGGTCGAAATCCTGCCAGCGCTGGAATCCGAATGAGCGGTTGCGCCCCGGCGGAACGCGGGCGGCCATGAGCGCCGCCTCGATGGGGATGGTGCCCGAGCCGCACATGGGGTCGGCCAGGGCTACGTTGCCGTCCCAGCCGGTGAGCGCGATGATGGCGGCGGCCAGGGTCTCGCGCAGGGGCGCCTCGTTGCGCTCCAGACGGTAGCCGCGACGGTCCAGGGCGTCCCCCGAGCTGTCCAGGCTGACCGTGCAGACATTCTTCACCAAGTGGATATTGACCCGCACGTCCGGGGAGGCCGTATCCACGTTGGGACGACTGCCGCATGCCTCACGGATGCGGTCCACGATGGCATCCTTGGTCTTCAGCGCCACAAAACCGGAATGGGTCAGGGCCGAGTCCCGCAGGGAGCAGTCCACCGCCAGGGTCATGGCGGGTGTGATCATCTCCTGCCAGGGGATGGCATGCACGCCATCGTACAGCTCTGCCGGCGAGGAGCAGGGAAACCCGGCCAGCCTGACCAGCACCCGGCTGGCGCTGCGCAGCCAAAGATTGGCGCGGTACAGACCGGCCCGGTTGGTGCGGAACGAGACCCCGCCCCGCCCTGCCTGCGCCCCCTCGATGCCCAGCAGGCGCAGTTCGGCCGCGGTCACGTCCTCGCTGCCGCGCGGCACGGCGGCAAAGCACTCCATCTCCCTGTCCGGCTTCGGCTCCGGGCGTGGCGCCCGTCTGAGGATATGCTTCTTCTCGGTCATGCTCGTTCCCCCATTTCCCGTTCCCATATGTCCGCCACCAGCCGTTCCGTCTCCTCGGGCGTACCGCTGTTGTCGATAATCACGCGGCCATGGCGCTCCTTCTCGGCCAGCGGCATCTGGCTGTCAATGATCTTGCAGGCATCCTCCCGGCTGATGCCGTCACGTTCCATCAAGCGCTGGATCTGTATCTCGGGCCTCAGGGTCACCACCCAGATCTCGTCCACCCGGCTGGTGACTCCCGCCTCGATCAGCAGCGGCGCCATGTAGAACACGATGCGCTCCCCCCGGCAAGCCGCGGCTGCGATGCGCTCCTCCGCCAGCCTCCTGATCTCAGGATGCACGATCCCTTCCAGCTGGCGACGGTTCACGTCGTTGCCGAAGACCAGCGAACGCATCTTCCGGCGGTCCAGATTGCCGTCCGGCAGCAGCACACCGGCGCCAAACAGATCAACGATCCGCTCCAGGGCCGGACTCCCCGGATGAACCGCCAGGCGCGACAGTTCATCGGCATCGATCACCACCGCTCCTCGCTCCATCAGAAAACGGGCCACACTGCTCTTGCCGGTTGCGATCCCACCGGTCAGGCCCACCACACGGACTCCCATCGTTAGTACTCCTTGCGCCCACACCAGGGCACCGCATATTCCATGAAAAGGTGGCCAGTGTAGCAAAGGGACCGCCAAATTAACAGATTTTTGGCTTGAGTTGCGGGAATATTTAGTGTACATGTTAACGTCTGCCACAGCAGGTCGCCGGCAGAACCGATACGGGCGGTTAGCTCAGCTGGATAGAGTACAGGCCTCCGAAGCCTGGGGTCGTGGGTTCGAATCCCATGCCGCCCGCCAATAAAATCAAAGGGTTAGTCAAATCGACTAATCCTTTTTTTGTTACAGCGACATATGACGGAGTAACTATCACTATGAGGTGACCCGATGCACTGCAACTCGTTTTCCAGGCAGCACCGTTTTTCGCTCCATGTGGCAATGACTGCGTTGACCCTGCTGCTTCTGGGTTTGCTGGCCGGATGTGCCGCAACGTCAAGCGCCGTCACGAGCAAACTACCCGACTGGCGTTCCTGGACAGTGGAGCGCAAAATTGCCCAGATGCTTCTGCTCGGTTTCCCTGGAGAGACGATTACTCCGGAAAGCCCTATTTCTGTGGCTATCCGCGAGCATGGCGTGGGCGGGGTCGTCCTTTTCGACAACAATGCCGACCTGGGTGTTACGGAGCGCAATATTTCCAACCCGGCTCAGCTAAAGAGGCTGATCACCGACCTTAAGGCATCGGCTGAAACGCCGATTTTCATTGCCGTGGATGAAGAGGGAGGGATCATCTCCCGCCTCAAGGAGCGCTACGGGTTTCCGTCCACGGTCTCCGCTTCATACCTTGGGGAGAAGAATGACTTAAACCTCACCCGTTCTTCCTCGGACCGACTGGTCGACACCCTGGTGGAATACGGCTTCAACCTGAACCTGGCGCCGGTGGTCGACCTGAGCATCAACCCCGCAAACCCGGTCATTGCGCTGAAACAGCGCAGCTTTTCCGCCGACCCGGCCCTGGTTTCCGCCCACGCGGCAGAAGTCATCGCGAGCCACCACCGCAAGAATATCGTCACCTGCCTGAAGCACTTTCCAGGGCACGGCAGCTCGCGCGACGATTCCCATGTGGGGTTCGTCGATGTCACCGACAGCTGGAGCGAGAAAGAACTGTTGCCCTACAAAAACCTGATCGGGCAAGGGGTGGTGGATAGTGTGATGACAGCCCACACCTTCAACACACATCTCGACCCGGACTATCCGGCAACGCTCTCCAGGAACACCATAGACGGCATACTGCGCACGCGGCTCGGCTTCGACGGAGTGGTCATCAGCGATGACCTCTACATGGCAGCGATTGTTCAGCATTACAGCTATGAGACCGCTGTGGAAAAAGCCATCAACGCCGGGGTCGACCTGCTGATCCTGGCCAACGACAAGCTCTACAGCCCGGACATAGCTCCGCGCACCATCGATCTTGTGGTGAAGATGGTGGAGAGCGGGAAAATCAGCAGGGAGCGCATCGACCAGGCCTGCGGCCGGATCATGAAACTGAAGGCGAGATACCTCTTTGAATAACTACTGTGGAGGATCCGGGGGAAAGCTGACGGGATAGATGCGGCCCACGGAAAAAACGCCTGGACACGCCTCGCATCAACGCAAGAAGGCTTCACGGCATGCTCCGCGCGATCTTCTTGCAGGTGTTCGTCTCTCAGCGGCACATCGCCTGGGCAACCATCCGGGCCAAATCCGCCCTGCGGTACGGTTTCTGGAGAAAACCCATGATACCGGCGGCCTGCAGTTCCTCCAGGCTGTTCTCACGGGCGAAACCGGAGGTAACCAGAACCCTGGCATGGGGATCAATGGCACGGATCTCCCGGAAGCAGGCCAGTCCCCCCATGCGCGGCATGACCATGTCCAGCAGAACCAGATCGATATCCCCGCCACGGGCAGCGAAGATTTCCACCCCTTCCCGGCCATCGGTTGCCTGCAGGACCCGATAGCCGAGACTCTCCAGGATATCCGCAGCGACCGTCCTGACCTGTTCCTCGTCGTCAACAATCAGGATGCAGCCGTGCTGCGCTGTCCCGGATGCCTCCCCTTCTTCCGCTGAGCAGGCGGGACTGACGTCGTTAACCGGCAGACAGAGGTTGAAGACGGTTCCCACGCCCTTCTCGCTCTGCACGCAGATACAGCCGTGATGTTCCCTGATCGTACCGTACACCGCAGCCAGGCCCAAACCGGTCCCCTTGCCGACTCCCTTGGTGGTGAAGAACGGTTCGAATATTCGCGGCAGCAGATCCTGAGGTATGCCCTCGCCCGTATCCCGAATACCGATGCGCACAAAACAGCCCGGCTCAATGGGAAAGGAGCTATCCCGGCAGTAGGCCTCGCTCAGCTCCACGTTTTCGGTGGATATGGTCAGCACTCCCCCCTCGGGCATGGCATGGCCGGCATTGACGCACAGGTTGATGATCGAGTTGACCATCTGGACCGGATCTCCCTTGATGGTCGACGGCGCGGCATTGAGTTCGCGCCTGATGGTAATTCCCTTGTCCAGGCTGTGTTCCAGCAGAGTCAGGGCATTTCCGATGGCGTGGTGCAGATCCATGGGAGCAATGACGACGTTTCCCTTGCGCGAGAAGATCAGCAGCCGCTGAGTGAGTCCGGCGGCATTCTCGCTCGCCGTGAGAATGGTGGAGACATGCTTCTGCAGGGGGTGGCCGCTGCCCAGCTTCAACGCCAGCATCTCCGCGTTGCCGATGATCCCCCCCAACATATTGTTGAAATCATGGGCCACACCACCGGCCAGTTGGCCGATCGCCTCCAGCTTCCTGCTTTGGGCCTGTTGTTCCTCTCGCAGGTATTCGTCGGTTATGTCGCGGAACACCAGGACGATGCCGATAATCTCCCCCTCGTTGGTGCGAATGGGAGCCCCCGAGTCGGCAACGCGGTACTCGGCACCACTCCGGGAGATCAGGATCGTGTCGGTTTCCAGGGCGGTGGTATCCCCCGACGCCAGAACCGAACTCACCGGATCCGGGCAGGTTTCCCTGCTGACGGCATTGACCAGGCGCAGCACTTCGCCCAGGCTCCGGCCACCAGCCTCCGGGAACATCCATCCGGTAAGTTTCTCGGCCACAGGGTTCATGCCGGTGATCCGGCCGGACGTATCCGTGGTTATGACGGCATCGCCGATGGAACGGATGGTGATGCGCAGGTTTTCCTCACTGCGGGCCAGGCTCCCGCGGGCGTCCCGCAAACGACGGTTCGTGACCAAAAGGGCAATGATCATGACCGTGAACAGGCAGAATGCCGCGATCACGCTCCATACCAGCTGACGGTAGGCCTGGTAGAAGGAGAAGGGGCGGTGGAGCACGATGCTGCCCGCGGGCAACCGCTGCTCGTCGATGCCGAATCGGGTCAGTTGCCGGCTGTCGAACATGTACCTGTTGTGGCTGGCCGTCTCCACCGGGATGTCCGCCGCCACGGCCTGGCCGGAGAGGATGCGCAGGGCCAATTCCGCGGCATGCTGCCCCTGGATCGCGCCGCTGTTCACTTTGCCGCCCAAGAGCCCCAGACCGAGGTTTGCGCTGGAGGTGGCCATGACCGGCACAGGCGACGCCTCGGCGATCATCGGGTAGATGGCGGTGTTGTCAAACACCCTGCCGTCGCGGTCCCGATACCAGGCCGGGGCGATAACCACGCTCCCCTGGCGCAATCCCTTCAGGCGCTCCAACAGCTCCCGTGTGGACAACTGCTCACCATCCAGATACACGAACTCCATGCCGGGAAAGTCAGCCTCGCTCTCCCGGGCCATCTGGCGCGTGCCCACCCCGGTAGGTGTCCCGTCGCTGACGATCACGATTTGTCTGGTTTGCGGAAAGAGACGGATGGCCAGGGATATGTTGTCCCTGATATCAAGCGTTTCGACCAGTCCGGTGAAAAATCGCTTCGGCACCGTCAACGCCGACTGCACATCGTTGACGCCGCAAAAGACCACCGGAACGGAGGGAAACAGTTCGGCATGGTGGCGTTTCACGAAGTTGAGGGCATCATCGTCGGAGGTGATGATGATATCCGGACGCATCTCACGGTACTTCAGGCTAAACAGCCGCTCCAGGGCAGCCAGCAGCTGGTCGCTGTGGAATCGTTTTTCATCCATGTACTCGACGTGGAGTTCCACCTTTCGCGGAACCCTGGCCATGGTGGAGATAACCGCCGCGGTGACGTCATCGGTCCACCTGAACCCCTGGTGGTAGGAATTGAGCAGCAGCAGATGGTATGGGGGCTGCTCCTCCGCCGCCACCGGCAATGGGAGCGGGAAAACGACGCTCGTAATCAGCAACAGTATCAGCGTGAAAGCAGTGAAGACCCTCGAGCGGCTCTCACCAAGGGTCCTTCCGCGGAGGGAGGGTGCGGGCCGGTACTGCGATGGTTGCATTCTTGCGGCTAATGACATAAACAGGCCACCTTATCGTTCGAGACTCCCCGGAAGGGAGCCCTGTTTCGGCCCATGAAAGACGGGAGACATGCGATCTGCGCGTGCGAAAACCATGCTGTTCCTGCCAAAGCATAACAGTTTACGGAGCGATGTAAAACAGCGCCTCCCTCCCCTTGTCATGGCACTGCAGAGGGTCAAGGGCCGGCCGCGGCGCCCGTGATGCGTACACTGAAGAGATGAAGAACAGGTAGTAAAAGCTCGGGTTCTGTGATAGCTTTCAGCAGGCAACAATCCGGAATCACCGGACAATCGCTTTCAAGCGGGACGCGCCCTCCCTCTGCACGGAACAGCCCGCGCTCCCCACCAACCCGGAGGCATATCATGAATCCATGTAGCACCCCCAGCCTGTATGGCGTCATCGGCTACCCCCTGGGGCACAGCTTGAGCCCGCTTCTCCACAACACCGCGTTTCGCGAACTGGGCATTCCCGGTGTTCTGCTGCCCTGGTCCATCGAGCCGGAGCGGCTTCCCGCCTTCATCCAGTCGGTTCGACTGCTCAATATCCGCGGCGCCTGCGTCACGATCCCCCACAAGCAGAGCATCATCCCGCTTCTGGACCGGGTAACCGACCGGGTCAAGGCGCTGGGTGCGGCGAACACGCTCTACTGGGATGGCGATCTCCTCTGCGGTGACAATACCGACATCCTGGGCTTCATGTCGCCGCTGCAGGCGGATCCACCGTCGGCGGAGCAGACAAGGGTTCTGGTGCTGGGGGCAGGCGGTGTCGCCAGGGCAGCCGTGGCGGGCCTGAAGAGCCTGGGGCTGAACCAAATCACCATAACCGATATCGTGGATGCATCGTCGGCAACCCTGGCAGAGACATTTGACCTGAAGACCATCCCCTGGTCCCAACGCAGCGAAGTCGACGCCCACATCCTGATCAACACCACTCCGCTGGGCATGAAGGGCAAGTTCGAGGAGGAGAGTCCCTACCCCACCGAAGCCCTGGCGGCTAGGCAGGGCATTGCCTACGATATCGTCTATACCCCCTTCGTGACCCGTTTCCTGCGCGAGGCCCGGGCAGCCGGGTGGAAAACCATCGGCGGCCTGGAGATGTTCATCTCCCAGGCTGACCACCAGTTCCTCACCTGGACCGGCAGGAACCTGCCGCAGGCCGCCAAGCAGGCGGTGATTGACGCACTCACCGCCACGTAGCATCTCCTCAAGACGGAAAGGGAGTTATGAAAAAGATACTCGTCCTCAACGGCATCAACCTGAACATGTTCGGCAAACGCGATCCCGCCCACTACGGAACAGCGACCCTGGAGCAGATCGACGCCAGGGTCGCCGCCTGGGGCGCGGAACTGGGCTTGCAGATCGACTGTTTCCAGACCAATCACGAGGGGGAAATGGTTGAGCGCATCCACCGCGCTCACGAGGAAGGGGTGGATGCGCTCATCATCAACGCCGGCGCCTGGACCCATTACAGCTACGGCATCGCCGATGCGCTGGCCATCTTGAAGGCGCCGGTCATCGAAGTGCACATGTCGAATATCCATGCCCGGGAAGAATTCCGGCACCACTCGGTCATCGCCGGACTGGCCAGGGGGCAGATATGCGGCTTCGGCGTCGGTAGCTATCACCTGGCGCTGCTGGCGGCCTCCGAACTGCTGAACGCCGGACAGGAATAGCTGTACGGCTGCCAGAGGGCGTGAAAACGTCGTAAAAGGGAGCTGTGCCGGGGGGAATGCGGTGGAGGCGTTGCGAGGCGGGAGTTGAGACTGCCTGGAGGGCGGACGAATCCGCCCTCCGCGATCGTTGCAATCAGGGTGACGACGGCTCGCGCAGTGCCTCCAGCGCCTGCGCCACAACGAGATCGGGCGCTGCCGTGGCATCCAGCACATGATGGGCCGCGTTCCGGTAGAGCGGCTCCCGGGCTGCCAGGACCTCGCTCACCTCTGCCACGATGGGCCGTCCGGTGAGCGTCGGGCGCTGGGCTTCCTCGGGATTCGCCTCAAGACGCGCGGCCAGCACCGACGCCGGCGCGGACAGGTAGAGCACCGTTCCGTTGTCACGCATGAACTGGCGGTTAGCCTCGGACAGTACCATCCCTCCTCCGGTGGCCACCACCATTCCGGGCCTGGTCACGGCACGCAGCGCCTCGCTCTCCCGGCGCCGGAAACCTTCCCACCCTTCCTTCTCCACAACCTCGGCCACGGTCAGGGACGTCGTCTCCAGCATGTGCTGATCGGTGTCAACAAACCCGCAACCCAGCGCCTGCGCCAGGCTCTGTCCGATGGTCGTCTTTCCCGAGGCGCGGGCCCCGACTATGAAAATGGTCTCTGTCGTCATGGTACTCCCCTCTCCATTGCTGAATAAAGCCGCCGCCTTGGGTGCGGCGGGCGACCGTTGCACACTATCACCCGTAACGCTGGCCAGCGCAAGACCTTTTGTCGCCAGCCCCTTAAGCACTGATCCGTTCCAAACCGGGCAGCACATGAACGGCGCGGCTGTCCGTGGAGCGGCACAGGCGTTCAGCACAGTTCTCCACCCGCTAAAAGCCGCATGTGGTGGGCGAGCTACCAGAGATCGATTGCCGGCTGGCTCCTATTCTGCCGCTCTATGGCCTGCTGCCAGCACTCGCGGTCTCTCACGACCAGCTTGCTGCTGCCGCCGGCATTGATCTTCCTGCAGTGAACGGCGAAATCTCCGTTGGAAAAATGTATTACCCTGCCGAAGGGGCCGCCCAGGTCCTGGGCGTCGACGGGGATCCCCTCGCCCTCCAGATACTCCAGAATGAACCTGCAGTTTACCTGGCCAACGCACATGAAGTTACTCGGCTCCATGTCGCGGTTGATGATGGTCGCTCCACCGAAGACCTTTGCCCGCAACAGCCTGCGATTGGTTCCCCTGGCCATCATGTCGTTGATTAAAAGCTCCATGGCATGAATGCCGTAGCGACCCGCCTCGGAGGCGTGCATCGGCATGCTGCGCGAATAGCGTGTATTGCTGAGCATAAAGTGATTCATGCCGATCAATCTTTTCCGGGGATCATACAGGCAGGCGGCAATACAGGAGCCGAGCAGGGTGGATATCACCCCCGGCTTGTCCGTGGAATAGAACTCTCCCGGATCGATGCTTATCCGGTCACAGCCCTGATAGGTTTCAATTCTCATTAAGTTCCCTGTACAAGATAATCCGGTTCCAGGCGCACCACTGATCGTGACTGCCCGGTCCCTCGTAAGCAGTGTCTGTTGCACCCCGCGCCTGCATCCGGTCAGCCCCTGACCTTTTTGCTGGCATAGGGACATGAGGGGCGTCCGCGGTCAGCCGTGCCGGGACACCTGGAATGGGGCGGAATATGAAGCCGCTGTCGCAAACAGGCTTATCGCGACAGCGGCTGGTGGTGCTTGTAATGAAAAACGGATGGTGAAGAGCAGCGACGGCAGGAATATCAGGAAAACAACACGTTGACACTCATGGTGTTTCCAGCCACGGCGGATGGTAACCATTCTTTTCAATTCATCCGATGTATTCGGGGGTGGCGATGCGGAACCGCGTGCCCCCTCCGGCTCAAGCCTCTATCAGGCTTATAATCTCCTCGGAAAGAGATTCCGGGTCGAATTTGGCCACAAATTTGTTGGCGCCCGCCTGTTCGGCCTTAAGGATATTGGACGGGTTGCTCATGGAACTGTGCAGGATAACCTTGAGATGTTCGTAACCGGCTTTCTCCCGCAGGGTGCGCGTGAAGGTAAAGCCGTCCATGCCGGGCATTTCAATATCGGAGATAATCAGGTCGACCCGCCCATGCTCCTTTTCCAGGTATTCCAAGGCCTTGTCGGCCGATGTCATGGCGATATGGGAGAAACCTATCCGGTCGAGGAGTGACTGCAACAGCATGATGGCGGCACGCGAGTCGTCAACAATCAGCACATGCCGTCCGGCCCCCTCCCCCTCAACCACGGTTACACTGGAAAAATCGCGTTCGATGCCGACGACATTTGACAGAATCGATTCAATGTCCAGCAGCAGAATCGTCTCACCGCTATCCGCATAGGCGATTGCCACCAGCGCCTCGGCGTTGACCCCTTCCGGCTTGTGAATGTCGGCCCAACTACGCGTCAGGAGGGTATCCGGGGCGTGGACGATAAAAGCCGTCAGGTCGCGATTGTATTCGCAAATAATGATGTAGGCCTGTTCGTTCCGGAAATCCTTGGTGGGAAGGCCGACGGCTTCGGAGAGGTCGATAACCGCCAGGGCTTTTCCGCGAAAATCAAGCGCCCCCTTGACCGCCGGATGGGAATTGGGCATGCGGTCGATCCGTTTGGGGCATTCGATGATTTCGATTATCTTGAAAACGTTGATGCCATAGAGCTGATCGTCCGTCAGCCGAAAGGTCAGCATCTCCATCTGGTTGGATTGTGACAGTTTCGTGCGTTGGAGCGCTTCATCGAGTGTTGATTTCATGGAATCAAAACCTCCGGTTTTGGAAAAGCAGGATCCAGTGAGCCGTCACTCTCAGCTGGTGTGGGTTTTTAACCTGTATAACGTTTATAGCAGAATGTAAAGTCTGCGCCTACAACCGCGGCCAGTTTTCAGCAAACCATGCGTTTCGTTGTAGTGCGGTTCTGCGAAAGTTTTGCGAAAGAAGCCTTTTCGAACCGAGAGGCTTGTTCAGGCAGAGTTCATGCTTCTGTCAACTATCCGCATCACCTGTTTATGGAACAAAAGACATCTCGTAGACGAGATCCGGCGGTGCGGCAACCGATTGAGGCTTATTCCTCCACAGATGAAAAATGAGCCTGGTGGAACTGTTGATATCTTTCAGCGTTATGCGGCACCTGGCGTCATAGGGGCTGATGTTGTTCTTCCGGTGCTGACCCACGTGGAAAAAGCTGGACTGGCTGAAGACGGTAGTGCCGATATTGTCGGCTGCACTGGCTGGCGCAACGTTTTCGCAGAGACGCTCCACAAGATGGACATGGTAGAAACCGGCATCCCAGGCATTGACCATGGTCAGGTTGATTATGCCCTGTTTCTCGGTGTCGCTTGCCAGAAACTCCCTCCATATCCTGCCGTTCATGCCCGTATAGGTCTCGGTGATCTTCCCGTTTGAGTAAACGATATCCACCTGATCCAGAAAAGCGGTAAAAGGCGCAACTTTGCCATCGTGGGTCAATGACAGCAGGATATACGGGTTGGCGATGTAGTAGGGAACGACCGTAACCCAGGCCGTCTTCGGAGTGATTTGTCCGTATATCTTGGCATGTGGTGCCTTGAGCGGGTCATACCCCGGATGAAAGAAACCGAGTTGGGCATATTTCTGAATCTTCTCTTTCCGATACGCCCCGATCTGCTCCGGATCCATGGTGTCGAGAACGGTGGGACCGTCGAACCGATCAGCTTCCATGAACGTCCTGTCGTGCGTTATCGCGACCGTTCCCGCAAAGGGGGTGTACGCATATGCCAGGTTCGGATCGTTCTTTTCCGAGAGGGTTGCGCCGCCATCGGCACCACCCTGTTTCCCGTCACTTTTGTCAAATTGCCAGTAACCAACTGAAAACAGTATCAGCACCAGCACGACAAGCATACCGGCGGAACGCTTCGAGCGGGGTGATGCTGGTATGTGAGATACCGGATCCTGTTGAACGACTCCGGCAGCGCGCCTCTCTTGCGCACGATAGTATTTCTCAAAAATCAAACCGCACGCGCAGCATTGTTCGCCGTTTTCCTGAATGGTTTGGCATTTAGGGCAAGAAAAGCTGTCCGCTGACAATGGCACCGTCAATTGGGGCTTATTCTCTGCATTCATTGTCTCTCCTCTCGTGCTTGAACGCGGAAAAGCAAAACCTGGAGGCGGTTATTGTTAAACGGCGCAGCGCATCACGTCCCACCTCCGCATACTTGCCAACAGCCTGATTCTGGCGGAACATCATTCAGCCAGGTTTCGGATGCGTTCCTGCCGGGCATCTACCAATGCAGCTTGTGTACAATGTCATTTTTTCAAGTGTGTTTGTGAGTTTACCTACAACCTGTTTCTGACCATAACCAGCGTATTTTATCGATATCTCGATCGCTTTATTCCGGTAACAGCAATTTGCAAGCATCGCATCCAAAACCTCACCGAAGCGGGTTGTTACCTGCCCACGTTTCAAACCGATCCCGGCTCCGATCCGTTCCATACTGCAACTGTTCATCAACTGTTCAATATGGGTCGGGATGCAGAGGCTGGGCACACCTGAGAGAAGTGTTGCGGACAGTGTTCCAAGATTCGCATTGTTTATGGCAAGGGTCATCCCGGACAACAAACCGGACAGTTTGATCTTTTCGGAGTAGATACGCACGCCAGTACCGCTGTACTTTTCCCTCAAGTCAGCAGCAATTCCGGGAACAAATGCAACCACTTCCGCTCCGCATCCATCGAGAACCTCAAGGACCAGAGGCGTTTCAGCACCAGGAATTAGGTACACGAAAATTTTCTGCTCACGTTGCCCGGACCAGTGGACGGTCTCACCGTCATCATCAACGAACAGCGGCCCGATATAGCGCGCGTTTTTTCGCCCCGGATATTGATCCAATTCAGGCAGAACCGCCAGAAGAGAAACATCCGCCCTGATCGCCTGATACAGATATGACAACGGAACTCCACCAAAATCCCCGCGCACGTTGTTGACATTGTCCAGCAACCTGTTTTCGGTGAGCAGCAGCGCTTCCCTGGTCAGGTTAAGCCAGGGACGAAAGCTGGGGTAAGGAGACGTTTCCGGAGGTGATTCAAAACCCGAACTCAGGCTCAGGCATGGAATACCGAACAGCCCTGCTGCCTGTGTTGCAATGGGAGCATATTGAGACAGCATCACATCAGGTTTGTGCAGGGCAAACAGAGTCTGCCACGCCCGTACCATTCCTCCAAGAAGTGCCGCATCACCAAAGCCTGCCTGCGACAGGATGTCCGCGAAACTGGCCGCCTCGCGACGGAATCTCGCAAGCCCCGTGGGAAGAGGCGCCTGGATATAGCTGAAACCGTCAGGTTGAAAAAAATCATGGGCCGTGCCCAGTTCTTTGACCGCAAAGAGCACCCCATGCCCCCGTTTCCTCAGGAGTCGGGCAATGGGCACTATTTTAGAAAGATGCCCGAGACGCCCCCCCTGCTCCCAGGCAAACAGAAAACGCATCAGCGTTCCTCCGTTATCAGGGACTCGGCACTGTTCACCTCTCCAGTTCCCCGCGTCCCAGAACACCGACACAGGCCAGCAGACGCAGCTTGGCTGAACGCCACTCGGCAAGGCTGCGAATCCGCTCCTGCCGCGCATCGGCCAACGCCGCCTGAGTGTTGAGGACTTCCAGGATATCGGCGGCCCCTTTCTCGTATTTCCGTTGCGAGACAGCCAGGGATGCCTCGGCGATATCGAGGAGTTTCTTCGATGCCTGAAGATTCTGGAGCGATGAGCCGGCATCGGCATGGGCCTTGACTACTTCCATCAGTGTGTTCTGCTCGGTTTCCTGCACTTCGGCGTGTTGCTGTTCCGCCTGGGCTTCGGCATTCCGAATTTTGTAGGTCCTCGAAAAGCCGTCGAAGAAGGGGAACGTCAGGGAGAGTCCGATGGTGGTGATCCGTGAGTCGGTACGCGACAGCCCCTGGCCGGGGTAGCCATTCTGGTAATAGTTGGCGGAGAAGTCCACCGTCGGCAATCCCTCGGAGCGGGTTGCCGCTATCTTGCGCACCGATGATTCCCACTGCGCCCGCCCGGCTAGGAGCGACGGATGGGTTTTTGCCGCCAGTTTCAACCAGTCGTCCAACGTCTTGGACTCCTCACTTTCCGCGAAATCACCGTTCAATTCGTCCGGAAGGGCAATAGCCGTCCGGGTAGGAATACCGAGGACGTACACCAGAACCGCCACGGCCTTTTGATAGGCTCCCTGGGCCCGATTCCTGTCAAGGGTTGCCCTGGCCAGGGCCGTCGCCGCCTGCAGCCTGTCGCTGCGCGACACAACACCGCGATCCTCCCGCCGCTGGGCCGTTTCGAGGGTATTCACTGCGATTGACTCGTTCTGCTCTTTCGCATGCAGGCTGGCCTGTGCCGTGACGGCATCAAAATAGGATTGAATGACATCGGCCAGTTTCTTCTGCAGTGCGGCATCGTGCTGCGCCAGTGCGGCAACCAGCATCTTGTTGGCCGATTCCCGGTTGGCCGCCCTCCCCCCGAAGTCGAAGAGCCGCCACCCCAGGGTGGCGTTGATGGTTGTGCCATCCTCGGTTGTCGAGGCAACACCCGATCCCGGATAGGAGTAGTGCGTTCTCATGAAGTTGATGGTACCGGACAGGGTGGGCAGATACGCGGCACGCGCCTGCCCCACCTCGGCGGACTGGAGCTTGATGGCCGCCCATGCCGCCTTGATCTGGGGGTTGTTGCACAACGCCAGATCAGCGGCATCGATGAGACTCAAGGGTGCCGCAAGGTCCCGCGTGACCGGACAGGCAACCGGTCCGCCGTCGCCGGGCAGGGTTGTTCCGGACGCAATCCTTCCGGGAAGGGTGCGCAGCGGATCGTCAAAGGGCGCCGCAGGGTCAAAGGCCAGGGCGGGCAATGAAGCAAAGAGAGCAATGGATGCGATTGCGATCAGCGAAAGCATGGCGCGGCCCGGTGCCGCTCCGCCTGCCACTGGCCGATGTCTCCGAAACCGCCTACCGTTCATTGAGGCTTTCCCGTTTGTGGCGCAAAAGCGGGCTCAGGACGTATTCGATGATGCGGCGGTCGCCGGTCTTGATCTCCACGTTGACCGTCATCCCGGCCGACAGAGGCATCTCCCTGCCGTCCACAGTGATGGAGGATCTGTCCAGTCGGATCTTCGTGGAATAGATCAGGCCCCGCTTCTCGTCGGCGATGGCGTCGCGGGAAACGTGCGTGACTCTTCCCTTTATGGTGCCGTATTTGGTGTATTCAAAGGCATCTATCTTGACCTCGGCGCTCTGCCCCTCCTGGACAAAGCCCACATCCTTGTTCTCCATGAACGCCTCGACCTCCACCCGGCTCTCCCTGGGGACGATCTGCATCAGGGGGCTGGCCGCGGCAACCACACCGCCGATGGTATGCACGTTCAACTGCTGCACCGTACCACTAACCGGCGCGGTGAGTTTCAGGAGCCTGCTGTGGGCGGCCGCGCGGATGGCGTCCTGCTGAGAAGACGCCGCGGTTTTACTCCCCTCGGTGGACTGTTCATGGGCCACACGCCTGGTCTCGGCGACCAGGGCATTGCGCTGGTTTCTGGCGTCGGCCAACTGGCCGGCGAGATCGACGCGGGCCTGCTCCTTCTCCAGCCAGGCGTGGTAGGAGACGTCGCGATCTTTCAAAAGCGCCTTGTAGTCGGTGGCGCGTTGCGTGGCCAACTGCAACGCCAGGCTGAAGCGCTCGATGTCGCCGTCGATCCGCTTCAGCCTGGCCTGATAATCGCCGTACTGGGCATCAAGCTGCTGTTTCGCGGCCAGCCATTGATCCGCCGGAACAGTGGCGATGGGAGGAAGCCGCGGTGGACTGCCGCCGTCGATTGCCGCGAGCAGCGACCTGGCGCAGGCAACCTGGAGGATCGACACGGCGCGATCCCCGGCCGCCTTATCCCGCTCGGCATCGGATGCGATGGCATCCAGCTCTATCAACAGGTCTCCTGCCCTGACCTGCTGTCCCTCTGCAACGTACAGGGCTCTCACGCTGGCCACGTCCACGCAGGCGATGGTCTTGGTGTAGCCGCTGGGAATGATCTTTCCTGAAGCATTGACGATGATGTCGATCTTGCCCACGATCGACCAGGTGATCAGAACAACCACCAGTGCCATCAGAACCTTTGCCAGCAGGCGTGCGACCGGCGAAACCGGCTTTTCCTGCAGGGACAGGGCTGCCGGCAGGAACTCGGCTTCCTGGGCAGCCAGCACTTTACCCTCGAGCTGATGGCGGTTGCGCCAGCAATGGCTGAAAATCGTTTTGAAGCGGCTGAGCACATCGCCGAAGGCTGCCATTCTCTGCCTGATACTCATGCTATTTCACCTGCTGCGTTGACTACCGGAGCATAGCGTATGGGCGACGGAGTCGCGGTAGGCATTGGAGTCGGCATCACGTGCGCGGACCGATCCTGGTTGCCCATCTGCAACCGGTACAGATGGGTGTAAATGCCGTTCGGATTCAGCAGCAACTCCTGGTGGCTCCCCTGCTCGGCGATCTGCCCCCGCTCCATGACGATGATGCGGTGGGCATCCCTGACCGCCGACAGGCGGTGGGCAATGATCAGCACCGTTCTGCCCGCGCAAATCTGGCGCATGTTGTCCTGGATGATTTTTTCCGATTCGTAGTCCAGTGCGCTGGTGGCTTCGTCGAAGATCAGGATGCGCGGGTTGCTGATCAGGGCGCGGGCAATGGCGATGCGCTGCCTCTGTCCGCCCGACAGGCCGGAGCCATGTTCTCCCACCATGGTGTCGTACCCCTCGGGCAATTCACAGATGAATTCGTGCGCCCCGGCAAGCTTGGCAGCCTCGATGATGGCCTCGATCGGCAGCGCCGGATTGGAAAGGGCGATGTTGTCGCGGATACTGCGGTTGAAGAGCATGTTTTCCTGAAGGACCATGCCGACCTGGTGGCGCAGGGAGGTGGTGTCGATGATGGCGATATCCTGTCCATCCACCAGTACCCGGCCGCGGTCGGGGACAAAGAGACGCTGCACCAGTTTGGTGAGCGTGGATTTCCCCGAGCCGGACCGGCCGACGATGCCGATGACTTCACCCGGCGCGATCTTCAGGTTGACGGCGCGGATGACATCCGGCGTGTCAGGGCGGTAGCGGAATGACACCTGATCGAATTCCACGGCTCCGGCAATGCGGGGAATACGGCTCTTCTGACCGGATAGTTCGGTCCGGGCATTGAGGATGTCACCCAGGCGGCTCATGGAAATCCCCACCTGCTGGAAGTCGTTCCACAGTTGCGCCAGGCGCAGGATCGGTGACGAGACCTGGCCGGACAGCATGTTGAAGGCGACCAGTTCGCCGACGGTCATCTTGTTGTCGACGACCAGGCCGGCGCCTACCCACATGATTGCCGCGGTTACCAGCTTGCTGATCAGGGTCACCCCTCCGCCGGCCAGCATGCTTGCGTTGTTGACGGAGAGGGAGGAGGCAACATAGGAGGCCAGTTGCCGCTCCCAGGTAAAAACCCAGCGCGGCTCGACCGCCATGGCCTTCACGGTGTCTATCCCGCTGATGGTTTCCACCAGGAATGACTGGTTCTCGGCGCCGCGGTTGAACTTGACGTTGAGACGGGAGCGGATGATCGGCGTAAAGACCAGGGAGAGGACGATATAACAGGGGATGGAGACGACCACGATTAGGGTCAGCAGTCTACTGTACCAGAGCATCACCCCCAGAAACACGACCGAGAACATCAGATCCAGGACAACGGTGATGGCATTGCCGGTGAGGAAGCTGCGGATGTTCTCCAGTTCGCGGATGCGCGCCACGGAATCGCCGACTCTGCGCGCCTGGAAGTAGGCTACGGGCAGGTTGAGCAGGTGCCTGAACAGCCTGGCGCCCAGTTCCACATCGATCTTGCTGCTGGTGTTGGCAAAAACGTAGGTGCGGATACCGGTCAGCAGGGATTCGAACAGTGTGGCCATGACCAGGCCGATGGCAATCACGTTGAGCGTCTTCATGGCGTGATTGACCAGCACCTTGTCCATCACCACCTGAAAAAACAGAGGGGTGGCCAGGCCGATAAGCTGCAGGATGAACGAGATCAGCAGTATTTCACCCAGCAGCCTGCGGTATTTGACCACGGCGGGGATGAACCAGCTGAAATCGAAGTTGGCCATCTCACCGGCGTAGGTGGCCTTGGAGGTGAGAAAGATCAACTGGCCGGACCAGCAGGCCAGAAACGCGTCCAGGTCGAGAATGGCGGGCGGTTTCCCAGGATGCTGGATCAGCAGACGGGGTGCGGCGGCCTTGGCCACACCCGGCTCTCCACTCTTGCCTTGGTCATATTTGGCCAGAATGAAGAAGCCGCCGGCAGTATCCAGGGCGATTGCCGGCAGCGGAGCGCGGTCCAGTCGCTCCACCGGCTGGGCCACAAGCCGGGCCTTCATCCCCAGGCTTTTTGCCGCCAGCAGCAGCTTCTCGGTGGAAAACGGCCCGGCGCCCAATTCATGTCTCAGTTTCGCCTCGTCGGCGGCAATGCCGTGCAGTCCGGCGATGATCAGCAGGGAAGCTAGGCCGGAGTCCATGGCACCTCCGGCGAGGCGATTAGACGTTGTCCGGCAGGGGGGGCACTGCCGCACATCCGAGTGGCGCGGTGAGAAGTCAAACTCGTATATATCATTGTACGTTCCGTGTTTTTGCAATGAGAGGCCCGGTCAACGGAGGTGTCGACCGGGCAACGGTAACGCCATCGGCGGAATCAATAGAAGCTTACTGCCAGTTGGCCGCGATTATGGGCGCAAGTGCGGTCTGGTAGTTCTCCGGCAAGGTAACCTGCCCAGCAGCCGGAGCGGTGAAAGAGGCCATGGCGTTCACCAGAGCATCCACCTGACTGTCCAGCAGCACCTTTCCATCCGAAGTTTTGAACTGTTCCACATGGCATGCGGAACCGGAATACCAGTTCTGGATACTGAACTTGTCACTGGTTCCGATGATGCTGACTTCCAGGTTAGTGCCCACATGCTGGAACCAGAGCTGGTCAGTGGCAATACCGGCATTGAACTGCGCTACGTCGGTGTTGCCGGAGGTAGCGTCGTTTTCAACGATTATATCGTTCCCATAACCACGCCCCAGCAGGTAGGTGTCGTTGCCGGCTCCGCCGGTGAGAGTATCTGCGCCTGCCCCCCCATCCAGCGTATCATTGCCGGTTCCACCACTGAGGCTGTTTACAACACTGTTACCGATGAGAACATTGTTCAGGGTATTGCCGGTGCCGTTTATGGCCGAAGTACCGACAAGGGTCAGGTTCTCCAGGTTTGCGCCTAGCGTGTACGTGATTGATGAGTTGACCGCGTCAGTGCCTTCGCTGGCATTCTCGGTAATAGTGTCGCTGCTGTTATCGATAAAATAGGTATCATTGCCTGCCCCTCCTATAAGCTTGTCCGCACCTGCGCCACCGTCCAGCCTATCGTTACCAGCCCCGCCGGTCAGGGTGTTTGTGCCGCTGTTGCCGACAAGCATGTTGTCAAGCGTGTTGCCCGTGCCGTTTATCGCTGATGTACCGGTAAGTGTCAGGTTTTCCACATTATTGCCCAGGGTCAGGGTCACGCCGGATTTCACCGTATCCGTGCCTTCATTGGCGTTCTCGGTTATTACGTCCGCTGTGTTGTCGACGATATAGATATCATCACCAGCTCCGCCTATAAGCTTGTCGGCGCCCGCACCACCATCCAGAATATCGTTGCCTGCACCGCCGGTCAGGGTGTTGATTGCGCTGTTACCGGTGAGCATGTTGTCAAGCGTAGTGCCCGTGCCATTTATCGCTGATGTACCGGTAAGTGTGAGGTTTTCGACGTTGGCCCCCAGGGTCAGAGTGACACTTGACTGCACCGTATCGATGCCATCATTGGCGTTCTCGGTCACTATGTCGCTGGTACTGTTCACTACGTAGATATCGTTGCCCGGACCACCCAGCATGGTGTCGTTGCCTGCGCCTCCATCCAGCTTGTCATTCCCGGCATTGCCCACCAGCATGTCATTTCCGGCCAGACCACTAAGGGTGTCATCGCCAGCTCCCCCGGTCAGGGTATCCGCGCCGCTTGTGCCGGTGAGAGTAAGTTTCGGAACGCTTACCACCAGGTCGAAGACGTCTGAAGCCGTCATATTCCACGGGTCTACCGCCGTTACCATGACACTGATCGTACCGATTGAGCCGGCAGGAGGGGTGCCACTGAAGGTGCGGGTACTGGGGTTGAAGGAAAGCCATGACGGCAACGCGCTTCCGTCCGCCTTGGCAGCGCTATAGGTAAGCATATCTCCGCTGTCCGGATCGGTAAAAGCCGTGCTTGGCACGGTATAACTGAAGGCTGCGCCTTCCGATCCGCTCTGGTCTGCCAGTGGTGTAGCCAGCGTGGGAGAGTGATTAGGCTGGCCAACGGTGATGGTTACATACTCACCTGCCGCATAACCGTAGTTGTCCGTACCCCAGAGAATAAACTGCAGAGAACCTATATCGCCTGTGCCCGGAGTCCCGGAAAACGTGCGGGTCACAGAGTCAAAACCAAGCCAGTCCGGCAAAGCGGAACCATCAGCCATTTCAGCCCTGTACGTAATCGAGTCCCAGCTATCGGGATCAGTGATGGTATCAACCGGAACCACGCTGGTAAACAGGCTGCCAGCCCGGGCCTGCAACGTAGGAAGGTAACTGTTGACCGTGGGGGCATGGTTATTGTTTGCCCGGTCTACCACCGCCTGGATCATGGCGGCGTCCCATACCACGTTGTTGGCAAACTCAACCCGGTCGATCGCGTTATCCTCTCCGTTCGCACCGGCAGCATAATGGTTCATGACTACCGCATAATCAGAGCTGTTCTTGATGGTAAAAACCAGATGATCGCCGTTGCGACTGGCAATAACGTCGGTATCCAGTATTCCCGCGCCAAAACGCAGCGTATCCGTGGCGTCAACCATATCGGTGGCGTTGAGCGTGTCCTGGCCATCCCCCCTGTTAAAGACATAGTTGTCGTCGCCTGCACCGCCTTCAACGTAATCGTTACCCTGGCCGCCGGTCAGCAGGTTGTTACCCTGATTACCCCACAGACCGTTGTCCTGCCCGTTGCCGGTCAGGGTCAGGTCGTCCATGCCGTCTACCGCAGCCCGCTCAATGTTGTCCGAGAGGGTATAGCTGACGGTTGAACGGACAAAATCATCTCCTTCATCTGCTGCCTCTAGTATCAGATCACCAGCGTCGCCTACCTCATAGTAATCGTCGCCAGCCCCGCCGATCAGCACATCCTGCCCCCCGGCTCCGAACAGGGCATCATTGCCGGCGCCGCCGATCAGGGTATCGTTGCCTTCAGCGCCCCACAGGTTGTTGTCAGCTTCATTACCGGTGATAACGTTGTCCAGTTCGTTGCCGTTACCGTAAATCGCCGATCCGGTGAGCGTCAGATTTTCGACGTTAGCGGTCAACAGATAGTTTGTATCAAAACCGCGGATCTCCGTGTCTATGCCCGCGCCATTTTGCTCGACAATCCTGTCGCCCAGAGTGTCGGTGTAATAGGTGTCATTGCCGGCACCGCCTTCCATGGTGTCGGTTCCCAATCCGCCATCAAGAATATTGTTGCCGCTGTTGCCGGTCAGGACATTATCCTGGTCATTGCCAAAACCGTTAACATCAGCGGCACCGGTCAAAATGAGGTTTTCCAGATTGGAGGCCAGAGTATGGGTTATACCGGTCTCGACCGAGTCATTGCCGCCATCCACGGCTTCAATAACCTGGTCAGCCGCTGAATCCACACTATAGGTGTCGTCGCCAAGCCCACCATCCATGACATCCGCGCCGGTTCCTCCGTCGAGGATATCGTTACCCAGACCACCGGTTAGGGTATCGTTGCCGCCCCGGCCAGCGATAAAGTCATTACCCCCCAGCCCGGAGATGACGTCATCGCCGGCATACCCGATCAGAGAGTCGTCTCCATCAGTCGCTTGAAGAACCAGTTGCCTGATATCCGCAATGCTGTAGACCAGATTGTCGGCAGGAATCCGGATCTCCTCCACCGCATGGCCATCGTGGCCATCACCGGAGAAATAGTTGGCGATGGTCACCTGATCATTACTGTTCAGGATGGCAATCGTCAGGTCGTCATTCGTCCGCGAAATGTCGATATCCGCGGCACGCAGACCTTCGCCCAGCACCAGGGCATCCGTCTTGCCGCTACTTGCGTCAAAGTTGTAAATGGTGTCACGGCCGGACCCCGGGCTGAACAGATAGGTGTCGCTGCCGGCATCCCCGGACAAAATGTCATCACCTGCGCCGCCGGTCAGGATATCGTCTCCATCACCGCTGCTCAGTATATCATTGCCGCCAAGCCCGTAGATGGCGTCATTGCCGCCAAAACCGGAGATGGTATCCGCCGTGGCGTAGCCGATCAGGGTATCATCCGCGTTGCTCCCATTCAGGAGCAAACTCTTGATATCCTCAATAGTGTACGTCAGGTTGTCGGCCGGAATCCGGATCACGTCCAGCGCATACTGGTTACCGGCCAAGCAGTTGACAATGGTTACCTGGTCGCCGCTGTCCCTGATGGTCAACACCAGGTCGTCACTATTGGAATCGCTTCGCCTGATGTCGATATCCGTCGCATGCAGGTCATCGGCCAGGACCAGCGCATCCGTCTTTCCGGCGCCGGTGTCATAATTGTTGATGACATCGTGGCCCGCCCCTCTGCCGAACAGATAGGTATCGCTGCCTGCGCCGCCATTCAGAGCGTCATCGCCGGCTCCGCCGACCAGGGTGTCATTACCGCTGTTTCCAAAAAGAGCATCATTTCCCGCCAGGCCCTGGATGATTGTGTTTTCGCCCACCCAAGCCTGCAGAGTATCGTTATCGTCCGTTCCGGCAATGGCGACTTCCGCCAGCCGGGCTTCGATATACGAAACATCCCAGACCGTGGCATCGGAGAATTCCACCTGCTCAATGCGATTGGAGATCCCGGCGCCCCAATTCTGTATCCGTATCTGATCGCTGCTTCCGTTGATGCTCATTATCAGATCGTATCCGTCGCGGCTGAAGGTGAGGTCACTCGGGGCAATCCCGGCGCCGAAACGGATGGTGTCAAGAGTACCCCCACTTTCGGAGATCGTATCTTGCCCATCGCCCAGGTTGAACAGATAGCTCTCGTTGCCGTTGCCTCCATAAAGCGTGTCGTTGCCAACGCCACCGTTCAGAGTATCGTTGCCGTTGTTTCCATACAGGACATCATCTCCCGCAAGCCCCTGGATGGCGCCATTCTCATCCGGCCAGGCTTGCAGAATATCGTTGCCGTTTGTCCCGACAAGAGGAACCGTTGCTACCATGGACTGGATATACGCCGCATCCCAGACCGTGCCGCCGGAAAACTCCACCCGCTCAATGCGGTTACCTTCCCCGCCGCTCCAGGATTTAATTCTCACCTGATCGCTGCTTCCGTTGATACTCAGCATCAGATCGTATCCGCTACGGCTGAAGGAGATGTCCTCGGGAGCGATGCCGGCGCCGAAACGGATGGTGTCAAGAGTACCCCCACCTTCGGAGATCGTATCCTGCCCATCGCCCAGGTTGAAGAGATAGGTGTCGTTTCCGGTTCCACCATTTGTGGTGTCGTTGCCGGCGCCACCGTCTAATGTATCGTCGCCGGTCCCGCCATAAAGCGCATCATTTCCTGCCAGCCCCTGGAGGATACTGTTTTCGCCTGCCCATGCGGACAATGAATCGCTGCCGACCGTACCAACAACGGGGAGGTTTGCCCGTGAGAGAACATACGCCGTATCCCAGACTGTTCCGTCGAAAAACTCGATCTGTTCGATCCGGGCATTTACATTATTTCCCCAATTTTGAACCGTCACCTGGTCACTACCGTTGATGCTCAAGACGAGATCATATCCGCTACGATTGAAGGTGAGGTCGTCGGGAGCAATTCCTTCGCCGAAGCGAATGGTATCCAGACTGCCCCCGCCTTCGGTTATCACATCGCGCCCGTCGCCCAGGTTAAAAACATAGGTGTCGTTGCCTACGCCGCCTTGCATGGTATCCGCGCCCAGACCGCCAATCAGAATGTCGTTACCCTTATTCCCTTCCAGCATGTCGTCACCGGCCAGCCCCTGAAGAGTAGCGTTTTCAAGGCTCCAGGCGTACAGGTGATCGTAGCCGTTTGTCCCGACAACGGTCCCCCCCGCCAATCGAGACCAGATATATGCAGCGTTCCATACCGTACCGTCGGCAAAGGTCACCTGATCGATGCGACTATCGACAACGCTCTCGTCAAAGCCCTGATTGTTCCCCCAGCCCAGAAGCGTTACCTGATCGCCGGTCCCGTTTATGTGCAATATCAGACTGTGATAAGAACGGGTCAGGCTGATGTCACTCGCGGCTATCCCTTCACCAAACTGTAGGGTGTCAAACCCGCCGCCAAAATAAATTCTTCCGGAATGGCTAAAGTCCAGGTAGTAGGCGCCCTCGTCGATCATGTCCTGCCCGTCACCCAGGTTGAAAATATAGGTGTCGTCTCCCGCGTGCCCCCTCAGGGTGTCATTGCCGGTCCCCCCATCCATGGTTATGTGCGTGGAGGAATTGTTGAAAGCGAATTCCTGGCTTGGAGACCATGAATCCCACCGGTTGATTTCACGAAGCGCTGAAAGCGTGTCATCCCCGCCCAGTCCATAGAGTGCATAGTCATGACCTTGGTTCCAGGAACGCAACAAATCGTTGCCCTCTGTCCCAATAATAGGGAGATCATCCAGAAGAGACTGGATATATGCGCCATCCCAGACGGTGGCATCAGCGAACACAACTTGTTTAATTGAATATCCCCAGGAATCACACCCCTCGTAATATCGCCAGCCTTGAATCTTTATCTGGTCACTGCTGTTGTTGATACCAAGATACAGATCATATCCCAAACGCCTCAAGGTAATGTCGCTTGCGGCAATTCCTGTCCCAAAACGAAGGGTATCCACACTATTCCAGCCCGGCTCAACAATAGTTTCTTGCCCATCGGCAAGGTTAAACAGATAGGTATCGTTACCGGCGCCACCGTTCAAGGTGTCGTTACCTATACCGCCGGCCAGCAGATCATCACCGTCCCCGCCAGTGAGGATATCATTGCCGGCGCCGCCACTGAGCACATCGTTGCCGACGCCGCCATCAAGCGTATCGTGCCCGGTACCACCATCCAGAGTGTCATTGCCATCGCCGCCATTCAAGGTGTCGCATCCGGCGGCGCCGACCATTGTATCATCGCCAGAAGTACCGGTTTGCGTTATCCCTGCATACAAAAAGTTAATCAATAAATTCTGGGACCCGTCAGCGAACTCAAGTGAGTATACCGGTAAAGCACCTGTCGGATCGTTCTGCGTGCAGTTGCTGAGTATGATCGCGTCGCCGCCTGTGCCGACGTTGATTCTCAAGCTATCCGTTTGCCAGACAAACGCCAGGTCATCCTTTGTTATGCCTGCGCCGAAATACAGGGTGTTTTCGATGCCGCTCTCGCCGGCGGTATCTTGAATGGTGTCTACACCATCACCAAGATTGAAGACATAGGTGTCGTCGCCTGCCCCGCCAACCAATGTATCATTGCCGCCATAGCCGACCAGAAGATCATCGCCGTCGCCGCCATACAGCTCGTCGTTGCCCGAAGCGGTGTCACCCGCATCGCCGTGCAACTGGTCGTCGCCGCCGTTCCCGTAAATTGTGTCGGCGCCGTCACTCCCGAGGATTATGTCCACACCACTGCCGCCTTCGATAGTATCGTTCCCGCCGCCGCCCTCCAGACGGTTCTCTCCATCGCCGCCCACTATGGTGTCATCGCCGTCACCGCCGAGAATCAGATCATTACCCGATCCTCCTTCCAGATAGTCATTTCCGGCATCACCCTGAAGATTGTTATTTCCTTCACCACCAAAAATCTGGTCAGCACCGGCACCACCCAACAACGTGTCGTTGCCGGATTCTCCATCCAGATAGTCATCGCCGCTGCCAGCCTGCAGCCAATCGTCGCCGTCGCCGCCGAAGAGCTGATCGTTGTCGTCGCCGCCGTCAATTACATCATTCCCTTCGCCGCCATCCAGATAGTCGATCCCGAGATTCCCCTGAAGCTGGTCATCACCGCTGCCGCCATAAATTTCGTCGTCTCCGTCACCACCAATCAGGGTGTTCGTACCGGAACCACCATCTATGTAGTCATTGCCGGCATCGCCCTGAATCTGATCATTGCCGTCTCCCCCCAGCAATGTGTCGTTGCCGTCACCGCCAAAAAGAGTGTTATTGCCTGCTTCACCATCGAGATAATCGTCACCGGCATTGCCATGCAGTTCGTCATCACCATCGCCACCCATAAGCTGGTCGATGCCGCTGCCGCCCCAAATTTCGTCGTTTCCGGCTTCGCCGTCGAGGTAGTTGTCACCTTCCGTGTCGTCAAGGTAATCATTGCCGTCGCCGCCGAACAATTGGTCGTTACCGCCTTCTCCGAACAGTTGATCATCCCCTGCTTCACCATCCAGGTAATCGTCGCCGGCACCGCCTTGAAGTTCATCGTTGCCTGAGCCACCGAACAGTACATCGTTGCCGCCCAAGCCGGCAATTTTGTCGTTGCCATCGCCGCCGTCGATGTAATCGTTGCCATGCAGATTTGCCGCAAGCCAGTCAGAATCACCGACAAGCACGTCGTCATCCGCACCGCCGGTTATGAAGTCGTTCCCATCCTCTCCGTATACGATGTCGTTGCCGGTTCCGGCATCAATGTTGTCATCTCCACCACCAGCATAGACAAAGTCGTCGCCGGTTCCGGCGTAGATATTGTCTGCACCGCCTGCGGTTGCCTCCTGAAAAACCACGTTGGTAAAATTAATCCCGTAGGGATTCTGCGATACGGTGGCATTCCAGGTCTTTTGGGCAGAGGTAAGGTTGTAATCTGCCAGGATTGCGTCGTCTCCACCACCGCCTACGATCAGGTCTTCCCCACCGCCACCGAACAGTGCGTCGTTACGGTTTGAACCATAGAGTTCATCATTGCCGCTGCCCGCAGATAGCAGATCTCCCTTTTCAGCAACGCTTGCGGCTGTTTCTCCGGAGTTAATAAGAACATCCATCTCACCGTAGCTGTCCGCAAAGAGTTTGTTGTCACCATCACCGAAGTCCGAGACGATATCAGCGCCAGCACCACCTTCGAGGATGTCGTTGCCCCCCTTGTTGGCGCAGATGACATCGTCTCCGCCGCCAGCCTGAATGCGGTCGCTGCCTGTGCTGTCGTAGATGTAGTCGTTTCTGTCGGGGGAAGGGGTATTGAGGTCGCAGACTGCATTTCCAAGAGCATCGGTTCTGATATTTCCGGGAAGTGCCTGACCAAGGGCATCGTACTGGTATTCATTGCTGTTAGCGGCTACGGGGGTAAGGTCGCCGGTTATCGTGTTGGTAGTGGATATGGAAAGGGATTCCTTAAGATGGATGCCGAAGTCTCCGTCCTGGAAATCCTTGTTCAGGATGGCAATTATTTTACCGGTGGCTGCGTCTCGTACTATCAGATCGGTGTTTTCGATTGTTGCAGTTATTTTACCATCAGGGTTTTTGTAAGAACCATCGGACTGCTGTATGAGAAGCATCAGATGTTTCCGTTGACGAAGAATGTGTTGTCGCCCTGTTTGTCTTCAATGGTGTCTGTGCCATCTCCGGTATTAATAAAGTAGGAGTCGTTACCAGCACCACCTTCCAGATAGTCATCACCTTTTCCACCGACAATTATGTCATCGCCACCTCCACCGTACAATCGATCCGAGAAGTTATCGCCCATAATGAGATCACGTTGGTCGCTATCGCGGCCAAATATGACTTTATGTTGGGATTGAATAGGATCGTTCCGCAAAATGACTTCCTTGCCGCTAGTCCAGTCGGAGTATATGGTGGCGAGGCCATCACCGGTAATTGCAGGAAGTGTAGATATATCCTGTGTGTTGGCCTGTATCATCCAGGAAAGCATCTGTGCGCGGTCAGATATCCAGGATTCAGATAGTCCTTTGCCAGTGGCCTGATCGTAAAGATCAAGTTCTCCATTGAGATTGAACTGGCTGTAGTCTGCGCCTGCTACTATAAAAGGATTCAGCATTTTCAGTGCGTAGCGGTAAGCTTGAGGAATGCCATTGGCTACATTGTTGGCAGAGGCGGCGTTTATTATGGTATCTACTGTTTTGTTTTCTAAAGAGATTATTGTGACGTTGCCTTGGAGGGCTGTGAAAGTTGAATTATTTTGCAGGGTATAGATATTGGTGTAGAACTGAATACGGTTATTATTGGGCGTAGTATCGGTTTGACCAAGCAGTTTGCGTATAGAGTCAAGCGCTGCCTCAAGAGTGGAGCCACTAGTATTGCTCACACTTTGCAAAATGGTGTTGACTGTAGCCAAATCTATACTGGGGTCCAACTTGCTGAATAAATTGGCAATCGCAAGGGAATCAGTCAATCCTACTATACTATGGTTAGCAACCGGGTTAAGGCTTGATTCTGTTTCTACACAGAGAGGTGGCGAGAGTTGAGTACCTATCCCGGAAATGAGCGAAATACCTGCCGTACCGCGGACATTGGTAATGCCGTTTACAAGAGTGAGATTCGACAAACCAAATGCTGCACGGAAGGCATCGAGTGCATTACCAACTAAACTGCCTAACCCGGGGGCATTGTAGGTGTAAACGCCGTTTGCTTGCCCACTAAACCAGGTACCTATTGCAACTGCCAGATATCCACCCAATGAATGCCCTGTGACGCTAAAACCTGATGATAACGTGCCATTAGCAAGCCACTGACTGACTTGGCCGCATAGTCTTGTGAACTGCGGATTGCAATAGGAAGGAAAACCCAGCGCCAGGATTCCGTCAACAATCAAGTCCCCAACACTTTCTGTGCCACGGACTGCAAGATAACGTTTGCCTGTCGAGATCTCCTCAAAGACTGTGGCTGAAGAACCTGTTATGTCTTCGGGACATTGGGCAATTATCTTGTATTTACTGAGAAAAATTGTGGCTTGGGTTTCCGTCATGCCAGCTTTTTTGAGGGCATCTCTATTGGTATTAGTCCCATCAAATACAGCATATGTAGCAAAAGCGAGATCGGATTGTTTTGACAGTTCACTTAGTTGGCTCATTTTTTACCCTATCATGTTTAATAAATGGTTGTTTATAATATTGAGATTTATCTTTACAGCTATAGGAAGATGGATGTACAGGTATCAATATTGGGTCGCCACCTCTCCGGGCATATGACACATGTTCAGAAATAAGTTTGCCATCAGCAATTCTATATATTTTTGTATGTGATCTAAATAAATCTAGGCTACCAAACTTATTACTTTCTGGAATAATCCAAGTTATCTTGTTTGTTTCATAATATTCGTCGGTGGGCTTAACATCGCTTTGTGGCGGCACATAAACAAGCCCTAATCCATCAAATTTTTCAACTGGCAAAATCACAGTTTCATAAACTTTACTGCCTCCATCTTTGGTGCAGAGTTCATCAACTAGTCTATCTACCTTCCATTTCCTGTATGTCGGGAGACCTAACCATAACGAAAATAAAAGTAATATAAAAATGCTTATCCAGAAACTACGGATCGACCACCATATTTTGAGTACCATCATGCCGCCCACCTCATTTGGAGGGGTATTCCGGGTACAGTATATGAAACCATTTGACCTTCCAATTTGCACTAGAAGCAGTACCTTCCAACAACAACGACTTTTTCTCGCTCCCACCGTTCATGTCATCTCCTTCGCGTACAAACGCATCAAATCTCAACCGCCCAAACCACCCAAACACAAAACCCACCAGCAGGAGTCGGTGGGTTTTGGCATATCGGACAGGTCATCATCCGTCACTTCGACAGCCCCGCTATCCAGACCATTCTGGATGGTGGCTTTGTGCCACACGGTTACCCGTGCTTTACCCTTTCGGCGACATGAAACTGTATTCGGTTGTCTTGGCGAGCCATCTTATAAATCACTTAATTCAATACAGTCAATGTTTTTAATAATTTAATACCAAAAACACAATCTGCACAGATTTTACCCAACAATTCCCATTGATTTCCGGTTAGTTTTTTGCACGTCGCCGTTTTTTTAACGACCTGGGATTTTCCACCGGCAGCTGCCACCAGTACTCCCCGTGCCAGATGATTGGCCTTGCGGAACAGCCCTCCGGAGCCCTGGTAGATCGCGGTGATGGCTTGGCTGTCGAAGGGCGACTGTTTGAGTCCGGCGATTTATAGGTGGTGATCCAGATAGCGTTTCATCCCTTCACGGTTGACCTCCTGCAGATGACTGCGGGCGACGATTCGGGAGGCCAGGGGCACGGCGGTGCGGTACTCCCTTTTTGTTTTCAATACGCATCCAGCTGCGTTAACCTGCCATTGTTGTTGGAATCAGATACTGAGACTCCCCATCGCATTCAGTCAGATGTGAGGTTGTTACCAACTTTTTCCAAAAATATTTTCCGCCCAGAATCCCTACCTACCTGACTCTCTGTTGACATTATTCACAAAACACCTGATATCGTTGATAAAAATATGTTGATTTTAGCGTTTGATCTGCTACCATACACCTATCTTTCCTCTCATTGAGTCAGCCATGCTGTCAATGAGTTATCTCCTCACGGAGAGTCGTTCTCAGCAGCACATGCGCTAGGGATCTTATCAGTCAGTGAATCATCTTCGGGAGATGTGCGCCTTGCGCGCCTCTCTCCCCCCTTCACCAGGCTTTTCTGCAATCACGGCCTGATCAATTCGAATTTTCAATCATCAATAATCACAACACGGGGAATGTCTTTCCCGATCAAACTGACAAACAGTGAGTTCTGCAACAAGGCAAGTCGCCTGCGTACACGCTCCGGCATAGTGCCGGACACCCTGGTATCTGATCACCTCTCTTGATGCCGGACAGGTTACGCAGGCAATGAAACCATGACCAGATCCGACATGCGGATATTCATACATTCGCCCTCGGGTGCGTTCGCTCGTACGGGGTCGCCTCGTCGACTGGCAGGTTTCCACCAGCGGCAGGTTCACGATTATAACCATTCACAGATAATATTCGAGAATGCCGAGTGATTCATGGTTCCGTTCCGAGCTCGTCATTTCCCCCTGTACTCCGGTTTTGCGCCGACAGGCGCTGGCCGGAGGCCATTCCAACGTCAAGCTCACAGTGAAATATTTGATCAAGGCGTCACTTTTCTTAAAAGTGACGCCGAACGTAAGCGTACGGCGTTGTTGACTTTTATATACTCATAAAAAAATGACCTTCCGATGATCAAAAATTTCCCACCCCATTCGAGCGATTGCCCTCGAGCAATCTGAATAATCGCCCCTCCTCTGCCCGCAGGGCAGATACGCACGCAGCCACCGGCATAGTGCGTATAGTTGGAGAGGAGCCAGAGCTGACCGAATACTTCGGTACCGGATCAGTCCTGGGGGCAGCGCCTGCTGCCTGATTGCCTGCACTCAACTAAGTTCCGCCGCCTCGATCGGCCCAAAGGGAAAGGAGATGTGAAAATATTATTCAAATGTGTGCCGAGTCGGGTGGTGGTGTGTTTTTGGAAATAACGATTCGGAATACGCAATGAAACGGTGAATATCCAGGTTTTGCCCCGTGCCGCAGCCTAAATAAATGCATAGTGATAGATCGCCCCCCACGGCCTGATTTTTTGGCCGCTGGGGGGTTTTTGTTTTTGGAGCACAAAATGTCCCAAGACTGAATAAGCAAAGAAAAAAAAACGGCCCGGCGAAGTGAGTTTTTTCGCCGGGCCGTTTTTTTTGCCCCCCCCCCCGGACAGCCCAGGAATCTTATACATAGCGGCAACATAAAAATATTAAGGAGAAATACGTATAAAACCATTATCGTGTCAAGCATTGGAGAAAGTGGGGAAGGATTGGAGTGTGGGTAAGGGAACGCGCGAGGCCAAGCTGCAGACCATCCAGCGGTTTGCTGAATTCGTGCAGCAGAAGTTCGGTCTTGAGCGCATCGAGAACCTGAAGCCGGGCCACGTCCAGGCATACGCCGACAACCTCCGCGAGCAGAACATCTCTGCCCGCACCGGGGCGAACTACATGGCGTATGTCCGCGACCTGTGCCAGGCCATCGGAAAGGGGGGCATTGTCGCTAAAGACAATGCCACGTATGGTTTCGGCGGTGTTCCCCGCCAGAATCCCCTGAATGTGAACCACGACAAAATCGCTGATATCCAGCTGCAGTTGGACGAAAAAGCGGCCAACGGCGACCGGATCAGCATGATGATGAGCGCCAGCGCCGTCATGCGCGATGCCTTCGGACTGCGGCAGGAAGAGGCGCTCTTGACACCAGCGAAGGTCACGGTCAGGGACGGTAAACAGTATCTCCAGGTGCTGGGTGCAAAAGGCGGCCGTCCCCGCGAACTGGAGATCCGTACCCAGGCGCAGAGGAGCGCCCTGGCTCGGGTTGCGGAAACGGCAAAAGTGCTGAGCAATGCCAACGGTCGCCCCATTCCGCCAGAATACAACTTGAAAGACGCCATGAAGGCCGAGAGCAAGGAATGGCATCGACTGGGTGGAACCCGCGCGGTAAAAGCCAACATGCACGCCCAGCGGCGCTTGGCGGAAGGAGCGACCAAAACCCAAATCAACCGTGAACTCGGCCATGGCAACCACAGGTCGTTGGGCAGTTATGCGAAAAGCTAAATAGCTAGACAGGTCGCCCCCCCACGGCAGTTATCTTCGTCGCTGGGGGGCTTTTTGCGTTTTGGAGACATGGAATCTGTGGCGGTATCGTACTGTATCGTATCGGCGATACGATACAGTACGATACGAAAAAACACTCCAGCAAATATATTTTTCTAAGTCAAAACGGCCGGACAGATCGCAGCAGGCGATCTGTCCGGCCGTTTTGCATTTTTTTGGGGGGAGAAAGCAGATTTTTCCGGGAAATCGGGAGATACCCGGACGGGGTCCTGATCTTTATAGGTAGAAGGCACATTTCCATGTTCTGGGGCCGGTCGTGTCTACATTGCCGCACATGATTACAATTGACGAGTTTGCGCAGCTGATGCGTATCAGCCGCAGCACGGCCTACACCTGGATCGCGGCGGGACGGCTGGAGCCGGGTCGACATTTCTTGCGCATTGACCGGGTGGTCAGGATCCTCTGGTCAGAGGAACTCCTGATCCATCTGCTTGCCCAGACGAAAACCGAAAACAAGCAAGTACCAAAGCTTGTACGCAAGGGCAAGGGCGGCCGGAACCGCTGCGCCCTGAATTCTGATTACCTGGAGCATTGAAAGAATACCATCTGAGAGCTATACTCCTCCCCGGACGGAAACCCCTGGGGAGAGAATACGGGGGTTTCACATGGCAGGATTATCGGCAGCAGTTGATTTGCAGCTCTTTGACAAACCGAAAAACGAGGGACGCATCGCCAAGAAGAGCGGTTCGAAAAAGCTCTACCTTGATTTCCATTATCATGGCGTTCGCATCGAGAAGAGCACCGGCCTCGATGACACCTTGGCAAACCGCCACAAGGCAGAGGCCATGCTGGAAAAAATTCTTGAGATGAAACGGGAAGGAACACTTGAGTTTGCCAGGCTCTTTCCCGGCGCCAGCGAGTCGGAGAAGGAATTTCACACCCGGCTGGAAAAGGGGGAGTACTCCCCTACCCCGAAGGCGGTCACGTTCAAGGCGTACGTTGCGAAATGGTACGCAACGCTCTGGGTAAACTATCCATCTGCGACGAAAAAGAAGGACTTCCAATCAGTGATCGATTACTGGCTGTTACCGTTCTTCGGTGACATGACCTTCCACCACATCACCGGTGTGACGTTGCAGGAGTTCATAGCCACCTTGAATCACCGGGAGGGGAAAAAAGTCGGGCAGCCCTTGGCCCGGTCAACCATGGTGAACATCCTCCAGATTTTCAGGACGATCTGGACCGATGCGGTGGTTGCGCATCGCTGGATGATCTTCGATCCCATGATGGCCATCAAAAAGCATCTCCCCAAGAAGGGGAAAAAGAAGGTGGAGGTCTTCCGCTTCCATGAGTGGCAGGAGCTTCTCGCCGGCATGGATGCCAATTACCGGCCGGTGGCGAAACTGATGGTCCTGACCGGGCTCATGGCGAGCGAGATAGCCGCTCTCAAGCCACGGCACATCCGGGATGGCCATCTGTACATCGAAGAGTCGATTGTCAGGAAGGTCGAAAAGGATGACTTGAAAACCAGTTACCGGGAAAGGAGGATTCCCATAACCGGGGCAATCGGTGAGATCCTCGACCATGCCCTAAAAACGGCCCGGAGAGGATATCTTTTTACCATGGAGAACGGCAGTAACTTCTCGGCAGAGCTGTTTCAAAGACGGGTATGGGTCCCGGCCATGAAAGTGTCAGGAGTTTCTTACCGCAAGCCCTACTCCACCCGGCACACCTTTGCTGCTTGGGCCTTGGCTATCGACTGCGATCGGAACCGTCTTGTTGCTTTGATGGGACACGCAAGCAAGCAGATGTCAGGAGGCGCTGGCTTTGGCACTGTGGGCAAAGGATGCGGGATATAGGCTATCGAGAGGGGATATATCGGGAAGGCCTTTGTTTGCGGGCGTTCGCGGAGACTCGTAGTCGAAGAACGAAACATTGACGATTTTTTGACGAGGCGGTCTGTTTGGCACAGAATCGGGGGATTCAAGGAGACGCGGCGGTCTGTTTGACTCTAAATTATTTCTTAGGCAACCGGATGACGACACCCGCGATCTTGTCCAGGTCACGCCCCCCGAGCTGCTTGGTGGAGGTGATCCGCTTGCCAAGTTTTTCATGCACAAAATTATACACAAAATTATAGAATTGGTCTTTATTCCACCCAAACGTATTCAGCGAGGTGTGATTTTTAGTGTGCCGGGGGTTGTGCCAGGCGGTATTTATGTCGCGGGTAAGTGTTTTTAGTTTTAGAAGTTTAGGTTACATACAGTTTATTACATCTCAATTTTGTTGTGAAAAGCGTTTTCAGTAACCAAGCCCATAATGTGAGATAGTATATTGTACATATTGTCTAGGTTTAAGTCACTCAAAGTCCCTATAACGGTTTTTTCCATTACACATAGCAATCTAATAAACTTTTTTATTTCCTCGGTATCAACTTTAAACTTACCAGTTTCAGGTATTATTTCTTTAGAAAAAGCAAGGTACGTTATTAATACTATAATTATTTTTTCTTCCTTGGCTGGTCTAAGCTCTAAATCCTTGATGTACTCGTGTGTCGTTTTAACAATAGCCCTGTATAATTCCACGCTATTTATTTTTTCTAAAATATTACAAGTATCTTTATTGAGATTATTATTCCTCTGAGTATCAGACAATACTCCTCCCCTCCTCATTTCCCCTTCACCAGTAGCAAGCCATTTAATTTCAACATCAGCGGCATCTGCAATGGCTATCAATTTATCAAGCCCCGGAAGCGATGACCCAGACAAATATTTGCGCAAAAGGCTTTCCGTTAATTCGCACTTTTTGGAAAAAGAATTGGTGGACTGATTACCAATTGCCAACTTCAATCTATCTGAAAAACCGTCTAATTTCATTAACCTCACCCCGTAGACCAGCATATAACAAAACCAAAAACCACCCCTAAAAGCAGTTTATTCGCACTTTTTTATTGACTGCTTCGCACTCTGGTGCTAAAAGCGTATTTATAAGACTGAGCGCGGAAGGAGATTAACAAATGGCATCTTCCAGGGCAATCAAAATCAAGGTTGCGCTCCTGCAAATGGGCAAAAAGCAGGCGGATATTGCCAGAGAATTGAATGTGACATCTGGGACTGTCTGCGATGTGATCAATGGCAGAAAAAAAAGTCGCCGTGTCATGGGCTACATCGAAGAACTCATCAAATCGGAGAAGAGCCATGTTGAAGCCGCACACCGTTAAGAAGCTGGTAACGATGACGGAAGAATGCTGCCGCTTCCGCTGCGAAAAACCACAAATCGTTGCCAAACAGAACGCCGAAAAATGTCCTTTAGAAACGTTTTCCAAGGGACATTTCTAAAGGACAAAAAAAGTCTAAGGGACAAATTTCAAAACGCTGAAATTACGAATGGTTACCCAATGAACTACGATGAAGAGCATTATATCGATGTCAAAACTTTGGCAACAGCATGGCTCCCAGCCGATGCAACGACAGATGATCTTGTCAAAAAAATGGCATTAATAAAAAAAGCTATTCAAAGGGGCAAATTCGAATCCGCACGCCAGGTCACGGCTACCCAGGAGGATGGCCGCCCTTTAGGCCGTGGCGGCAAAATCTGGCAGATCAACATTGCCGACCCCGCCGTGCCTGTGGCCATCCGAATCAAGTGGTTCGACATCATGCTTGCAGTGCCGGAACAGCCGTCCCTGCCCGCCGTAGCCGCCGCGAACCTTCCTGTCGTTGCGCCCAAGTCCTTGACCGTTCCGGACACGCTGGAGCTGAACGGCAAACAGGAAAGGATCATCACCGCCCGCTTCCAGCTCCTGCTGATGCTCGAAAACAGAGGGCCGGGCAAGAAGGTCATGCAGGCCGCCCGCGAGATAATCGACGCCATCAACGACTGCGCTGACAAACGACTGGTCAACATCGCCAAGGTGGCCAATGACCGCAAGGGGACAGAGCGCGGCCTGTCGCTGCGCACTCTGATGCGCTGGTGGAATACCTACCAGAAAACCGGCAGGAAACAGAACGCCCTTGCGCCGGTCAAGGGGGATCGGATGCCGCGCAACGATCTTGTTGAATGGCTGCGGGATTACGCGCCCGGTACCGCCGAACATACGGCCTTGCCGGTCTGCGTTCCAAGCTGGGTGCCGTACTTCCTGGACGAATACCGCCGCCCGCAAAAACCTTCCATGCAGGAGGCGTGGCGACAGATCAGTCGCACCATGCCGCCGGACATCGCGCGCCCGTCATACGATCAAGTCCGCCGCGTCATGAAGAAAGTGCCGGTCGTCCATAGCGAGAAGGGCCGCCGGACCGGGGCCGAATACAACAGCCTTCTGGGATACGTGGAGCGTGACGCCTCCGGTTTCGCCCCCATGTCCATCTGCCAGATTGACGGCCACAGCTTCAAGGCCTACGTGGCGCACCCCGTCACCGGGGCGCACTTCCACCCGGAAATCTGCGGCGTGATCTGCATGACGACAAAGGTTCTCGCCGGTTGGTCCGCCGGATTGGCCGAGAGCAACCAAACCGTTGGCGATGCCTACCGCCACGCCTGCACCGTCAACGAGAACAAACCCTGGGGCGGCGTTCCCGCCATCCTGGAAGCAGACCGGGGGGCCGGGAACATGGCCAAGGTGAACAGTGATGACTATATCGGGCTGTTCGCGCGGATCGGCACCACCTTCATCCCGCCGAAGCGAGGCGGCAATCCCCAGGGCCACGGGGCAATCGAACGGAGCAATCAAACCATCTGGATACGGGCGGCCAAGAGCCTTGTAACCTGCACCACAAAGGACATGGATCGGGGCGCCCGGCGCAAGGTGTACGACCGCTTGGAGGCGGACCTGAAAGAGGTCAAAAAAGCCGGAAAACTGGGGATGGTTCCCAAAACCTCGGATTTGCTCATGTCCTGGCCCGAATTCCTGGAATTCCTGGACCGGGTTGCCCTGGAGTACAACAGCACCCCGCACAAGGCCTTGCAGAAGATCGTTGCCTCGCTGCCGGACAACCCGGACGGCCCGGCGGTCAGCCGTCACATGTCCCCTTTCGAATGCTGGGCTGATTACGTGGCGCAAGGGTTTGAGCCGGTCCATCCTGATGACGTGATGCTGCACAAGCTCTTTGCTCCTCATGCCACCGTTACCGTCAAGCGGCAAAAGTTCACCCTGAACGGCAACAGCTATCACTCCCACGAACTGGACGAATACCACGGCCAGCAGGTTGTTGTGTCTTACGACATCAACAATGCGCACACCGTCACCGTGTTCGATGCTGACGAAAACTTCATCTGCGAGGCGCGGTGGAACGGCAACCGGGTTCATGCCCGTCCGGTGCCGGAAGTGGAACAGGCAACCATGCAGCGACACAGCCGCCGCGTGAAGAACAAGGAAAAGCAGCTCGACATGATGAATGCCGAACTCGACCGAAAAACCCTGGAAATCAGGCCGCTGGTCATGGAACTAGACCAGGCAACCATCGATTACGAGGCACGGGAAGAGCAGAAACGACAGGCGCAGTTGGCCGCCCCCAAGTACTTCAAAGACGAGCATGAGTTTTATAACGATGTCAGGGAACGGCAGCGGGAGGGGCTGGCCTCGGCATACGAAACACAGTGGGCCGATGACAAAGACGCCTCATACACAGGCCGGGGGCATGTAGGGCTGTTCAAGTCAGATCGGTATTGCGAAGGGAGGTTTAAACCTGAAAACAAGCTGCAACCAATGGAAAAAGCCGCCGGTGCTACCAACACCAGCGGCCTTTGAGACACCCCGTGCGATGGGGACATTACCAGGAGGAAAAATACCATGAGACACGTAATGGCAACAACCAAAAACATGCGCAAGTTCATGCAAGCCGTTGACGATCTCCTTTCCCGACCCATGGGAACGGAAGGGATGGGCTTGCTCTGGGGCGCACCCGGCGAAGGCAAGAGCACGGCGGTTGCCCGTGTGTGCGATCAGTTCAACGGCATCTATGTCCGGGCCGTGGGCTGCTGGACCGTTACCAGCATGCTGGGCGACCTCTGCCGGGAGCTGGGCGGAGACCGCAAATTGAGGCGGAAGGACATGATTGAGTTCATCGTGTACGAGCTGAAAAAGGACAACTGCACCCCGCGTCCCATTTTTATCGACGAGGCTGATTACTGCTTTCGGCAATTTGACATGGTGGACGCCCTGCGGGACATCTACGACCTCTCCGGCTGCCCGGTGATCATGATCGGCATGGAGGATATCGCCAAAAAAATCAAAACGAATGCCCGAATTGCACGCAGAATCACGCAATGGGTTGAGTTCAAGGGGCTTGACCTGGAGGACGTGAAAACAGTTGCCCGCGAATGCTGCGAAGTGGAGATAAGCAGTGATTTGGCCATCCACCTGCACAAGGAATGCAACGCCAACATCGGGCGGGTAATCATCGGCCTGACGAAGATCGAAAAGCAGGCAAAGACAAGCGGTCTGACAGTGATGGATTGCGCCGCCTGGGGGAATAAGCCGCTGTACTACGATCAGCCGTCATTCTCGCGACGGAGTAAAAACGGTAGCGGGGAGGAAAACAGGTAATGAGGAATTTCATCGCCCGCCCCTGCATGAGGCAGCGAATATGGAGTGCAATGAGGATCATGACCCGCTTCACCATCCCCGACCTGTGCCGGGTGGTGGAAGGCGCTACTACCGCCAACGTGCAAAGCTACGTCAGCAGACTGCACAAGGAAGGGTACGTCGGCAAGATTGGCAAGGTGCGCCGGGGCTATGCCGGGGAATACCAGGGCTATCAACTTGTTAAAAACACCGGCCCGACCATGCCGGTTCTTTTGAAGGGCCGCCACAAAAAAGAATCTGAAACAGAAAGACAAACCGGGAAAGAAACAGAAGAACAGATTGAAATTCAGACTGTGAGACAAAACCGGGGGCTATTGCCACGGGAAACGGGAGCCTTGCCATGATGACCAGAAAAAAACGGTTGCAGCTCCTTGCGGAAATGTGCCTCAAGCATGGTCAGGCCGAAGTTGCCCGGCGGATCGGCAAGAGCGACAGTGCCGTGAGTCAGATTCTTTCCGGTGCGTACCAGGCCAACCCGGACGGTATTTTACAAAGGGTTGAAGAGGTCTTTGGAACAACCCTCGTTGCCTGTCCGGTGCTGGGTAGCATCCTCCTGGGAGTGTGCGCCGAAAAGCGAAAGCTGCCCTTCGCGGCGACGAATCCGCGCCGGGTTCAACTCTATGCGGCTTGCAAAGACTGCAAGGAAAGGGGGGTACTGTGATGACACCGGAAGAAACAACCAGACAGGCCGGTCTTATCGTGGCCTCGTTGCAGGGGTTGAGCCAGCGTGAAGCCTTGGCGATACTTGCCCGTGCCATGACAAGCGTTCTTGAACATCATGCGCCGGGACGGGAAGAGTTCGACCAGCCATGCCCCACCGTCAACCCCTACCTTCGCCGGAAGCCCTCCGGACAGGTCGGCATCATTGACAGCGACCTGGAGATGAAAGCCTTTCTTCACCGTCTGGGGGACGAATACCGGACCATCGGCCAAATCCGACAGATGCTTATTACAACGTTCGGCGCGAAGCGCGCGCCGTCTGAAAGTTCAATTCATCGCTACCTGCAAAAGATAGCCAGACAGCAGGATGTGAACCAGGAGGGGAGAAAATGAATCTACCGGGAATTGCAAAACATACAGGTTTTACTCACACTCCGCCCGAAGGTCGCTTCTTGCGCCGTATCTGTGAAAGCGACTGCATGGAGCCGCACATCTATAGCGGTGACGTAGTGGTGATAGACACCGAAGTCCGCAACATAAACGAGGGAGTCTTCATGCTCCACTTCGGTGGCTCCGACCAATTCAAACGGTTGCAACCGGTCGGCGACAATGCCGTGAACGTCATCTGCGACAACCCGCACTATGGAAACGAGGCCTGCGCATCCGAAGTGTTGAAGCCCTTGATTGTCGGGCGTGTCGTGGCAATAACCCGCATGGAGCGGACCAGCCTTTTCGAAAAGCTCGTTCACCAGATGCTCAACCATGGGGAGGTGATGGCATGAAGATCATTCGCGAGTTGATTGACGCTTTGACCAGGCTGGAGACAACTTTGATCCGGCGCAGGGCGGCGCGACGGGCGACCTGTGCCGCCTGCCGCATGGTGCTGAATGGCTGTCGGGGGTAATTGTAAATGTCCATTAAACCAATGAGCAAAAGCTACTTAAGGAGCGCCATATTACGGGAGCTTCCGGGGGGTAAGTGTTGGCAAGATAGATCAGCAACCAAGCAGAGAGGAGAGCGAAAAAATGGCACACGCGAAAAGAACGGCAAGGCCGATAACGGCGGCCCAGATCAAACGGATACACACCCAACTTCACATTCTGGGGGTGTCTGACGAAAACTACCGGGCGGCGCTGGAAAGCCGTTTCGGTGTCACCACCTGCAAAGACTTGACCCTGGCACAAGCCAAGTCTTTCATTGATGAACTTCAGGAACTGGCGCACAAAACGGACCAGGAGCGATACAGCCGGGAGCGGGCCGCCGCCCGTGCCAGGGCCGAAGCCGGCACGCCGAAGCGCTTTGACGAACTGGACAACCGCCCCGGCATGGCATCGGCGGCGCAGCTCCGCAAGATCGAGGCAATGTGGACAGACATCAGCGATGTTCCCGACCCGGCGGCCCGTGCCCGCGCCCTGCGGCGCTTCCTTCTGAGGATTGCCAAGGTCTCCGACCTCCGTTTCTTGGACGATCAGATGGCGGGGTGGGTCATCAATGCCTTGAACGTCATGAAACACCACAAGGAGGGTGGCGGGGAAGAAGCGAAGCCGAAAAAAGCCCGCTGAGGGGTTTGGGGGTATCAAGACGGAGGCGTGTATGGGGTAGCAGCCACGAGGCCTGTGAGCGAAGAGTTAAACGCCAGTTAAATGCTATTTCGGGGTAAGCAGCTACTGCGCGGGTCAATGATAGGGCTGTGGAAGCAGTTGGATTTAGCATCATCCTTTGGGGGGAAACATGAGTGAAAAGGTGAAAGTACGGATACAGACTTCATGTGTCGTGAAATACGACCAAATTGTAGAAATGACTCGTGACGCCTGGGAAAAATTGAAACTTACTCCAGAAAAAAAGATGGAATGCCAAAGCTTTAGTCCAATATCTGAGCTATTGGACTTGGCAGATGTGCTTGATTGGAGCGATTACGATGAACCTGAATTGACGGTTGTTGATGACTACGGTAAGCCACTGCTGCCAATAGACTTCTATTGCCCTGAGAATTGATTGTTAGGTGGAGCAACAAGGGCGGGGTAGATGCCTCGCCCTTTTCTATATCCGGGGGGACTCCGGAGAAGATCGAAAGTGGAGGAATGAACAGCATGGCACGGAAAACCCCGCTCACTTTGTATGACCGCTATTGCCAGGCATGGCGGTTCCTGTTCTGTTGCCTTGAAGTAGCCGCCGGGTTGCCGTTTCTGATGGCTGGTCTCCTGCTTCAGTTTGTACGGGAATGGTTTTTTATCGGCTACGACCTTTATGACTTTCTGAAAGAAATCGGCCAAGGGCCGAAACGAAAAGGAGCGAATCATTGAAGATTCTTGCATGTGTTCTCATGGCCCTGCTGTTCGGCCTATCCTCCTGCGGTCGCCTCGAATCACCCACAGTGGGCATGCGCCCAAGCTTCCACAATGCCAGTTCAAATTATTGGGGCTATCTGGAGACAATCAGAACAAGCCCCGCTGAGATCATCCCCGGTGAAACCATGCTGGATGTACCATGAGCGGAGAAACGATGAATCCTGAAACCAGACGACGCACCCCCCTGGAACTGTATCGCTCCATCTGGATCAGCCTTGAAATCTTCCGCCAGGCAACCGCCGAGGAGATTACCACCGTTACCCCCGGCGCGTCATACCGGGCAATCCGGGCGGCTCTCCGTCGGTTGGAAACCCACGGCTACGTCACGAAACAGGGCAACCGAAAGGCGGTCTACCTCAAGGCCGTCAAAAGCCTGTACCTGCACGGCGACTGCGAGCGCTGCGGCGCTTCGCTTTCCGCAACAACCTGCGATTTTACCAATCAATAAGCCATCTATAAGCCCACCTAAAATAGCCTTCACTCCCGGCGCGCACCGCCCAATATGGCGGTGCGCATCTCCCCTCCCGTAGTCCCTCCCCTGCATTTAGTAAACTCGTTTATCAGCTTTTTAACGGTGAAATTGGTAGGACTGGGGCAGGAAGTAAAACACTTTGTTTCTTGCCGCCACCAGGGGCCGCCCGTGCAACAGCTCGCCATGATACAACCCGCTCCTGACCCTTACGCCGCATGGCTGGCGGCAAACGCTGTCGCCTACTGCCAGCGGATGAGGGCCACCATCACACATACCGCTTGTGCTGAAAACAAGCAACGCTCCGACCAGGCATGCGGGGATAATCGTTGTCGCTTCTGCGACGGTCTGGACGACCAGGCCGGGCCGGTCCCGGAGCACCAGCCAGAAATAATCCCGGATACATGTTTTCCCGAGGTTGTTGACGGGCCGCCCGTCGCGGACCTTGCTGACGATGCGCTCGTCAAGGGGATTGACGTCGAACCGCCCGCGCGGATCGGCGCGACGGTGATGGATGACGTGGAAATGGAAGAACTGCTTTCCGAGCTGTTCGGCGATGAAGGCAGCGAGGATGAGGATGAAGAACGGGGGGAACAGCGGCGCGTGGTCTACCTCGACGATCCGCCAGAAAGACGGCAATCCGTTCCGGTCTATATCGGGCGCTGTCGCCGCTGTGGGGGGTACATGCTCAACGCCCTGGAACGGCACGACGGTATTATTGATGACGATGTGTATCGCTGTTTCTCGTGTGGCTGGAGAACGTCGAAGACATACGAAACCAACCGGATATTGGCGGCAAAGGGGGTGATGCCTTGACTCATGGAAAAAATGGCAAATTGGTTGAATTTCTCATCCTCGAAGCGGTCGCCCTGCTTGAGCGTCACGGAGAGGATGCAAAAACGGCACGTCGTGGAGCTGATGCTTTTGTGGAGCGGTTGCGGTGCATTATCGGTGGCATTCAGATTTACATACCCTCTGGGCCGTGTGAAAGAAAAGTCAATATCCGAGAAGAGGTTAATAACGGCGAATCCATTGAAGACCTTGCTAAACGGCACGGCCTTTCAATGATGCGGATTTATCAGATCATCAAGACCACTGCCGGGAAAACCGCGCCCACAAAGCAGAAAGGCGACATTCAAGCAATCGTCATTGAGGTTGCCCGGATGCTGATAATTCACGGCGTGAGACCGAAAGACGCAGCCCAAGCGGCAGGCGGTTTCATCTCCATTCTTACCGCGCGTTTTGGACAACAGTACGTATACGTTTCAAAAGGTATGCGTGACAAAGTTTCTGAAAAAAAACGACAAATTATCAGCCAATACCGGGCGGGAACGCCAGTCAGCACAATCGCGGAAAACTTCGGAACGACTTCCGCATGGGTAGGAAATATCATTAAGGAACAAGGTGAAATCAGTCCACGTCAAAAACGTTCCGCAATGACGCTCTCTCGCTTGAAAAAGAGCATCCTGGACGCGGCTCCCCCGTATCGCAGGGGTCAGCCAAACGAGGAAGTCTACGGCCTGCTCATGACCGCCGCCGATGCGGTGGAGCAGGCACGGACAATAGCAACAGGGAAGTCAACGTCAGATCGAAAGGAATGACCACCATGGATTTACTGAATCAGGACTACACCCTGGAGCTAAACAGGGATGCAACAGGCAAGGCCCCCACCGAAATTGAACTGATACCGCGTGAAGGGCAGATAATAGGGCGGGACGGGCGAAGCTGGCTGAACGATCAGCCGCGTACAATCATCAGTTATTTTGACCAGAACGGCGTGAAATTGCCGATTGACTTGGAGCATTCGACACATCAAAAGGCCCCCAATGGCGACCCCGCCCCGGCTGTGGGCTGGATACTCAAACTCTACCAGAACCCCTACGGGGCAGTTTGGGGAACCGTCGAATGGAACAACCAAGGCCGGGAGCTGATCGAGTCCAAGATATACCGGTATATTTCCCCGGTATTCACCTATGACCGCTCCACAATGAGCATTGTCAAACTTGTCTCCGCCGGACTTACCAACCGGCCAAACCTTTTTCTTCAAGCGCTGAACAGGGTGGATACATCCTTGCCGCATTACCCCTTTGCCGCAAACAGCGTCTATTCTCCGCCGGTTCCTGCGCCCCATACTTTGTCCGCCCAAGACACGAAGATATGCAACATGATGGGAATCGACCCTCACGCCTATATTCAGGCGAACGCTGACAACCTGTCCCGGCCCCCTTTGGTGGCAGCGAACAGCTACGAGCCGCCATCGGCCCATGGATTGGGGAGAGAAGAGCTGAAAATCATCGAAAAAATGGGGCTCGATGTACATGAATACATCGCGGCAAACGCCAGCCGTGCAACAAGCTACGCGCCCATTTCGGTGAACAGCCAGCGGCCGGGCGCGTCCATGGGGTTGAGCAACGATGAACTGCGGGTGTGTAAATTAACCGGGGTGTCTCCCCTTGACTACTTGGTAACGGCGGCCCGTGAACAATCCACGGGACTGAATCGGCAAAACAAAAACCTTGAAGCACTTGAGGCCCAAATTGCCGAACTTATGGGCATTCCTTTGCATGATATTCAGAAAAGAAAAGACCAAGTGACCAAACGAGGGGCGGCTATGGACGCTGTAAGCGAAAAATTGTCTGATGAGGAAATAGAAATTTGTTGGGCGATGGGAATCTCTCCCTCCGATTACAAAAAAAAGAAAAGTGAAGCTATTTTAAACCAGTTGTGACAACACACGAAGGAGTAACAGCATGCAGGAAACCCTAAACGCCATGGAACGAATTACCCAAAAACGCCAACTTGTAGCCCGAATTGCGGCAATCGAGACCCGCTTGTCGGACCACCAGCTTTCCAATCTGACGACCTTGAGCAGGGGAATTGCTGATGCCAAAAACCATCTTGATTCTCTGGTCACCGAAAAGTCCGGCGCACAGCGTGATGTCGCGCAAGTCCGATATGATGAGCTGGTCAAACAAATGCGTGACGGGCAGCAGGAGCGGGATAATCTTCTGAAGGAACGGGATCAGCGACAGCAGGAACTTGAACGGTTCGACCACAGCATTACGTTGGCCGAGATCAAGGAGCAGACCGCAAAGCTTCTTGCTGCCGAGGGCACCGTTTCTTCCCTGGACAGCACCATCGAATATCAGCGCTCATTCATCATGGCAGCCGACAATGTTTCAGGCCCCACTGATCTTCTTAGGCAGAAAGAAGACCTCTTGGCGGATGCAGCTACCGGCAAGAACGTAGCCAAAAGACTGGAGACCATTGAAGCCAAGATCAAGGAGTATGAGCAGAGCTGTTCGGAATTGACCAATCAAGCCAGGAACGCGGAGCAGGCAATAGCCGGACTGGAACGACGCCGAGCTGAAGCCGAGAAGGTGGTAAGAGCGGAAAGAACAGACCTTGATGAAATGCTCATATTCCGTTTCAAATCGGAATTACAGACGGCTTACAGTGACTTTATAACGGCTGGAAAATTGCTGGCTGAAAGGTTCCGGCGGGTTGCTGCCCTCGACACTCTTGTTGCGGAAACATCCCACGGGCGGGAAAAAAGCATACTCAATGCCACTGCAAACGCTTACCGTATCCTCGATATTACCAAAAATGCGGACGGGTTCATCTTTGATGCGAGGGATGAAAACCCCACGCAATGGGCAGCCCTGGAACGAGAACGGCAAACCGTCGCCGGAGTTCCCCTGTAGAACGGTTCATGCCTGGAACTCCCCGAGATAGGCAGACCATAGGGGAGTTCCAGGAGCGCCGCTTTAATGGAAGGTGAGGCGGCGCTGGTCTTTCGCCATGGTTTGCCAGGGGCACAGCCCGAGAGACTCCGGCTATGTGCCGCCAATCGGGCAAACAGAAAGGCCACTTACCGGACGGTGAGTGGCCTTTCTGTCAAACAACTGACACGTTTTTTTAAATCGATGCCAAACAGAGCGCCTACAAATGCCAAACAGAGCGCCGCGTTACACAAACCACACGCCGGTTTACAGATTTCATATTTTTATTACAACACCAACTACAACACGGGCCATTTTTGACACAAAAAAAGAGGTTAGCCGATCTAGCTAACCTCTTGTTTTTGTTATGGAGCGGGAAACGGGATTCGAACCCGCGACCTTCAGCTTGGGAAGCTGACACTCTACCACTGAGTTATTCCCGCGTTTGGACTTGTATACATGCCAAGAGATCGTGCTTTTGTCAACAGTAATTTACAGTACCGATGCATACGACTGCGACTACCGCACAACTGACACCACCCTTATACCCGTTTACGCCACATGCTCAACAACGAACTGGCGCACTTTCTCCAGATCGGCATCCATTACGGTACAGCGTGTCTCCATGCCGGCCAGGGCCGCAATGGAACCAGGAACCGGAGCGGGCGTCCCCACCGCCTTTTCCACGGCTTCTCCAAACTTGGCCGGATGGGCAGTTGCCAGACAGACGCGGGCCGCATCAGAGGGGAGCAGGTCCAGAGCAGCCCGCACCCCCACGGCGGTGTGCGGGTCCAACAGATAGCCGGTTTCCCGGTTGAAGCTGCCGATGGTCTCCAAGGTAGCGGCCTGGTCCACCGTGGCGGAACAAAAATCCGCCCGAACCTGCTCCATCTCGGCCGGGGTAAAACTGATGCGCCCACACTCCCTCAACTCGGCAAAGGCAGCCCGCACTCGGCCCGGATCCTGGTCATACAGATGAAACAGGTAACGTTCAAAGTTGGAAGCCAACTGGATGTCCATTGAGGGGGAGACGGTGGCGACAACGTTGGCCAGGGAGTAGTCGCCATCCCTGACGAAACGGGTCAGGATGTTGTTCTCGTTGGTCGCCAAAAGCAGACGTCCCATGGGGAGCCCCATGCGCTTGGCCACGTAGCCGGCAAAGATGTCACCGAAGTTACCGGTGGGAACAGAGAAGCAGACCGGCCGGTCACCCTCGTCGGTCACCCGTAGCCAGGCATAGAAGTAGTACACCACCTGGGCCAGGACGCGGGCCCAGTTGATGGAGTTGACCGCGCCCAGGGAGTACTTCTCCTTGAACTGGAGGTCGTTGAACAGAGCCTTTACCATGTTCTGGCAGTCGTCGAAGGTGCCGCGGATGGCAATATTGTGCACGTTTGCGTCACCGACAGTGATCATCTGCAGCGCCTGCACTGGTGAGGTCTTGCCGTGGGGGTGCAGGATGAAGATGGTTATCCCCTTCTTGCCGCGCACCCCATGGATAGCGGCGCTCCCTGTGTCACCCGAGGTGGCGCCCAGGATGTTGAGCCGTTCTCCCCGCTCCGCCAGGATATACTCGAACAGATTACCCAAAAGTTGCAGGGCCACATCCTTGAAAGCCAGGGTCACGCCGTGGAACAGCTCCAGGATATGGACGCCATCCCTGTGTACAACCGGCGTCACCTGGGGATGGTTGAAGGTAGCGTAGGAGCGCTGGATCAACCCCTTAAGGTCGTCGACCGGTATGTCGTCCACGAAGGGGGAGATGATCCGCAAGGCCAAGTCAGGATAAGAAAGGGAACGCCACTGATCCAGCTCCTGACGGCTGATCTGGGGGTATGATTCAGGTAGGAGCAGGCCGCCGTCGGTTGCCAATCCCATCATGACGGCGTCCTTGAAGTTGATCGGCTGAATACCGCCGCGGGTGCTTATATAACGCATCACGTATTCCTTTCAGGATAGATTAAGAAGCGGCAGTTTAGCACGGTTTGGAAAAATATGAAAGCACCTCAACCCAGGTCACGGCGCAGCTCGCCCGGCGCCAACAGGAAAAAGGCGCGGAACATGCAATATTTATAGAATTCTCCGAAGAGCAGATGAAAACTGGATCGGTGGCTCCACCAGGCCTCCTTCAGGTTGGCCGTGTCCACCGGGTAGGGGTAGATGGCCACATCCTTGGGCAGCGCGTTGCGTAGCAGGATAGAGGCCCGCTTCATGTGATAGCGGGAGGTGATCAACAGTATGGAGCGCACGTTCCGCTCCATGATCACGTCTCGGCCATACACTGCGTTTTCCAGGGTATTGCGCGACGCCTTTTCGAGAATCACCCCCGAGGCGGGCGGGTCTCCCGGCCGGGGGCGGTACAGGTCGGAGCGACGCACCGTGGGGTCAACGCCGATGAAAAAGAGCCAGTGCCCCTTCCCCTGGCGGAAGAGCCGCACCCCTTCGTCCACCCTCCCCTTGCCGCCGGCCAGCACCACAATGGCATCAGCCCTCACCTCGCGCTGGTGATAGGAGAACGTCTTGTACGTAAAATCGATGAACAGCACTGCGACCACGACCAGCACCAGGAAGAGCAGGGTGATCACACCCTTGATGATATTCATGCACGCTCCGAAAGTTTTTCTTGCAAGCGACCCCCCGATTTGGTATAGAAACTTTTTGAGAAATTAACGGAGGGAATAACTCTATGTCAAGAATATGCGCAATATGTGGTAAAGGTCCCAGCTTCGGCAACAACGTAAGCCATGCCAACAACAAAACCCGTACCGTATGGTATCCCAACCTGCAGAAGATAAAGGCGGTCAGAAACGGCAGCGTCAAGACAATCAAGGTCTGCACCCGCTGCATCCGCTCCGGTCACGTCACCAAGGCGCTGTAAAAAGCGGTTCGGGGTTCAAAGTTCGCAGTTGTCTGAGCCGCGGCACCTTCGGTGCCCGCGGCTCTTTTTTTTCAACCTTGAACCAGAATACCGCCTCTCACCCCCTGGCAACCACCTCGATCTCCAGCAGCACCCCCCGGGGCAGCCCATTGACCGCCACCGTGGAGCGGGCCGGTTTGTGACCGCTGAAGTAGCGGCCGTAGACCTCGTTCACCACCGCAAAGTCGGCCATGTCAGTCAGAAAGATGGTGGTCTTGATCACGTCGTCGAACCCGCGATCGGCAACGGCCAGCACGGCGGAGATGTTCTCCATCACCCGGACTGCCTGCGCGGACACGTCACCACCCACCACCTGGCCCGTGGCCGGGTCCAGCGGTATCTGGCCGGAACAGAAGAGAATATCCCCCAGTCGCACCGCCTGGGAATAGGGTCCTATGGCTGCGGGCGCCTTATCCGTCGATATCACGTCCAGTTTCAATTTTTCATCCTTTCCACCGTAATTACACCCTTGACCTTCATCAGGGCGTTCATAACCCGTTGCAGGTGAGCCAGGTCGACCACGCTCACCTCGAAGATGTTCTCGCCCCGCTTGTCCACCGTGCTTTGGATCATTGCACTGACGATATTTGCCTCGCTGTTGGCGATGGCCAGGGAAATGTTGGCAAGAATCCCCTTAACGTCATGGCAGACCACGCGAATCCTGACCGGCAGGCCACTGGTTTTGCTCTGGTTCCAGGTCACGTCTATGCGCCGCTCCGGATCGCTCTCAAGGGCGAACTTACAGTCGGCCGTATGCACCGTCACCCCCTTGCCGCGGGTGATGAAGCCGATGATCTCGTCCCCCGGCACCGGGTTGCAGCACTTGCCGAAGCGGACCAGCACGTCATCCACGCCGCTGATCTCCACCGCCTCGGAGGTGGTCTTGCCCCTGAGCTTATTGATGGCCGCACTCAGGCGCGACTCCTTGCGCTCCGTCCTTTCCTGGAGTTTCCCCTCCGGCAGCAGCCTGCCGATGATCTGGTTGGGGGTTATCCTGCCATACCCCACCGCGGCCAGCAGGTCATCATCACCGGCGAAACCGAATTCGCCGGCGATGCGTTTGAAATCACCGCTCTTCTGGATCTTCTGCAGGTTCACCGAATATTTGCGGAAATCCTTCTCGCAGATTTCCCTGCCCAGCACGATGCTGTGTTTGCGCTCCTCGGTCTTGATCCAGGCCCGGATTCGGTTGCGGGCACGGGAGCTCTTGACGATCTTGAGCCAGTCCTTGCTGGGGGTGTGGTGGGGGGAAGTAATCACCTCCACGATGTCGCCGTTCTTCAGCTCGTACTTCAGCGGCACCAGCTTGCCGTTGACCTTGGCCCCCACGCAGCGGTGCCCCACATCGGAGTGCACCGCATAGGCGAAATCGATGGGTGTCGACCCCCGCGGGAACGGTTTCACATCCCCCTGGGGGGTAAAGACGTAGACCTCCTCAGGGAACAGCTCCACCTTGACCGAATCCATGAACTCACGGGAGTCCTGCAGCTCCTGCTGCCACTCCAGGAGCTGGCGCAGCCAGGAGAAGCGCTTCACGTCCCTCTCGTCGTACCCCTTGCCTTCCTTGTACTTCCAGTGGGCCGCGATGCCGGCATCGGCTACGTTGTGCATCTCGTGGGTGCGGATCTGCACCTCCATGCGGTCGCCGTGGGGCCCGATCACCGTCGTGTGCAGCGACTGGTACATGTTCCCCTTGGGCATGGCGATGTAATCCTTGAAGCGCCCCGGGATCGGCTTCCAGGCCGAGTGGATCACCCCCAGCACCTCGTAGCAGTCGCGCACGTCGTCCACCAGGATGCGCAGGGCGATCAGGTCGTAGATTTCGTCCAACTCAACGTTGCGCGCCAGCATTTTGCGGTAAATGGAGTAGAGATGCTTGCTGCGCCCCGAGACCTCTCCCTTGATGCCGTGCTGCCCCAGCTTGTCGGCGATGACGGTCTTGGCCTCGGACACATAGGCCTCTCGCTCCCGCTTCTTCAGGGAGATCTTGCGCGCCAGATCGAAATAGATCTCCGGATTGAGGTAGCGGAAGGAGAGATCCTCCAGCTCCACCTTGATCCAGGAGATACCCAGCCGATTGGCGATGGGGGCATAGATGTCCATGGTCTCCTGGGCGATGGAACGCTGCTTCAGCTCGGGCTGAAACTCCAGGGTACGCATGTTGTGGAGACGGTCGGCCAGTTTGACCAGGATCACGCGGATGTCGATGGACATGGCCAGCAGCATCTTGCGGAAATTTTCGGCCTGGCTCTCGGCCTTGGTCTTGAAATGGATCTTGCTAATTTTGGTGACGCCATCCACCAGGGTGGCGACCTCATCGCCGAACAGGGAGGTCAGCTCCTCGGCGGTGGTCAGGGTATCCTCGATGGTATCGTGCAGAAAGCCGGTGATGACGCTGGCCACGTCCAGACGCAGCTCGGCCAGCAGACCGGCCACTTCCATGGGGTGAATGATGTACGGTTCGCCCGACAGGCGGGTCTGGCCCTGATGGACCTTGGCGCAGTAGACGTAGGCCTTGCGGATGAGGTTCAGGTCGGCGGTGGGGTTATAGGACGCCACCTTGTCGAGGATGTCGTTGAGCCTGATCATGTGCCGTTAGTCGCCTGACAAGAATGTGGTGGATACAGCAGGGGAAGGAAAAAAAAGGAGAAGCCTGTCGCGATGACGGGCTTCTCCCGGTTGAGCGGTTACTGCTGGGTGCGTTGTCTCTTGATCATCTCGTAGCCGACCTTGCCGGCAGCGATCTCCCGCAGGGAGGTCACCACCAGACGGTTGTTCTTGGGGTCCACCAGCGGCCTGGCCCCCTTGTAGAGCTGCTTGACCCGCTTGGAGGCCAGCATGACCAGGAGGAAACGGTTCTCAACTTTATCAAGGCAGTCTTCAACTGTTACCCGTGCCATACGATTACTCCTTCCTGCTGCGTGTTGATTGGAACAGCATTGTTACCCCATTCGCCGTCAAATATCAAACAATTTCGCCACCCGCCCCAGCATGCGCGGGGTCGTCCGGCTCTGGGCCAGCACCACCGCCGACAGTTCCTCGAAGGCCTCCTCGATGCGGTCGTTGATGATGATGTAGTCATACCAGCGCGCCTCCCTGATCTCGTCGGAAGCGCGCCTGATGCGGCGCTCGATAACCTCCGGCACATCGGACGAGCGCCCCTCAAGGCGGCGGCGCAGTTCATCCATGCTGGGGGGGATGATAAAGACGTACACCCCGCCGGGGAAATTTTTCTTCAGGGACAGGGCTCCCTGACAATCGATATCCAGCAGCAGATCGGTCCCCGTTTCGCGCGCCTCCTCCAGAGTCCTGAGCGCCGTGCCGTACAGGTTGCCATGCACCTCGGCCCATTCGGCGAAGGCTCCCTGCGTCACCATGGCCTGGAACTCGTCCCGGGAGACGAAGCAATAATCCTCTCCGTCCTTCTCCCCCGGCCGCGGTTGGCGGGTGGAAAAGCTGATGGACTCGCGCATGGCGGGGAAACGCTGGCGCAGCCGGCGGCAGAGGGTTGTCTTGCCCGCCCCGGAGGGGGCGGAGATGATCATGATCAGACCTTCGCGGTTCATGGAATGCCTTCCTGTTATGGGGCCAACAACTGGTAACTGGGGACGAGGACACCGTTCCTCACTCCTCACTCACTCCCGATCCCTGCATCTACTCCACATTCTGCACCTGCTCGCGCATCTTCTCCATCTCGGCCTTGATGCGGATCACCAGGGATGTCACCTCGGCGTCGCTGGACTTGGAGCCGATGGTATTGATCTCGCGGTTCATCTCCTGCATCAGGAAATCCAGCTTGCGCCCCACCGGCTCATCCGCAGCCAGCGCATCGTCGAACTGGGTGAAGTGGCTGGAAAGCCGCACCAACTCCTCGGTCACGTCGCAGCGATCAGCCATCAGCGCCACCTCCTGGGCCAGGCGGGCAGCATCCATCTCAGTCCCCTCCAGCAGTTGGTCCAGACGGATTTTGAGCTTCTGGCGGTACTCGTCAACCACCTGGGGAGCACGCTCGCTGATCCGCTGCACCCACTGGGCCACCTGGCCCCGGCGGGAGGCCAGATCGCACAGCAGCGCATCCCCCTCGCGCCGGCGCATGGCATCCATGGCAGCCACGGCCCCCTGCACGGCGGACATGAGCTGGGCCAGGCACTGATCCGGGTCCGGCTGACCTGCCACGGCCTCCCCCAGCACTCCCTTCTGGGCCAGGATCAGCCCCAGGGAGGGCTCTTCCTTCAGACCCAACTCCTGCGAAAGGGAACGCAGCAGCTCGGCATACCCTCTGGCAAGAACCAGATCGGCGGCAGGCAGGGCGGCACAACCTCCAGCCTCCTCCCACTGGACATAGGCATCGATCTTGCCCCGCTTGAGGGTACAGGCCAGCGCCTTCTTGACCTCATTCTCCAGGGCCATGAAGGCGCGCGGCATGCGCACCGAAATTTCGCCGTAGCGGTGGTTGACTGACCTGATCTCCACTGTGCAGCGCCCCTGCTCGGAAAGCGCCTCCCCCTTGCCGTAGCCGGTCATGCTCCTGATCATCGTGTCCTCTCCTCCTGCTCCAGCATGCGCCCCTATGCGGCATGGTTCCGTTGTGGGCGCAGGGAGCAAACATTCCGCTTACCGTTTCCGGCACATAGAAATCACATCGGTTTTCAATCCCGGCGCAGAAACGCCTCCATGGAGGAAGCCAGTCCGGCGGGGTCCAGGCCCAGCATGGCGCGCAAAACTCCCTGGTCCCCCTGGGGGATCTGGGCGTCGGGATACCCCAGCCGCAGGACCCGCGTGCCGCGAATCCCCTTTTCCTCCAGAAGTTCCAGGACAGCGCTGCCGAAACCGCCCTGCAGCGCGTTCTCTTCCAGGGTGATCAGTCGGCCGTAGGTGCGGGCCAAAAACTGGATCAGTTCTTCATCCAGCGGCTTGACGAAGCGGGCGTTGACCACCGCCAGACTGGGGCCACCGTCGCGCTCCAGCTGCAGAGCAGCCTCCAGAGCCGGATGGACCATGCTTCCCAGAGCCAGCACCGCCCCGTCCTTCCCTTCGCGCAGCACTTCGGCCCGGCCGACCGGCAATGGCGTAATGATCTGGTCCAACGCCACTCCCACGCCGTTGCCGCGGGGGTAGCGCAGGGCCACCGGTCCCTGCATCCCCAGCGCGGTTGCCAGCATGTGTTGCAGTTCGTTCTCGTCCCTGGGTGCCATGACGGTCATATTGGGCAGGTGTCGCAGCAGGGAGATATCCAGGCTGCCGTGGTGGGTCGGGCCGTCATTGCCCACCACGCCGGCTCGATCCAGGGCGAAGATAACCGGCAGGTTCTGCAGGCAGACATCGTGAAACACCAGGTCATAGGCCCGCTGCAGGAACGACGAGTAGACAGTGAAAACCGGTCGAAACCCCTGGGTGGCCAGGCCGGCCGCGAAGGTGACGGCATGCTGTTCGGCGATGCCCACATCGAAGAAACGCTTCGGAAACTGCCGGGAAAAAGGGATCAGACCGGTGCCATCGGGCATGGCGGCGGTGATGGCCACCACCCGTTCGTCATCGGCAGCCAGCTTGCAGAGTGCTGAGCCGAAGATGGCGGTGTAGGAGGCCGCCCCCCCCTTCCCCTTGAGCACCCTGCCGCTCTCCAGATCAAAGGGGCCGACCCCGTGAAACAGTGACGGATCGTCCTCGGCCGGCTTGTACCCCTTGCCCTTCTTGGTCAACACATGGATCAGCACGGCATCGTGGTACTTCTTGACCTTCTCCAGGGTCTCCAGCAGCATGGGCAGGTCATGGCCGTCGATGGGGCCGATGTACTCGAACCCGAAGGCCTCGAAGAGCATGCCCGGGGTAAAGAATCCCTTGAAGGAGTCCTCCAGCTTCTTGGCCAGGTGCAGCAGATTCTTGCCCACGGTGTCCTTGCGGCCCAGGAAGGACTCCACGTTCTTCTTGAAGCGGTAGACGAACTCGCTGGAACCGGTGCGGGTCAGGAAATTGGAGAGCGCGCCCACGTTCTCGGCGATGGACATCTCGTTGTCGTTCAGGATCACGATCATGTCCCGGTTCATGTGGCCGGCATGGTTCATTGCCTCGTAGGCCATGCCGCCGGTCATGGAGCCGTCGCCGATCACCGCCAGCACCTTGTTCCTGCGCCCGGCCAGGTCGCGGGCCGCAGCCAGGCCGGTGGCGGCCGAAATGGAGGTGGAGGCATGCCCCACCTCGAAGGCATCGTGGGGCGATTCGTCACGCTTGGGAAAGCCGCTGATGCCGTCCAGCTTGCGCAGGGTGGAGAAGCGGTCGCGACGGCCGGTGAGCAGCTTGTGGGCGTATGCCTGGTGCCCCACGTCCCAGACGATCTTGTCCTCCGGGGTGGAGAAGACCCGGTGCAGGGCGATGGTCAGTTCCACCACCCCCAGGCTGGGGGCCAGGTGGCCGCCGTTGGTCGAGCAGGTCTGGATGATCACCCGTCGCAGCTCTTCGGCCACCTGGGGAAGCCGGGAAACCGGAAGCCTTTTCAGGTCGGCAGGGGAGTCGATTGTGTCCAGTAGTGCCATAAACACCCGTTGAATAGAAATAATCCTGGCTCATTCTTGCATGGGGACAAAAACGACAGGAGAAAAAACGATCTCGGTTCTCACACAAAGGCACAAAGAACGCGAAGGAACCTTACAGAAAAACCATCTGCCTCCACACGGCCTCTGAACCGCGATGGAGCTGGGAGCGCCAGGAAAGAGCGCAATCTTGAGAACCGCGCCCTTCAGGCAAGATCCGGAGTTTTTCCAAAGGCTTTCTCCGCCTGCCGTATAGCTTTGCATGCGTTAGAAAAAGGCTCTCGCGGAAGACTACTTCTTGCGCGTGACGATATAGCGTGCGATTTCCCGCAGGGGATCGGCCTCGCTGCCGAAGATCTCCAGCGCCTTGAAGGCTTCGTCCATCATGGTTGTGGCTTCCTGCTTGGCTGCCGCAAGCCCCATCACCGCCGGATAGGTGGCCTTGCCGCGGGCCTGGTCGCTTCCCGCGTCCTTGCCGATCTCTTCGGTGGTCCCCTCGATGTCCAGGATATCGTCGGCGATCTGGAAGGCCAGACCTGCTGCCGAGCCGTAACGGGTTATGGCGGCCAGTTTCTCCCGGTCCGCGCCGCCCAAAAGGGCGCCAGCCACCACGGCCGCCTTGATCAGGGCGCCGGTCTTGTGGGTGTGGATGTACTGCACCGTGGGGAGGTCGATGTCGCTCTTCCCCTCGCTCTCCATGTCAACCACCTGCCCCCCCACCATGCCGTGGGAACCGGCGCAGGAGGCGATCTGGTGGATCACCGCCAGACGAGCCTCGGACGGCACGCCGGCCGCGCAGGCCGGATTGGAGAGCAACTTGAACGCCTCGGTCAGGAGCGCGTCGCCGGCCAGAATGGCCACGGCCTCACCGAACACCTTGTGATTGGTGGGGTTGCCGCGCCGGAAATCGTCGTCGTCCATGGCAGGCAGGTCGTCATGGATCAGGGAGTAGGTGTGGATCATCTCCATGGCGCAGGCAGCCGGGATGGCCACCTCCGTATCACCTCCCACGGCCTGGCAGGCGGCCAGCATCAGAATCGGGCGCACCCGCTTGCCGCCGGCGAAGACCGAGTAGCGCATGGCCTTGTGCAGGCTGTGGGGGAGTTCCGTCTCCCGGGGGAGGTAGCTGTCCAGCGCCGCATCTACGCGGGCGCACTGCTCTTTCAGGTATGCTTTCAGGTCCATGTCGTTTCCTTTATCAGGTTCATGTTGTTACTCATCCGGCTGAAACGGCTCGCGGCTGAAGCTGCCGTCCTTGCGCTTCAGCAGCACCTCCACGCGGCGCTCGGCCTCGTCCAGTTTCTTGGAGCAGAAAGAGGCGTGCCTGACCCCCTCTTCGAAGGCTTTGAGGGATTCGTCCAGGGAGAGCGAGCCTCCTTCCAGGCGGCGCACGATTTCCTCCAGTTTTTTCAGGGCTGTTTCAAATTTTTCCGTTGCCATGGTCGTTCCTTGATTGATCGGACAGTATTTCAGAATCGTCGGCATGCGTCAAGGGTTTGGGCTCGGTCGGCAGTTGCACCCCCTCCACCCGGCAGTGGGCCGCGCCATGGCGCAGCCTGACGTCCAAAAGTTCCCCCATCTTGAGCTGGGAGGCGTCGCTGATCACCCTGCCGTCCTGCTGGCGGCTGGTGATGGAGTAGCCGCGCGACAGGGTAGCCAGGGGGGAAAGCACCTCCAGGCGGGCGGCAGCGGCACCGAACGCCTGTTTATCCCCCTCCAGGCGCAACAGCATGGAGCGTTCGCCGTGCGACACCAGGAGCAGCAGACGCTGGCGTAGCTGTTCCACCCTGGCGAGCGGGGAGTGCTGCATCAGCAGGCGATCGAGACGGTCGAAGCGTTCCTTCAGCCGCATGACGCCGTTGTGCAGGCCCAACTCCAGCCGCTCGGTCAGGTCGTCCACCCGCTGGGCCAGATGCCCCAGGGTGGCGCTGGGGTCGGCCAGCAGGCGCCGCAGGGAGGCCACCCGCGACTCCAGGGTTGAGAGACGGGACTCCATGGCCAACCCCAGGCGGTGCTCCAGCCCTTCCACTCTGCCGCGCAGCTCGTCGGCGCTGGCCACCACCAGCTCAGCCGCTGCCGAGGGGGTGGGGGCGCGCAGGTCGGCCACGAAGTCAGCGATAGTCCAGTCGGTCTCGTGCCCAACGGCTGAGATGACCGGAATAGCGGAGCGGTACAGGGCCCGGGCCAGCACCTCCTCGTTGAAGGCCCACAGGTCTTCCAGTGAGCCGCCCCCCCGGCCGACGATCAGTACGTCGGCCATCTGCAGGCGATTCATCTCCTCAACGGCCCGGGCGATCTCCAGTCCAGCCCCCTCCCCCTGCACCCGCACCGGGTAGAGCAGGATCTCCAGGGAGGCGAAGCGTCGCCTGAGTACGTTGAGGATGTCGTGGATGGCCGCGCCGGTGGCCGAGGTGATCACCCCCAGGCGGCGGGGGAAGAACGGCAGATGCCGCTTGTGGGCCTGATCGAAGAGCCCTTCCCGGGCCAGGCGTTCTTTCAGCTGCTGGAAGGCAGCCTGCAGGGCGCCCACGCCGGCTGGCTCCAGGTACTCGCAGATCAACTGGTAGTCGCCGCGCTGGTCATAGACCGAGATGCGTCCCCGGGCGATCAGCGCCATGCCGTCGCCGGGTCGGAATTTCAGGTTGCGGGCCGCACCCTTGAACATCACGCAGCGCAGCTGAGCGCCACTGTCCTTGAGGGAGAAGTAGAAGTGCCCCGAGGAGGGGCTGGAGAAGTTGGAGACTTCCCCCTGCACCCAGACCTGCTGGAAATTCTCCTCCAGCACGTCCCGCAGCAGGGAGGTCAGCCGACTGACCGTGAGAATAATCTTTTCGGAAAAGAGATCCATGGTTGGCCGCACCCTAGCACAGTGGCTGAAAAAGTGTCAAACCGGTTGACCGTCGGCGTCGAATTGAACTACTATCGGTTGATTTCCAGCGGCAACGGGCCGCACTTCTATGTTCACACGACGGATACGGCATGCAGAGTTTTCCCTACATCATCACCATCGCCTCGGAAAAAGGGGGAGTGGGCAAAACCACCCTGGCCACCAACCTGGCCATCTATCTGGCGGCCATGCGCACGGACCTGCCGGTCACCATATTCTCCTTCGACAACCACTTCACCATCGATCACATGTTCGAAATCAAGGGGCAGAAGCAGAAAGGGAGCGTACAGGATTTCCTCATGGGAGCGCAGGCTGCCACCCTGGCCCACACCGGACAGTACGGCGTCGACTACATCCCCTCCTCCGCCGATCTGGGTCAGGTCCTGGGCCGCTTCACGGGACCCATGACCCTGGCGCGCATGCTGGCCGAATCCGGCCTGTCCGGCATCGTGATCATCGACACCCGCCCCGACCTCAACCCCCTGACCCAGAACGCGCTCTACGCCGCCGACCGGGTGATAATACCGGTCAAGGACATGCCCAGCCTGGAGAACTGCAAGAACATCTTCGCCCTGTTCGACCGGCACGGCATGGACAAGAAGACCCTGGCGCTGCTCCCCTGCCTGATCGACTCACGCATCAAGTTCGACGGGGTCTTCAGGGACCAGAAGACCCTGCTGAGGGCATTTGCGGCCAACCGCGGCTACCGTTCCCTGGATTGCTTCATCTCCAAGAGCCCCAAGGTGGAGAGCCTGAACACCAATCCGGACGGAAAAATCTACCCGATCCTGACCCATGCCCGCGGAACCGAGGTGCATGGCCAGTTCGCCCGGATCACCCGCGATGTGCTGCGCTCCTTCGATGCCACCCCCGAACCGCGCTCCTGCCTCTACGCCCGCTGGCTGGCGGAGAAGGAGGGGCAGAAGAAGGAATCGTACCTGGCCCGCCTGGAGGGGCTGGCGGAACGCTGCCTGATCTGCGGTGCTGTGCTTACGGAAAAACCCCAGGGACGCGGCTACTACTACGAGTCATCGGACCGGGCCGTGCGCGGTTTCCTGCACAGGGACTGTTTCGCCGACATGCTGTGCGGAACGCTGTACGGCCTCTACAACGGCTCCCAGGCCCACAGCGCGGCCCGGGCAGTGATCGCGGAAAAGGCCAGCAGATCGGTCTCGCTGTTCCTGCCCCGCGAACAGGAGGGATCGTACACCCTTGACTTCATGCAGTTCACCCAGGCGGGAGAACTGGCCTTCCAGAAGGAGTTCCCCCTGGCCGGCTTTGCCGAGGGACAGTTCGATGGGCTGCATGACCGCCTGTACCTCTTCCTGAACGAGGGACTTTCCGGGTTTGAAGGCAAACTGCGCCAGGGGGAATGGCTGACCGTTCATGCAGTGGACCCCCGCAACCCGGAGCAGGTGCTGCACGAGCAGAACTACCGCCAGCTGCTGAAACTCCAGGCCCGCATAGGCGACCAGCTGAGAGCCTAACCCTCCTGCCCTTACGAAAAAAGCCCGCACAAGTGCGGGCTTTTTTGTTCACAAGTTCAGCTTTTGTCCACGAGCCATTCATCGTGAACAGGCGTTACGGTCATCTCACGAGCCGTGAGGCGGGCACCAGGGTGACCCCCTGCTGCTGTAATGTCGGGAGCGCAGCTGCCAGGGTTGCAATTGTAGCCGGATGGGGATGGCAGATGGCTATGGCGCCGCCGTTTTTCCTGGCCTGACGCACCGCTTGGTTCAGCTGCCCCCTTATGTAGGCACCGTTCTGCTCGTTATCCAGGAACACGCTGCGCCGCCCCGATCGCACTCCCATCTCCCGCGCCAGACGCTGCCCCACGCTCCGGGGGGTGGTGACACTGTCGATGAAGAAGAGCCCCCTCCCCTTCAACACCCCCAGCACCGTGGACATCTGCGGTTCATGCTCGGTGAACTCCGAGCCCATATGGTTGTTGGCTCCCACGGCATGGGGAACATCCCTGGCAAAACCTTCCATCCGTTCCCTGATGTCGGCTTCCTCCATGGCAACCAAGAGGCCGTTGGATTCCAGCCGCTGCTGCGGCCACCCCTTGGACTGCATCGGCAGATGGATCATGGTTTCAATGCCGTTTCCCGCGGCAAAGGCGGCCACCTCACGACAACTGCGCAAACCGGGGATGATCGCAAACGTCAGCGGCACGCCGATGGCGGCAAGGGAGCGGGCTTCCCGCATGCCGGCCCCCATATCGTCGATAATGATGGCCAGCCTCCCCTTGCCCCCCGGCACCACGGCGGGCAGGGGCGCCTTCTCCACCTCTGACGGCGGTTCCGCCGGATACTCCGGTTTCAGGGGCGGTTTTACAGGCGTTTCGGGAGGCACGGACGGCGGTGTCGCGGGGAGCGTTTCCGGTGTAACCCGGGGAGGCGCCGGCAGGTCCGCCCGCTGACCGGGACGGTGCACCTTGGGCCGGGACTCTTTCCCGGCCACCGGCGGGGACAGCGGCTGGAACGGGCGCTTGCGCGGGGTGAGCAGCAGGTAACCGATGACGGCGAGAATGACAACGGCCAGGATGGCCAGGGCGGCATAGGTTGGGCCGCCGCCCCGGCTCTGGTTCTTACGGTTTGGTCTGATTTTAGACACGCTGGGCGACGCTCCTCGACACTACTTGGAAGAGCCGATCTTCTTGAAGATCTCCCACCCTTTGAGCAGATCCAGTGCTCGCATGACCTGGTAATCGTTCTTCAGGTTGTCCTCGGGTTTGGTGGAAAGCTGTTTATCCTTCCGGTCATCCTTCTTGTCGGTTACCGTGGATCCCTCAGACTCATCGCCGTTCTGGAAGTGGTTCTCCAGATCCCTCTCACGGATATTGAAACCTTCCTTCTTGTCGCTCTGACGGGGCAATTCCAGGCGCTCCACCACGATATCCGGGGTGATCCCCTTGGCCTGGATCGAGCGGCCATTGGGGGTGAAGTAGCGGGCGGTCGTCAGGCGCAGGCCGGATTCATCGGCAAGCGGGATGATGGTCTGCACCGATCCCTTGCCGAAACTCTGGGTTCCCATGATGATGGCGCGCTTGTGGTCCTGCAGTGCGCCGGCCACGATCTCGGAGGCGCTGGCGCTGCCGCCGTTGATCAGGATAACGATGGGGTAGTTGGGCTCCTTGGCCCCCTTTCTGGCCGAAAACTGCATCTTGGCGTCTTTCTCACGCCCCTCGGTGTAGACGATCAAGCCCTCGCTGACGAAGTGGTCGGCCACCCTGACCGCCTGGTCCAGCAGTCCGCCCGGGTCGTTGCGCAGGTCGAGCACCAACCCGGAGAGCGGTTTCTTTGCCTCGTCCTCCAGCGCCTTGAGCGCCTTGACCAGGTCATCGTCGGTCTTCTCCTGGAACTGGGCGATGCGCACATACCCGAAACCGTCTTCCAGCATGCGGTAGCGGACACTCTTGACCTGGATGATGTCGCGGGTCAGGGTGAAGTCCTTGGGCTTGTCGAATCCCTCGCGCATGATGCTCAGCACCACCTTGGTTCCCTTGGGGCCGCGCATGCGCTTGACCGCATCGTTGATATTCATGTCCTTGGTGAACTTGCCATCGATCTTGAAGATGTGGTCACCGGCCTTGATGCCGGCCTTGAAGGCGGGCGTGTCCTCGATGGGCGCGATGACAATCAGGACACCATCCTTGACGGTAATCTCGATCCCCAGACCGCCGAAGGCACCCTTGGTATCGATCTTCATCTCCTTGTAGGTTTCGGGAGACATGAAGGAGCTGTGGGGATCAAGGGATGCCAGCATGCCGTTGATGGCGCCGTAGATAAGCTTCTTGGTGTCCACCTCCTCCACATAACTCTTCTTGATGATGGCCATGACATCGGTGAACAACTCGATGGATTCGTAATCGCTCCCCTGTGCCTCTGCCCTGGAACGGGGCTGGGAGCTGATACCGATAAAAATCACCAATGTGGCCATGGCAATGACCAACCCCGCAAAAACCCGTCTTTTTTTACTGCCCATGCTGACCATCCTCCGCCTCCGCTTGTATGAACTATGCTGTTTATCTGATCTGATCGCGAACTATCGAGATTATCTTACCCAGCCGGCCGGGTCAAGTGGTCTTCCTTGATGCCTGATCTCGAAGTACAGGAGCGGGCCCCTGCTCGAGTCCACATCGCCCACCGTGGCTACGGCATCGTTTCTGGCAATCTGGGCTCCCACCCGCTTGAGAATCCGCGAGGCATGGGCATAGAGGCTGAAGTAGCCGCCGCCGTGGTCCACGATAACCATGTTGCCGTATCCCTTGAAATAATCGGCAAAAACCACGGTGCCATCATAGATGCACCTGATCTCCGAACCGGCTCCGGCAGCGATGGAAAGCCCCTTGCTGAATGTATAGGAGTTGAACTCGGGATGTTTGTGTTTGCCATAGGACTCGATGATGCTGCCCCGCACCGGCAGGGACATGCGCCCGCGCTGGGATGCGAAACCATGGTCGGAAACGGGAGGGAGAGAATCGCCCGGCAGGCTGGTTGCCGGCTTGCCGGGTGTTCTGGTGGACGGCTTTCTGGCTGTTCTTGCGTGGCGCGAAGCGAGTCGCTTGCGGCTCAGCGCCTCCAGACGGGCCAGCATGCTCTGCAACCGGCCGGCATTGGCGTTGAGTTCCTTGAGTGAGGCCTCGTAGCTGGCCCGGTCGTTGCGCACCTTGGTCAGATAGGCGGCCTTCCTGCTCTTCTCCTGCTCGACCTCGCGTTTCTTGAAGGCGATATCGTTCTTGATCCGTTCCTTGCGGGCCGCATCCCGCTCCAGATCACCCTTCAGGCTGCGCAGGTGCCGTATTTTTTCATTGTACTCCGCGAATATTTTTTTGTCGTTCTCCACAACCGATTTCATGTAGCGGGAGTTTTCGGCCATGCGAGGTATGGAGTCAGAGGAGAAGAACATGCGTAACGTGCCCAGTTCACCCGCCTTGTACAGTGAGGAGAGCCGGCGCACAATCTCCTGCTTCTTGCGGTTGGCATCTTCCGTGGCCAGGCCTATGTCACGGCCGGTCCTGTCCAGGCTGGATTCCACCCCTTGCAGGTCGCGGTCCAGCCTTCCCAGTTCCGATGTCTTCTGCTCCAGGTTGCGGTTGATATCGCGCAGCTCACTGGAGACGACCGCCTCAACCTTGCGGGTCTTGGTGATCAGCTGCTTCTTGACCTTGATCTCGCGCTTGACCCCCTTGAGCTCGTCCTTGGGATTCGCACCCCGGACAGGCAGGGCAACCAGCAGCGCCAGCAGTATCAGTAACGAAACTCTCATCAGATGAAACGCCTGAGCGATGTCAGGCTGCCCATGAAGCCGAGCAGGACCCCGGACAGGAGCAGTGCACCGATATATTCGGGGGGAAGGAACGACAGGCCGGATGTGGCAGGATTAAAGGTCAGGAAACTATCGGCGTTGTACAGGAACAGCTCGTACAGCCCGAACAGAAGTGTCACCGCGATCAGTGCCCCCGCCCCCCCCTGAACGATCCCCTCCACCAGGAAGGGGGCCTTGATGAAAAAGCGGGTGGCGCCCACCAGGGACATGACCTCCAGTTCGTCACGACGGGCATAGATGGTCAGCTTGATGGTATTGGAGACGATGAACAGCACCGCCACCACCAGGAATGCTCCCAAGAGCGCCCCCACCAGACGCATGAAATTGAGGAAAATGTTGAAGCGCCTGACCCACTCCTCGCCGTACTGCACCTCCGTGATACCCGGAATCCGTTTCAGAGCGCCGACAAAGGTTTCAACGGAAAGGGTGTCGCGACTGGAGCGTTTGAGGGAGATCTCCAGGGAGGTGGGCAGGATCTCCGGCAGGACCCCCTCCAGGAGCGCCTCCTGGCCGCGCAGCCTGCCCTTGAAGCGCTTCAGCGCCTCATCGCGGGAGACGTAGGTCACGCGGGACACCCCCCCAATGGCCTGGATCCTGGTGCGGAAGCCGGTCTGCTCCTGGGGCGTCAGTTCATGATCGAAATAGACCGTCACCTGGACCCGCTCGCTCCAGTTGTCCGCGGCGCTCTCCATGTTGACGAACACAAGCAGAAACAGCGAGACGATCAGCAGCGCCAGGGCGATGGTGCCGATGGTAACCACGTTGACGAACACATTCTGGCGGATGTTGACCAAGGCGCGCCTGACATAATACCCCAGCCGCCCGCCAAAACCCTCCCCCGCCAGGGGAGGGCGTTTGCTAGGCTGATTTGCAGCTATCTTCTTCTTTTGGGTCCACTTGTTCAACGATATCTCCCTTGATGAGGCTTACCAGCCGCTTGTGGCTGTTTTCGATCAGGCGCCGATCGTGGGTGGCCACCACAACCGTGGTGCCGCGGGCATTGGCGTCCTTGAAAATTGAGAGGATCTGCTCCTTGTTGCTGTCGTCCAGATTGCCGGTCGGTTCGTCAGCCAGCAGGATCTTGGGGTCGTTGACCAGGGCACGGGCCAGGGCAACGCGCTGCTGCTCACCGCCGGAGAGCCGCTGCGGGGTCAGGTTGACCTTGGACGCTATCCCCATCTGTTTGAGGATATGCATGACCTTCTTGCCGATGTCGGCCCGTCCCCACCCCAGCACCTCCAGGGTGATGGCCACATTCTCGAATACCGTGCGGTTCTGCAGCAGCTTGAAATCCTGGAAAACCACACCGATGGAGCGCCGCAGAAAGGGTATCTGGGAGGGGGTCATGCGGGAGACGTTCTGGCCGTCCACCAGCACCTGACCGGAGGTGGGCGTCAGGGCGCCGTATAAAAGGCGCAGCAACGTCGTTTTTCCGGCTCCCGAGGGGCCGGTGAGAAAGACGAACTCCCCTTTGGCGATACGCAGGGAAATGTTGTTCAGGGCGGTGGCATCCTTCTGGTAGGACAAAAACACATTATGCAGCTGAATCATATCATATCACCATTCATTGTAAGGTACTCCGTTACTCCCCACCAGGTTGGAACCGCTGTGCACATCGTACACATTTCCCGACCCGGCGGAGGCTCCCGATGCGCCAGGTACGTCCACCAAGGGGGAACTGCTCCCCTCCTCCGCCGGAGCGGCCCCCTCCGGAGGGGGCGCAACCGTCACCCAGCTGTCGTTCTTGCCGGTAAAGGGATCCTTGGGAATGTCGCGCAGGTAACGCTTGTCGGACAAATCAGTCAGCGCATCAGGGTACTTGCCCTGGTCCGCGTAGAACTGGTCGATCACGCTGCGCAGGTTGTACAGGTCCTCCCGCAGCACCGCCTCGCGGGCCTTGATCACGCTCCACTGGTAGTGGGGTACGGCAATGGCCGCCAGGATACCGATGATGGACACCACGATCATCAGCTCGATCAGGGTAAAACCGCCCCTAGCCGCACGCAATCGTCGCGCCGCCCGTCCGTTACCAGTCCTTGTACTTTGTGCCGTCAATGGCGGTTCCTTCGCTGAGTGAATAGACATCGTACACATCTTCTCCACCCCAGGTGGTCGAATCAGGCTTGTCGTTGTAGGAGCGCAGCCCCCATTGGGGTTCTTCCGCGCCCCGCGGCGGGTTGAAGGGATCGGCCGGAATCCGTCGCAAGAATTTGCGCCGGGGAGGCGTAACCTCCCCGAAATCATATCCTTCCACCAGTTCCTGCAGTGTTGCCGGATACCCCGACTTGTTGGTCACATCCTGTAGTTTCTTCTCGGTCAGCGACTTTTCGTAGCGTTTGTTGAAATCGTCAATTGCGGTGCGAATGATGCGCAGGTTGCGACGCAACTCCAGTTCGCGGGTACGCCGGGCGCTCATCTCGGCCAGGGGCAGGATCGCCGAAGCCAGGATCGCCAGGATGGTAACCGTTACCACCAGCTCAATCAGGGTAACGCCCCTGGTCATGGTCAGATTCTTCAGCATGGCCGCGATCCGCCCTATTGTATCTCCACGGTTGCGCCCGAGGTGCTGAGTTCGAGCTGTCCGCCGCCGGAACGGCTGAATCCGGCATCGCGCAGCGAGAATGCGGCAGCCCCTTTCTGCTTGGCACGGAAGAGCAGCGAGGCAAGGGTTCCCTCGCCGGAGATACCCGCACGCCCCTCCTCGCGGCCCAGGTTGACGGTCACGCTCCCCGCCGCCGGGCTGACGGAGTTGCCGAAGACCGTGGGAACACCGTCTCTCTTAAGGAACTCACCCTCGTTCACCGCGACGAATTCCACCAGAAGCGGATCAAAGCCGAGCACAAAGGGTGCCTTGACCAGGTCGTTGACCGGACCGAGCTTAACCTCCAGGGTGAACTGCTCGCCACTGGCGACGGAAGGGGGGGCGCCGACCTGCAACATGACCTCCTGGCCCGCGGCTGGCGCCTCGGACTGCAGCTCGGGCTGTGCTTCCGGCTGGGGTATCTGCGGGGGTGCCGCTTGGGGCGTTGCTGCCGGGGAAGTCACCCCTTGGGGCGCGGGGGCCGGGGGTGGCGGCTTCGGACCATCGAAGAGAGGCTCCTGGTCAAAGGATGCCAGGGACCTGCCCAGGGCCGGATCGTCCTCCTTGCCCGAGGCAAACGACGCCAGGCCGTTCTCGGGCACGGTCACGCCGCGCACCAGGCGGGGGGTGATGGCCAGGACCAGCTCGCTCTTTCTGTTGGATGATTCGGTATTGGTCAGGAGTTCACCCAACAGCGGTATGTCACTGAGCAGGAAGATCTTACTCTTGTTATTGGAGTCAACTTTCTCGATCAGGCCGCCGATCACGCTGGTCTCGCCATCCTTCAGGCTTAAGACCGTCTCCAGGTTGCGGGTGGCGATGGTGACCACGGTGGTGGCGTTTTCAGCACTTCCCACTGTCTGCCTATCGGTATCCTGGCTCACCTCCAGCCCCAGCTTGATCACGATTTCATTGTTGCGCAGAATGGTCGGTTCGGCGTTCAGCTTGACCCCCACATCGATGTACTGGACATTGACGCTGACCGTTTCGTTGGTGGTGTTGGAGGTGGTGATGGGGATGCGTTTGCCCACCGTGAACTTCGCTTTTTCCCTGTTCTTGACCCTGATCTTGGGATTGGAGAGCACCTCCGACTTGACCAGGGTCTAGCCGAAATTGAACGTGGCCGTGGGCACGGTGGCGTAAGCGCCATAGCCGCTGCTGGAGAAGACCTTGATCAGCTGATCCGTCAGGCTGGGCGTTGTGGTGCTGTCACCGGAAGTGGTCGTCGAAAGGGTTGACGACATCGGATCTCCCGCCGAGTTGAAGGCGCCCATCTGCACGTTGTAGGGGGAGAGCAGCAGCCCCACGTTTTTGGTATCAGTATCACCGATCTCCAGCACCTCCACATCCAGGATCAGTTCGGCGTCCGGCACGTCACTGGCATCCAGGATCTTCTCCACCACATCCACCACGTCGCGGCTGTCGCGCACCACGATGGAGTTGGACTCCTCGTTGACATAGATCTTGCGCACTTGGAGCAGGGTGCGGATCAGGTTGATGGCCTTCTTCGCCTCCAGGTAGTTGAGGTGGAAGGTACGCAGGGTCATATCCTCGTACTGTTTTGATTTTTCCGGCGTCCGGGGATAGATGATCACCGTGCTCTCGTTGGCTACCTTGCGCCCCAGCTTGTACATGTTGGTCAGAAGATCCAGGGCCTGCTGAAAGGTGGCGTTCTCCAGGTAGATGGTCACCGGCTGGTCCTTGACCCCCTCGTCGAAGATGAAGTTGATCCCGGACAGCTGGGTGATGATGCCAAAGACATCCTTGATCCGGGCATCCCTGAACTTGAGGGTTATGGGACGGGCTGACTTGAGACTCAGCTCGAAACGGTCCAGCCTGTTCCTGCGCAGCCCGAGAACGCGGGCCAGGGCCGTGCGATATTCGTCGTTGCCCGGCTCCAGTTCCACCGCGCGGTTGTACATCCGGTTGGCATCCTTGAACTTGTTTCCCTTCTCGAACTCCAGCCCCTCCTGGTAGGCCTGCCGGGCATCCTTGAGGCGCCTGGTCCGCTCCACCAACTGCTCAAAGCGCCCCTGGGTCGGATCGATTCCCAAGCCGGCCTGGAACTCCGCCAGCGCCGCGGCATAGTTACCCTCCCCGTACAGCCTGGTTCCCTGCTTGTAGCGCAAATCCGCCGCCCTTTCACGGGCCTTGAAAAAACGGATCCGGTACTCCCCGGCATCCGGGTCGTTACGAAATGCGTCGGCATAGCTGTACATGGCTTCTTCATACTTACCCTCGGCCTCCAGCTGTTCACCCTTGTTGAAAGCGGAACTGGCGGTGGAGCAACCGGACAGCCCTATCCCGGCCAGCAGACCGACTATGAGTAGATATGTCAGATTGCGCATCCGTTGTCTCTCCTTGCGTACGGGTAAAAAAAGCTCATACGGACTGCCGATTAGCGCTGCGAAAACAGTGGAGCGGATTCCATCAGGGGAATCACGATCTCCTCGCCGGTGTCGGCAACCCTGATGGTCAGCGCCTGATCGGTGATGGTTGCAGCCTCGTAGCGTTCCGCGAAAACATCACCCTTCCTGACAAGGATAATCTCCCCTCCGTCCCTGCTCAGGAAAACGGTCCTGTGGTTGTCCTTCTTGAGAAAGCCCAGGAAGGTGAACCGTGCCAGCTCGATCCGGGGAGCGATGTCAACCGGCGGAGGGAGCGGCGGCGGAGGGGGAGGCGCGGGACGGCGCGATCTGGCGGCATTCCTGGTCTCGTCCATGAAGAGCGGTTTGAACAGGTTGCGGCGGTAGCCGCTGAAACCGGACGGCTCACGGTCCAGAAGATCAAGCCGTAGCCTGTCTACCCCCTGGCGGGCGCCGGCAACGCTTCCCCGCGGAACGGCCAGCAGGGTCTGCTGGCCAGGCACGTATTTCAGGGTGGCAACCCTCTTCTGACGGGGCGTGCGCGCATAGCTCCAGATGATGGCCAGAGCCAGCAGGATCGCCAGGCAGAAGAGGATCAGTTTCTGCCGGTTCATGCATCCTCCCGCAGATAGATCGTCAGGTGGAGATCCATGGTCACCTTTTCCTCCATGAAATCGCCGTTGGTCAGACTGAAATCCTCCACGACCACCAGTTCGCGACTGTTCAGCAGATCCGCCAGGAAACTCTTTATGGCGGCGTACCTGCCGCTGACACTCATGGTAACGCCGTAGGCCAGGAGTTTTTCTTCCCCGATGGCGCGCGGCTTGTAGGAGATCGGGCCTCTGCTCACGCCGCTGGATGCGGCCTGTTCCAGAATCTCGCCCAAAAGTCGCGGAAACTGGCGCCGGGGGTGAATTCTACCCCTGAGCGTTTCCAGGTCGATGCCGTTCTGCCTGTATACGGCAGAGAGATCGGTGCGACCGGACAGGGCCACCTGGCGGCGCAACTCGCTCCATTTCGTCTGGGCGGCGGCGATCCTGGGTGCCTGGTAGCCGTCGACCACGACAAAGAGCGCAATCGTAACCAGAAGAAGAAGAAACCCCACGATCAACGGACGCCGCTTCAGGCGCAGTATCTCCAGCAGTTGGGCCTTCACGGCTTCACCGCCCGACAGGAAATGCTGAAACCCACGCCGCGCCCCTTCTCTCCCAGGTCCAGATCGGCATGGGAGAGGAGCAGGATCTCGCCGAAGCCAGCTGAATCCTCCAGGCGCTCCAGGTAGGAACGCACCTGGCCGAAATTCCTGGCCCGTCCCTCAATCTTCAGCAGGTTGGCGTCCTTGGCATCAAGGGAGAAGGCTGCCAGGGAGACCTGCCCGGGGGTGGCGTTTTCCAGCCGCTCCAGCAGTTCCAGCCAGCCGAATGCCTTGCGCTCGATGATCCGGTTATAGAAGCGGATCATTTTCTGCTGGCTCTCCAACTCCTGACCGGAGACGGAGGATGGATGGACGCCCAGGCGCCCTTCCAGGGCGGCCATATCGGCATTGAGACGCTCCAGTTCACCCATGTTCGCGCAGAGCCCCATAACCTTCCAGGCCGACAGCAGCAGCAGGAACAGCAGCGCCCCTCCCAGGATACGGTTGATCAGGCCATGGTCCAGGTACGTCCTGGTGGCAAGATTGATGGTAAAACGCATCACAGACTCCTCAGGGCGGCGCCGATGGCGGCCGTAAAGGGAAAAAGTGTCGCCTGATCCGCCGGAGCGTCCACCAGTGGGGTGACAGCCGACTTGGCTTCCAGCAGCAGCGTTTCTCCGGCAAGGGCCTCGCTGACCATGTCGCGGAAACCGGGCGCGGCCTCGGGCGCGGCGATGCAGGTCACTCCCTGGGGTATGCGCTCCGGGAAGCGCTCCCGGTAGGCCAGAAGCGAGTTGCAGATCTCCCGGTAGACACGGCCGTCATGGGGCGACACGCCGGGAAGCTCCTTGACCCGTATGAACTCGGGAACCCCATCGGCCATGATCATGATCGACAGGGAGTTGCCGTAGAAGGATATCAGCGTGCACTCATCCTGAAGGGACAGTCGCCTCTCGAAGGTGCGGTAGAGGTTGAACAGGTTCAGATCGATGCGGGCCGGGACCAGACCCGCAGCCGCGATCAGATCCTCGTACTGGCCGATGACGGAACGGGAAACCAGGCTCACCAGCAGGAGCATGTCGTTGTTCTCGCTCACCCGCAGTTTCTGGTAATCCAGATGGGTGTCGCCCACGTCCAGGGGCATGCTCTTCTTAAGCTTCCAGCGGATAATGTCCAAACCCTCGGCTCGGTTCTTGAAGCGCCCCTCCACATCCATCAAAAGGACGCGCCCCACGGCATCGGGCAGGGTAACCGACAGCATGGTACCCCCCTGCAACAGCTGCGAGTGAGCCTCCCTCAGGCAGTCGCAGAAGGCCTGGGGATCGGTGATATTGGCTTCGCGCAGGGAGGGCCGCAACGCGCCGGGCGCCAGCGGGCGAAAAGCAACCCGCTCCAGGCAGGGATTCGTTGAGCTCCCCCCCAGCAGGGCAAAGGCCGCCCCGGCCGGACCGATCTCGACCCCCAGTGATTTTCTTCTGAAAAGCGTACCGGAAAAGCGCATGGTCATTTCATCCTGTAATGCGGACGGAAAACACAAAACAAAGTTCGCTGAAAACGCTGCCTGCCCCCCTGTCCGTTACTCCACGAAGGTGACACGGTTGATCTCTTTCAGGGTTGTATCCCCCTGGATCAGCTTTTCCACCGCCGAATCGCGCAGGAATACCACCCCGCACTCGCGGGCCGCCTGCTTGAGCTGGGTTGCCGGAACCTTGCCGATGATCAGATCACGTATGCGGTCGTTCAGCTCCATCAGCTCCACGATTGCCGAACGACCGCGGTAGCCGGTGCCGTTGCAGTCCTCGCAGCCATGGGCCTCGTAGAGGGTTACCCCTCGCACGACCCGGGGATCCACGCCGGCAGCCAGAAGCTCTTCGTCGCCATAGGTCACCGGACGGCGGCAGGAGGGACAGACGCGCCGCACCAGACGCTGTGCCATGACGCAGTTCAGGCAGGAGACGAAGTTATAGGGGTCGATCCCCATGTGGATGAAACGGCCGATGACGTCGAAGACGTTGTTGGCATGCACGGTGGTAAAGACCAGGTGGCCGGTCAGGGCCGACTGCACGGCGATCTGGGCGGTTTCCGGGTCGCGGATCTCGCCCACCATGATCTTGTCCGGGTCGTGGCGCAGGATGGAGCGCAACCCCTTGGCGAAGGTCAGCCCCTTCTTCTCGTTGACCGGAATTTGCAGCACCCCGCGCAGCATGTATTCCACCGGATCCTCGATGGTGATGATCTTCTCCTCGCCGGTGTGGATCTCGGTCAGGGCGGCGTAGAGGGTGGTGGTCTTGCCCGAACCGGTGGGCCCGGTCACCAGCACCATGCCGTAGGGCTCGCGGATCTTTTTCCTGAAACGCCTGATCTCGCGTTCGCTGATGCCCAGGTTTTCCAGGGAAAGTCCCTTCAGGTCGTTGGCGATGCTCTCCTTGTCCAGGATGCGGATAACGGCATCCTCCCCCAGGGCGCTGGGCATGATGGAAACGCGGAAGTCGATGGACTTGGAGCCGAAACGGACCTTGAAGCGGCCGTCCTGGGGGATGCGGCGTTCGGAAATATCCAGTTCGCTCATGACCTTGAGCCGCGAGATGATCGGGGCCTGGAGGTGCAGGTCGATGGGGTCGCTGGCCCGGTAGAGAACGCCGTCGATACGGTACTTAATCTCCACCCCTTCATGGCCGGTTTCGATGTGGATATCGCTGGCGCGGCGGTTGAGCGCGTCCAGCAGGGTGGTGTTGATCAGCTTGATGATCGGGCTGATGTCTTCGGAGATGTTCTCCACCGTGAGGACCTCTTCCCCACGGTCGGTCTCCCTGACCAGTTGCAGCATGAAGTCTTCCGAGACTTCCCGCAGCACGCGGCGGGTGCCCTCACCGGTTTTGATCACCGAAGCGACGGCGCTTTCCGTGGCAACGGAGATGCTCAGCGGACAGCCCAGCAGCAATTCCAGGTCATCCAGCTTGACCACGTCGGTGGGATCGGAGACAGCCACACTGAGCACGCCGGACTCCATTGCCAGCGGTACGAAACGGAAGCGGTATATGGCATCGGTGGGCAGGCTGTTGAGCAGCTCCTCGTTCATCCTGAAGCCGGCCAGATCCACGTATTCCAGATCAAACTGCTCGGCCAGGGCCCGGGCCAGGTCCTGTTCGCCGACGAAACCCTCGCGGATACAGATCTCGCCGAAGCGCTGCCGGCTGGATTCCAGCTGCCCCACCACCACGGGGAGCTGTTCCGCCGTCAGACAGCCGCGCTCCATGAGAATAGCGCCGATATTTCTGCGACCATAGGATTGAGTCATATACTATGTTACCCCACCGTTCCCGCGATCTTGAAGATCGGCAGGTACATGGTGATGATGATGACCCCGATGACAACCCCCATGACAACCATGACCGCCGGTTCGACGGCAGTTGTCAGGATCTGCATGCGCTCTTCCAGTTCATCCTCAAGGTAGTCCGAGATGTCCGACAGCATATCTTCCAGGGCGCCGGTGGTTTCACCGACCCCCAGCATGCGCAGGGCCAGCGGCGGCAGGATACCGATGCGCTCGAAGGCGACGGAGAGCGTCCCCCCCTCCTCGACGAACTTAACCGCCTCGAAGAGCCGCTTTTCCATGTAGGTATTGTTCAGGGTGCCGATGGACATGCGCAGCGACTCGATGATCGGAATGCCGCTTCCCAGCACGGTGGAGAGGGTACGGGTAAACCCGGAGACGGAGTATTTCCTGAAGATCTCCCCCAGCAGCGGTACCCTGATCTTGAAGCGGTCGATCAGGAACCTTCCGTTGTCCGTAGCGGCCCAGGAGCGGAACCAGGCAGCGGCGGCAAACAGCAGCACCAGGCCCACCAGGAAAAAACGTTTCAGAAACGTCGTGAAAGCGATGAGCATCTGGGTGGGGAGCGGCAACTGCGATCCGGCATCGGCGTAGATCTGGCTGAAGGTGGGCACGACGTACACCAGCAGCAGCAGAACAGCCAGTGAGGCAACGACAACAATGATGGCGGGATAGAACATGGCCGAGACGACCTTCTTGCGGATAGCCTCAACCCGCTTGAGGTACTGGATGTAGCGCCTGGTCGTGTTGATCAGGTCGCCGGTGCGCTCCCCGGCCCGAACCGAGGCGATGTACAGGTGGGGAAACAGGCGGCCATGCCGTTCCAGGGCCGTGGAGAGGGATGCCCCCCCCTTGACGTCATCCCGCACCTGCCGCAGGACCTCGGTCAGCCGGCTGCCGTCCTGGCGCTGGAGGATGGTGTTGAGCGCCTGCATGATCGGCATGCCGGCCTTGACCAGCACCAACATCTCCTGGTTAAAGGTGAGCAGGGAGCGGGTATCGAGCTGACGACGGCCGATGCGTTTGTCAAAGAGAAACTGGAACGGCTTCCTGCTGACCTTAAAAACAAAAAAACCTTGTTCTTCAAGGCTTTTATACAGCAACTCCGGATCGGAAGCTTCAAGTTCCCGGTAGAGAATCTTTCCGTCTGGTGAGCCGAGTTTGCAGGTAAAGATTGCCATTTGCTAAAGATATACCATAGGGTCGGTACAATTAAAACACAAAAACCTTGAGCAAAACGGCCTGCAGTGGCGCTTCGGCGGCCCGCGCCACTTGCCGTGGATCAATGGCGGAAACCTGCCCCATCATCCGCCATGAGCCGTTCAACGGACAATCAGGCGTTGAGCAGCCCCAGGATCCAGAGAAAAAAGAAGAACAGCAGGGTAGCTCCCCACCTGAGAGCGGGGGCCGGCTCGAAGACCCCGCGGCGGGGAAAGGCTCGGAAGATAAAAAAAAGCGTCGCCACGATCCAGCCCCACAGGCCGGTCACAAGCACAAGCGACCACAGATCATGCCCCATGCCGTTTCCTCAGAGAACGGAAAAAGAGCGAACCGAGTCGAAGTTTCCAGACCATGACCACCGCCTCGCGCACGATTTTTTTGGACATCTTGGAGCTGCCGGCGTGACGGTCGATGAAGATGATCGGCACCTCCACGATCTTGAACCCCTTCTCCCGGCAGCGGTAGTTCATTTCGATCTGAAACGAGTAGCCGTCCGAGCGCACCCGGTCAAGGTCGATGGCCTCCATGGCGGCCCTGCTGAAGCATTTGAATCCGCTGGTGCAGTCCCTGATATCCAGGCCGGTCACGAAGCGTGTGTAGACGCTGGCGAAATAGCTCAGCATCAGTCGGCGGATCGGCCAGTTGACCACGCTGACGCCGTGTAAGTAGCGGGAGCCGATTACCAGATCGCACTCCTGGATGGTTTCCAGAAAAAGCGGCAGTACCGCCGGGTCGTGGGAAAAATCCGCATCCATTTCGATCAGGTAGTCTGCACCCATCTCCAGGGCCGCCTTGAAGCCGACCCGGTAGGCCGAACCCAGGCCGAGCTTGGCGCTGCGATGGATCACCCGGATTCGCTTCTCGGAGGCCGCCAGCTGGTCGGCGATCTTTCCGGTGCCGTCGGGCGAATTGTCGTCAACGATCAGAACGTGTAAGGACGGATGCTGCACGAGGATCTTGCTGGTCAGACGGGCTATATTCTCCCGTTCGTTGTAGGTGGGAATAATGACGATTGCTTTCAAACGGTCTCTTTCTCCAATTCACGTCAAGGTCTGTGTCTAGACATAAACCAAAGCGGAGCAAAGTACAAACTTTTCCCGCATCCGAGCTGGATCAGCCATCCAAAACGACGGTGGGGTTATGCGTAACCGCATAACCCCACCGTGTCTGTTTCCCGCTTCAGCTCAGGGAGTATGTTAGAACCAGGGCTTCCCGACCGGGAGCTTGATTCCGGACTCGGCGAAGATCGAAACCGTCATCAGGTATAAAGCCAGGAAGGCGCACACCAGCAGGTCGTAGGCAGCGAAGGTGCCGGCTGCCGCATTACCGGTCAGCTCCTTCAGATCGAGACCGATGAAGCCCAGCACCAGGGTAAAGAAGGTCAGCGCCAGGGCGGTGTGGTGCCGCATAGAAGCGATGAAAAGGGGAATGGTAAAGATGGTCCAGGCCACCAGATACATGCCCAAGTCAACTTCGCTGAACTTCAGCAGCGGGTAGGACTGCACCAGCTCGGCGTTCTTGCCGAACAAGAGCATCAGACAGAGCGAGATCCAGAACGCTCCGTACCCGGTAAAGGCGCAGAAACCGAAATTGTTGTTCTTCTTGAACTCCATCAGGCCGGCAACCAGCTGTGCCGTACCGCCGAAACAGAGCCCCAGCCAGATCACGGGAGCCAGCCCGCAATAGCCCAGGTTGTGCATCTGCAGGACAAACGTCGTCAAACCGAATCCAGCCAGACCAACAACCGCGGGGTTTCCCAACTTCACTTCACTCTCACTCATTCATTTTCTCCTTTTTGTTTGAAATCAACCGTGTTTTTACACCATGTTGTTCAATTATTTTAATATGTTATCAACACAATCACGTACTACGGAAAATTTCGACGCACTATACAAAAAATGAATCCTGGAGTAAAGACAATAATGCGGTTGTTTCACCTGAATCCGAGGAGCTGGCTCATGCCCCGCATCGACCTCTGCCGTGGCATTCGTCCGAATGGGGTGGCAACGTTCTAGCGACGTCTGAAACCGGCACGCAGCAGGAGCCGCAAGCGCCGATACTCCCCGTCCGTGAGCCGCCTGTCGCGGTACAGCGCGCCGGCATAGATCCCTACGAATTCCCGCACCCGCTCATCCTCCGCAAGCCCGGCAAGCTCGAACAGCCCCTGCCGCCCCGGTTGAACACGCACTCCGCACTCACGCTCCAGATGACGGTACAGGCTCCGCAGCAAACGTTCCTCCCGCGGGGGAAACAGGGCGCTGCGCCTGAACAGCAGGAACAGGGCCAGCGCCACGACTGAAAGCGCCCCCAGCGCCGCCATGCCCCCCTTCAGCAGCCGTTTCGGGGTCAGGGAGTGCAGCCGCCTGGCAGCGCCGCGTGCCACGTCGGCCTGGTGCTCGAAATCATAGCCGATCACGGAACGGTTCCAGGCGTGGTCCAGGGAGTCCAGCGCCATGCGCAGACGCAGCAGGGGGGTGCGCCTCCGTTGGCTCCCCCAGAACGCATCAGCATTGCGGGCAAAGGAGCTGGGATCGATGCGCAGCCATCCCCTGCCGCCGATGAATACTTCCACCCAGACATGTGCCATCCCCTCGGTCACCAGGTAATAGCCGCCCACATCGTTATAATCACCCCCCAGATAGCCGCCCACCAGCCGGGCCGGAACACCGGCCGAGCGGGCCAGCAGGGCAAAGGAGGAGGCGAAGAACTCGCAGTGCCCCTGCCGCGTCTCGAAGAGGAAGCGTTCCAAGGCATGCTCACCAATGGGCAGCCCCTGCATGCTGTAGCGGTAGCCGCCATCGCGGAAGAAGCGCTCCAGCAGTTCCACCCTGCGCTCATCGCTGGCGCCGGCCGCCCGGATGCTCCCGGCCAGCCTGGTGACGGATTGAGGGACCCCGGAGGGAAGCCGCAGATAGAAGTCACGATCGATGCCGCCAATAACACGCAGCAGGCCAGCGACGGAAGAATCGGCACGGTAGCTCAGCCGCCGGCTGCCGGACGAGCGCAGTTCCGCCGTTGCGTCCGGATTCGATCGCGCCCGGAAGGCCCTGACGGATGCCGGGACATCCAGGGCGACCAGGAAGCTGGAGAGCCCCGGCTCAGGGTAGACGACCTGGCCGATGCGGCGGGAAGCGAAGGCGAGGCGTTCCGGGGGCACCCGGCTGTCGCGCAACCAACGAGTCCCCTCCAGGCGGTTGAAAACCGTAGCGCGCCAGTAGAGCTGTTGCTGCGGCTGGCGGGCCATTTCCGCCCGGAAGGCCAGCTGGGACGACTGGCTGGTGCGCTCGCTGCTGCCCGGATCGACCCTGTCGGTAAAGCCGCTGCTTCCTGAAACAGGGGCGCCGGAAATATTCCAGAGGGGGATCTGGGTGCGGGGGAGCAGCGGGAAAAAGAAGAGCAAGAGCGGCAGAGAGGCCAGCGGCATCAAAACTCCCGCCGCCACGATCCGCCGCAGGTCGTGGGACGGCAGCCACATGCCGCTGTCCTGATCGAGAAAGGCCAGCAGCACCAGGGAGAGCGCCACCAGGATCAGCAGCAGCGCCAGGTAGAGCAGAAACAGGGGACTTAAGTCAAACAGGGACGAGGAGGCCAGACAAAAGAGCGACAGGGCCAGGATCTGCAGATAGTGACGGCCGGTCTTCTCGCCCCCCAGACGGACGGCCAGCATGACCGCCAACAGGCTCACCACCGGCTGGACCGCGTTGGAGCTGCTGAATTGGGTTGCGTAGTAGAGGAAAACCGGGACAATGGAGGCGTTCAGCAGCCAGTTCGGCAACGGCCAGGCGCCCCGCAGACTCTGCCAGATACCGGCGGCCATGCCGGCAGCCAGCGCAAGACGCGGGGCAGTGGTCAGCCAGGGAAAGAGCGGCACGATGCCGCACAGGGCGGTTGCGTAGCACAAAAACGCTATCAGCGAGCTAATGGCGATCATACAGCGCCAACTCCGTCAGAAGACGCATGCCGTGGCGGTGGCCAGTTCCCGCCACTATGCCGCGACCGGCCAGCTTCAATCCCACCGGTCGCTGCATGACCCAGTGCTTCACCAGCCAGGCTGCCGTGGAGAGACGTTCCTCAAGGGTGCGACCGGGCTGCTGCTCCAGATCGATGATCAAGGGGTGCATGGCCTGGCGTCCGAATTCCTTGACCAGCAGTTCATCCCCGCGGGCAGACAGCTTCCAGTGGATCATCCTCAGCGGTTCGCGACCGGAGTAGCCGGAGATACGTTCCAGCTCCCCATCCAGCCCCCGTGACAGCTGAACGCCGCCCCCCTGGCGCCGCGCCTCGCCGCCATCACCTGCAGCAGAGCCGGGCAGCAGGCGCGGGAATACCACGAATGAGCTGTCCAGGCTGAAGGTCCAGTAGCGGGTGAAAAAATTGACCGGGAAGGGGGAACTGATGGTGATGCTGGTCACCCGGGCCTCCCCCCGGCTGGGGAAGGTGAAACCCATGGTGGTGGAAACCGATTCCCCGGCAGGGACCAGCGGGATGCCGACCGGGCGACATCCCTGGCATTCCAGACGGATCAGGAAGGAAGGGATACGGATTTTAGCGTTGTGCAGCACCAGGCGGAAACCGGCCGGGCTGCCGGCGAAGATCTCCTCCGGCGCAACGAGCCGGGGAGTAAGCCCCTTGAGGTTGAGCATGCCGGCCATGCCGGTAACGCACATGAAGGCCAAAAGGCCGGAAACCACCAGGAAGAGGAGGTTGTTTCCGGTATTGACGGCAGAAAACCCCAAGAGGAGCGTCATGGCGATATACAGCGCCCCGGCCTTGGAGATCTTCAGGCCAAAGGCAGCGCGATGTCGGCGATCAGTTCCCGTAGCAGTTCCCCCCTGTCGACACCATCGTGATCCATGCGCATGACCAGGCGGTGGGCGCAGACCGCCACGGCCACCCCCCGGACATCCTCGGGCGCCACGAAATCGCGCCCCTGGAGAAAAGCCGACGCCCGCGCCGCCTGGGCCAGATTTATGGCGGCACGGGTGGAGAGCCCGATAGCGATCATGGCATGACTGCGCGTTGTCGATACGATCCGGTAGATATAGTCGGCCACCCTGTCGGAGAGGTAGGTTTCCTCCGCCACGACCCTTCGCGCCTCCAGGATGTGGGCGGACGAGGCCAGCGGTTCCATGGCGCCGATTCTCTCACGGATGCTCCCCCCCGCGATGATCCGTTTTTCCAGATCTCCCGGCGGATAGCCGATGCCGGTGCAGATCAGAAACCGATCCAGTTGGGATTCGGGCAACGGAAAGGTCCCGCTCTGGTCCGAGGGATTCTGGGTGGCGAACACCATGAACGGGTCGGGCAGGGGGTGGGTGACTCCCTCCACCGTCACCCGCCGCTCCTCCATGGCCTCCAGCATGGCGCTCTGGGTGCGGGGCATGGCCCGGTTGATCTCATCCAGAAGCACAATATTGTTGAAGATCGGGCCGGGCATGAAGGTGAAGCGCCCCTCTTCTCGGTTGAACACGGAGAGCCCGGTGATGTCCGAGGGGAGCAGATCGCTGGTGCACTGCACGCGTCCGAAGGAGAGGGAGGTGGCTCCGGCCAGGGCCAGGGCAACGGTGGTCTTGCCCAGTCCGGGCAGATCCTCGATCAGGATGTGCCCCCCGCCAAGGAGCGCAATGACCGCCAGGCGCACCACCTCTTCCTTGCCCTGCAGATGGGTGGTGCAGAGCGTGTCCAGCAGGTCGGTCATGCTACGGTTGGGATGCGCGATTGACATTGGATACCCCCATATTCCGGCTCGACGGTAAAGCGTACAGGCGAAAACCAGCACGGCGCCAAAGGCCTGGAATATCACCAGAGGAGACGGACTCCGGCATCAGGCTCGCCTCGTTCTTCAGCCATCACCGACTCAGGTAACACTTTACCACAGATACATTCCGCTAAAATCCGCCAATCAACGGCACCAGGGCCACGGCATGTCACTGGTGACCGCCGGGAGGCATGAGTCGCCGGCCCGTGGCGCAAACCAGTTCTTGATCTTTTCGGAAAAAAGTTCAATTATCCTTGGCTGGACGCAGCAACCAAACACGACCTACGGCACTGGAAGCGCCGGTTCCAGGATTCCACACCACTCCATGGGAGGCCACCATGACTCTTTCTTCAACAGGCACAGGCAGGACCGACACATCCGAACTTCCCTACAACGGCAAGGCCGTCAAAGACCGGTTCTCTCCCCTCTCACCGGACAGCGTGCCCCAGAACAGCCCCGGCTTCTGGGTCATCCTGCAGCGGCAGACCCTGCTGGTCACCACCGCTTCGGCAACGGTCCAGCTTCCCCACGGCCCGCTGCCGGAGGGGCTCCAACCCCTGGCCGCCCCGGTGGGAATCGGACTCTGGCAGGGCCAGCCGCTGCGCGCCGCACGGATCGCCGAGGATGCCCCCCTGCCCGCGGGGTGCGAGGCGTTCCCCTTTTTCGGACCGGACCAGCGCCTGGACGTGGGACTGGCAACCCTGGCGGGGCGCGCCAACCAGATCATGCACTGGGAACGGCGCAGCCGATTCTGCTCCGTCTGCGGGGGAGAGACGACACGCATCCCCACCACCTGGGGCAAGCGCTGCGGAGTATGCAGGGAGATGCACTTCCCCCACATCCACCCCTGCGTCATCGTACTGGTCAAACGAGGTGACGAATTCATGCTGATCCGCAAGGCCGGAGCAGTGCCGGGGCGTTTCAGCCCCATCGCCGGCTTCGTGGATTTCGGCGAGTCTCTCGAGGAGTGCGTCCAGAGGGAGGTGCATGAAGAGGTCGGCCTGAACATCGCCAACATCCGCTACCTGGGCAGCCAGAACTGGCCCTTCCCCAGCCAGCAGATGATCGGCTTTTTGGCCGACTACGTGGACGGCGAACCGAAACCGGATGGCGTTGAGGTCATCGAGGCGCACTGGCTGACCGGCGACGCCATCCCGGATACATCGGGCGGCAGCAGGAGCATCGCCCGCTGGATGCTGGAAAACTTCGCCATCAACGGGCAACAGCCGGCGCCGTGCCGGTAAGTCGGGACCGATCCGGACAGGCGGAAACCATCGGCGGTGGGCATGGCGCCTACCGCCGAAGCAGTTTCAAGGCGGAGAGCACCAGAAACATGATGCCGTTGCGCAGCGCCCCGTCGTTGAAATCGAAACGGTTGCTGTGCAACTGGGGGCACTCCTCCCCCATGCCGATGAAGAACATGGCCCCCTCGCACCGCTCCAGGTACCAGCAGAAATCCTCCGCACCCATGCTGGGGGCGGGAATATCCTTCCACCACGACCTCCCCAGACCACTCAGCACAACCTCACGACAGGTATCGACGACCCGCGCGGCATTCTGCGTCGGAATGTAGGGGCGCTGATACTCCAGGTGGTAGGATGCGCCGGCATAGTCGCATTCCGCCTTCAGAACCTGCTCGAACAGCTCCGGCAGGAGCGCACCTCCCTCAGGGGAGAGGTAGCGCGCCGTTCCCTGCAAAACGACCTGGTCGGGGATGACGTTTGCGTTGGAACCGCCATGCATGCTGCAGACGCTGATCACCACCGGCTCCAGCGCGCCTATGCGCCGCGAGGGGATGGCATAGAGGCTATGGATCACCCGGGTGGCGACCAGGATCGGGTCGATGGTGCGCTCCGGCCGCGAGCCGTGCCCTCCCCTCCCCCTGATGGTGATGCTAAAGATGTCGGCGGCAGCCATCATCACCCCCGGGCGCGAGCCGATTACCCCGGTCGGATGCCCGGGCCAGGCGTGCAAGGCCAGCACCGCGTCCGGCTTCGGATCATCCAGAACGCCGGCCGCCACCAGATCCCTGCCGGCGGCCACGATCTCCTCACCCGGCTGGAACACGCATCTGACCGACCCGCTGAACAGGTTCCTCAGGCGCTCAAGCACCAGGGCAGCGCCCATCAGCATGGCGGTGTGGCCGTCGTGTCCGCAGGCGTGCATGACATTGTCGCGGAGCGAGCAATGGGGCAGTTCCGTCTCCTCCCGCATGGGCAGGGCGTCCATATCAGCCCGCAGGGTGACATTCCGGCCCGGCTGCCGACCGGAGATCAGCGCCACCACATCCGTTTCCAAAAACGGCGGCAGAAGCCCGATGTTGGGGGAAGCCAGGTTCGATCTGACAAAGCGCGCCGTCTCATGTTCGCGCAGGGACAGCTCAGGATGGGCATGCAGGTAGCGTCGCGCGTCCCGCACCCGGGGCAGGATCCGTTCAATTTCCCCTTCTATTGCCGGAATGTCCGTTTCCATGTGAAAGACCTCGCGGGAGAATAGCAAACACACCGGCCTCAGATGTACACCAATCCCCCTGCCAAGTAAACCGCCGCGCGACAGCCATCTTTTTCATTAACAACAGATATAACCACGTTTTGCCTGTATACAGCACAAAAAAACAGTGGTAGTCTTGCTCACTTGCTTCCCTCACCGATGCGTTTGAAAGGAGCGCCCCATGTGCGAACAGACTAAAACAACGGTACGGATGTTTGGTTGCCTGCATACCTATCGCAGGGAACAGGGCCTGGAGCCCAAGGTTGAGATGACGCTTCCCGCCGCAGGATGTACGGCACTGGAACTGGCCCGCGAGCTTGAGCTTCCCCTGGAGAAGGTCGAAGCGGTCTTCATCAACCACCTGGTGTATCCCCTTGACCACCATGTAAGCCCCGGCGACAGGGTTGCCTTCATACCGACCGGCGTTCCCGGCCCCTACCGGCTACTGATCGGCATAGCCTCGGGAAAAACGCAGCCGCAGACACCGGACTCCCCCTAGGAGACCGGAAAGCAGGCTTTCCTGAAGTACAACAGACCATGCCTTCCCTCTTCATAAAGCTGCGTCGGCCGCCTTTACATTAAAACCACACATTAGCAATAGGTATGACTTTTTCCCCACAAAGACAGGCTATTAGCACGCGGGTACGGATTGTGCAATAAATGAGAATACCTGGACAGCACGTCATCCTGCAACAGAGCAATGCTTGCCCCCGGAGGCGCACGGCAAAAAGAGAGCGGTTTTTTGTAACAAGAACGTGGCATCGTTCAGGTGACGGCACGGACTGAACCAATATTCTCTATTTCCTGGCGTCTTTGCGGCGCACATGCAGCTACTGGTCAGCATGGCAGTATATCTAGTTTTATGCGCATTTCAGGTGAATCCAACTTCCCTGCAAAGGAAAGCGACCAATGGAAAACAGAAATTTCATGCGGGTTCAATTCCCTGAATGCGCCTCCGTTAAGTTCGACGGGCAGATGTTTTTCGCGAACATCAAGGATGCCAGTCTGCAGGGGTTGTATATCAACACCACCCAGAAGCTCCCCGTGAGCACCCCCCTCCAGATCACCGTCTACATCTCCCCCAGTTCCTCGATACACCTGAACGCCGAAGTCGTCCGCTCCGAAGAGGCGGGAATGGGGGTGCAGATACGGCGCATGGACGTCAACTCCTTCGTCAATCTGAGAAACGCCATCTCCCTGCTCTGCAACGACCAGGACCAGATTATGCGGGAAACCTACAAGATAACCGACCGCATCCATTGAAGCCGACCGTTCATTTCGACCTGTCGGTTTTTTTTACACCGGAGAGAGGGGGGGGTGCCGCGACCAGGGGCACCCCTTCTCCTTTTCGAAACAGACTCGGACGCAGCACAGCCTTAAAAGGGTAGCGCAGGATGGAGTCTGCCCTCCCTTGAAGGGGGAGGAATCATGCACAGACCATTTTTCCGCCACCACGAGCCTCAATATTGACGCAGTGCCGCGATTGGTATATCACCATTACTCAGCAGCCATCCTGCCGGTTTCTCACGCTTCACCCCACGCATCAGAATCATTTTTATTTCTCCGGAGCAGATTACATGCACGAGCGACATCAGGCCTCTCCAGCGCTGTACCGCTACCTCCCCTTTGCGCTCTTCATGGCCTTCATCGGCCTGGACGAACTGCTCCACTTCCTGGGCGAACAGGGGCTCTTCAGGCTGGAAGCGACAACCCTGTACTACCTCTATCCGCTGAAGGCGCTGGCGGTGGGCTACCTGCTGTTCCGCTTCAGGCACAGGTACGGAGAACTGCGGTTCAGGGACCTGACACACATCCCCACGACCCTGGCAACGATCGGGATCGGCCTGCTGGTGTTCGTCCTCTGGATCAACATGGACTGGACTTTTGGAAGCGCTGGCGCGCCCCAGGGGTATAACCCGCTGCTGATTCCCGACAGTACCGTACGGATCGTCATGATCCTGTTCCGGGTGGCCGGGGCGGTGCTGGTGGTGCCGCTGATGGAGGAACTGTTCTGGCGCTCCTTCCTGATCCGCTACATCATTGACAAGGATTTCGACAGGGTTCCCCTGGGCGCCTTCACCTGGGGATCGTTCCTGGTGACGGTGGCGCTGTTCGGCCTGGAGCACAGCTACATCCTGGCGGGGGTTATGGCGGGGGTGTTCTACAACCTGATCCTCTACCGCACAAAAAGCCTGGCCCAGTGCGTCCTGGCCCACGCCGTCACCAACCTGGCCCTAGCCCTGTACGTGCTCCAGAGCGGGGAGTGGCGATTCTGGTGAGTTCGTCACCCTTTACAGAAGATAATGCCAGACAGATTGCGTATTGAGGCGCCACTTGTTACGATTGCTGGACAAAACACAGATGAACACCACCAAGCTAATTCGGCACTGAAACGCTCGAAAATGCAGCCTAACCCCACAAGCAACGATTCCCCCTTTGGAGAACCGCATGTTACAGGTCACCGATAAACTTCTGCAGGAAGTAACCAATCTAATCGTGCAGGAAACAAAACCCCGCAAGATCATTCTCTTCGGCTCCCACGCCCGCGGAACGGCTCACCCCGACTCCGACCTGGATTTTCTGATCGTTGAAGATGGTCCCTTCGATACGAAACGAAGCCGGCGGGCGGAAATCGCTCGATTGAGCAATGCCCTGTTCGATTACCTCATACCGATGGATTTTCTTGTGTTTACGCCACAGGAAATAGAGAAATGGAAAGGGGTCAAGAATCATGTCGTGGCCCATGCCTTGAGGGAGGGAAAAACTCTGTATGAATCACATTGAGCAGGCAAGGCTGTTGCTGCGGATGGCGGCAAAGGACATGCGAGCCATGGACCTTATGATAGCGCCGGAATCCATCGATGATGAAATATTCGGGTTTCACGCCCAGCAGGCGGTGGAAAAGTCGCTTAAGGCCTGGATAACTGCGGCGGACGGGTCATACGGCTTCATCCATGATTTACGTGTTCTGCTTCTGACTCTTCGTGAGATGGGGTGTGATATTGAACAGTTCAGGCATCTGATCATGCTCACCCCATTTGCCGCGCAACTGCGCTACGAACCAATGGAAACCATCGATGCACCACTTGACCGACCGGCATTACGGCAACAGGTTCAGGCACTTCATGATCACGTGCAGTCGGCCATCGCCGCTGCGAAACCAGTCGCATAGCCCATCGAATTCTTTGCTGTCACTCGAGTATTTATAAAAGCTGACATCGGCCCACATCAACAGCGGTCAATGTGCTGCCTGTCGTCCCCACGCGTCCCGCCATCACTCCAAACAAGAAAGGCGGTGCATCTCTGCACCGCCTTTCCTTCAACCAACACAGTTTACTCTATCCCACGCTTACGCTTCCCGGTTCATGCGGCGCTTTCCGAAAATGGCCAGACCGAGCATGCCGGCGCCGAGGAGGACCATGGTGCCCGGCTCGGGGACGGGAGCAATTGATTCAACAAAAAAGCCCGCATCGTTGTAATCAAAGTCAGTTCCATCTTCATAAGCAAACGCAGCTCCACTGAGAGTCGGCTCGTATCCAAGTACTCTCGCCTCACCTTGTGGATTCAAAGAATCAACCGAGTAGTAAAATTCAGAGTTTTCAGAAGCCTGAAAGAAGACACCAAAAAAATCTCTACTAATATCATCGAAATCATGTTGACTAATAAAATCACCATTTTGATCAAAATAAGTAATTTTACCACTATCAGCAGTATTCCATTTTACAAGTGTAGAATAACCTGCTTTAGCACTTCCATCAAAAAGTACAGCTTCTACAGCAGTTGTTCCATTCCAACCAAAAATACCTGCTGATTGAGTTGCGCTATTGCCTGTCCATTCAAATTTGAATTGAGGCGCAATAACATTCGAACCCGGCGTTGCTATTTTAAACATTCCAACTCCGAGTTGGTCCGCGGAAGCATCTACAACTCCCGCCCCAAAAATACCATTCAATTCTGTCTGCAAAGAATTTTCACCATTATTCACGACATTAACCGTAGTTGGCCGATTCAAGTAAGGATTCAATGGTGTAGCCATTGCACTCGTTGCTGCCAGCATCAACGCCGCCCCTGCCAAAAGTGTTGCCAGTTTCTTAAACATACTCTCCTCCTTGTTTGAATGCTTCTGTGTTGGTGGTTTATTGAATTAAATTTTGCCTATACCATGCAACCACGATGCCAAAACCACATTACACCGTCTTTGCAGCATGTTATACAATTTGACCGCCTCCAGACACAGCCACCTGTAAAAATTTTCAACATTAAAAACAATCCCGCTCGCTACCCGACCAGTAACCAGGACGGGCAGGAGACAGCTAGGGGCTTCGGTGACCGACAAGCCATGAAATTCACCCCGTGAAGAAAGATAAACGGAAACAGCAAGCCAAGAAAAACGCCCAGGAAACAACCTGAATGACAGCTACGGACTCGTTGTCGGAATGTTTTACACGATGTTATCACTACAGCCGTCCCCCCTCCGGCACGCTCGGGCCAGCGGGTTTAATATTCCAGCGACCTATCCGTTGCACGAGCTATGGCAGACCATTTGATAGTTGACTCGTAAACAACCTTCATGGCAAACTGTAACTACAATGTATTTACAAAAGGAGTTAACACCATGCTTACCCATCTCGTTTCCATCGGCAATTCAAAGGGCATCAGGATTCCTGCCGCGCTGCTGCGCCAGTACGACATCATCGAAGAGGTCGAACTGCTGCCCGGAAAAGACGAAATTGTGCTCCGCCCCGTATCCCGTAAACCGCGAAACGGATGGGACGAGGCGTTTGCGCTTATGCGTGAACGCAACGAAGATGCCCTGCTGACGGACGATGTTCTCGACTTGGAGGAGTGGGAATGGAGCTGAATCAGTATCATGTCTATCTGGTCAATCTGGATCCGACGATCGGACACGAGATCCAGAAGACCCGTCCCTGTGTGGTCATTTCTCCAGATGAAATGAACCGCCACCTGAAAACCGTCATGATCGCGCCCATGACGACCAAATCCCACGACTATCCCAGCCGGGTGGAACTGCGCTTCAGCGGCACGCGGGCATGGATCGTTCTTGACCAGATACGGACCGTGGACCGCGCGCGTCTGGTCAGGGAACTGGGCAAACTCAACCTGCGCCAGATCAGCAGGGTAAAAGAAACCATCAGGGAGATGCTCGTCGACTGAGCGCGGAAGCGTGGGGAATCACCGGTGGTATCTATCCCGACAAACAAAAAGCCGGAAACGCTGCGCTTGCAACGCCCCCGGCTGATTATCGTTTTCTTTACACCCACTCTCCCGGCACTTTTTTCGTAATCGACTCACCCTCGTGAAGGCTTCAAACGCCGCCCGTAATCAGGAGTCGGCCCCCTTCTCACCCCCGTGCAGCGGCATCAGGCCGTGCTTCTTGATCATGTCGTAGAAGGTCGGCCTGCTGACACCCAGCTCCTCGGCAGCCTTGGCGATGTTGCCGTTCTGGCGGTCCATGGCCTGCACCAGCAACTCCCGCTCCACCTTGTCCCGCGCCTCCCGCAGCGTTACGATCGGCCGGATTTCCTCGTCAAACTCAGGCAGCTCCATTTCGCATCCCAGATCATCCGGCTCGACCACCGAGGCATCGCTCATGATGATCGCCCGCTGCACCCGGTTGCGCAGTTCCCGCACGTTGCCCGGCCATTCGTAGCTCTTCAGGAAGTGGACGGCGGCCGCGCTGAAGCGGCGCACCTTCTTCTTGTGCTCGTCGCTGTACATGCGCAGGAAATAGTTGGCCAGAAGCAGGATATCCTCCCCCCGCTCCCGCAAGGGGGGCAGGTGGATGGAGATGACGCTGATGCGGTAGTACAGGTCCTCACGGAACCTGCCCTCCTTGATGGCCTGGGCGATGTTCACGTTGGTTGCGCAGACCGTGCGGGTATCCACCGGGATATCCACCCTGCCGCCCACCCGCTGGATCACCCCTTCCTGCAGGAAGCGCAGCAGCTTGACCTGCAGGTTGACCGGCAGCTCGCCGATCTCGTCCAGAAACAGGGTCCCCTTGTTGGCGTACTGCAGCTTGCCCTGGACCGTGGTGTGGGCGCCGGTGAAGGCGCCCCGCTCGTGGCCGAAGAGTTCCGACTCCAGCAGATTCTCCGGGATCGCGCCGCAGTTGATCGGGATGAACGGCCCCTTCCTGCGCAGGCTGGCGTCGTGCAGGGCCTGGGCTACCAGCTCCTTGCCGGTGCCGTTCTCGCCGGTGATCAGTATGGACACATCCGAAGGGGCCACCTTCTTGATGGTGGCGAAGATGGTCTGCATCTCGGGACACTGGCCGAGCATGCCTCCCAGATCCATGGACTTCATCTCCACGGCGCGCTGCAGGGTGCGGTTCTGCTCCTCCAGGCCGGCCACATGGACCGCCCGGCCGATGATCACCTTCAGTTCGTTCAGCACAGGCGGTTTGGGATAAAAGTCGTAGGCCCCCAGCTGCATGGCCTTGAGGGCGTTTTCCCGCTCGCTGTTGCCGGTCAGCATGATGATCTTGACGTGCGGGTTAAGCTCCAAAAGCGCCGCCAGGCCGCGGAAACCCTCTTCCGAGCTGTGCTCGTAGGGGGGCAGGCCCAGATCCAGGATCACCACCGTGGGGTGGTGCTTCTTGAAGGCAACGATCCCCTCCTGCACCGTGCCGGCCTGCACGACGCTGTACTCGTCGCTCAAGCCCCACTTCAGCTGCTGGCGGATATCGGGATCGTCATCGATTATCAGTATCTTTACCATGTGCATTGTCCCTCGTCAGCAATGGCCGACCGGGGTACCGCCTTCGCCCCCCTGGCTGAACCAGATCGTAAATGTCGTCCCCACACCCTCTTCACTGTCCACTTCGATTCTACCGCCAAAAGACTCCACTGTCTGCTTGCACTGGTACAGTCCGATCCCCAGCCCCTTCTTCTTGGTGGTCTTGAAGGGCTTGAACAGCTCCCTGCGCATGAAATCAGCCGACATGCCATGCCCCTGATCGTGCACCGCCAGATAGGGATTGCCCAGGTTGCCGACCTGGATCCGCACGCCCCTGTCCGGCCCGGATGCCTCGATGGCGTTCATCAGCAGGTTCATGATCACGTTCTGCATCTCGTTTTCATCCACGACCACCGTCTCGGCGCTCCCCTCCACCGTAACGGCAGAGCCACTGGCCAGACGGGCGGTCTTCTCGGCCAGTTCCAGCAGATTCACCGGTTTGGCCGTGAAATGGTCCCGCTCCCCCAGGTTCCTGAGCCTGCCGATCAGGTGCTGCATCTTGGTGACGGTATTGCCCAGGGAGACCAGCATGTCCTGCTGGAAGTCGGGATTCTGGATGAAGCGGCCGGCATTCTCCACGATCAGCGACAGGTTGCTGACCAGGTTCTTCAGGTCGTGGGCCACGAAGGCGGCGATATTGCCGATGGCCTCCACCTCCCGCGCCTGGGAGAGCTGCTCCGAGAGGCGCTGGTGCAGGATCGCCTGGGAGGCCTGGCGGGCGATGGTCTTCATCAGGTCATAATCTTCGTAGATGTACACCTCGTCTTCCTTGATCACCCGCCCCAGGACGATGAACCCCTCCATGCGCTCGGCGCCAAAGAGCGGGATGACGAAGGATATCTGGTTGTCGCGGAAGAAGGCGCCGTTCTCCTCCATGACTTCGGGGGTATCGTCCCTGACGTTGACCACCCAGGTGCGCTCGACCATGAACCTGACCAGGGAATTATCCGGCTTGATCAGTGCCCCCATGGGCTGCATGTTGTGGGTCGCCGTCATGCCGTACCCGCCGCGGTTCTGCTCCAGGAGGAACAGCGCCGCCCCTGCCATGCCGAACACGTCGCAATAGGCGGACAGGATGCGCTGCAAGAGTTCGTCGGAGGAACGGGAGGTGGCGAGCTGCTCGGTGAAGCGCAGCCACTGGGTGCGGTAGTCGTGCTTGTGCTGGTAGAAGTTCTTGTGCAACGCGACCTTGACCTCGCGCTGGAAGCGCTGGGAGAGAAGGAGCAGCAGCAGCACGATGCCGGCGATAAAGGCGAAGGAGACGGTCACCGTGCGCTGGAAGGAAACGCCGAAGTACTGCATCCCCTCCCCCAAAAGGCCGATCATGATCAGGTACAGCCCGACCGCCACCAGCACGAAGGACTTGAAAGCCGCCTGGCGGGACACCTGGATACGCACCCCTCCCCTGCGGAACAGCAGGGAATAGGCCATCAGCCCCAGGCCAACCAGGTAGAGCAGCGAGCGCAGCTGCAGGTAGTTCATGTTCAGGCTGCGGTACACCAGGGCCTGGCTGAAGTAGAAGATCAGCACCCCCAGGAAGGCGCCCAGGCCGATGATCTCGAACTTGACCCTGTCCAGCGACTCGGGAGAGGCATTGGCCAGGGTGGTCTCAAAGTTGACCAGGGCGAATATCAGGGCAGCCATGAGCCCCAGGTAGTAGAAGTAGCCGACATTCCCCAGGAAGAGCAGCCGCTCCAGCGGGAAATCAGGGGCGTAGAAGAATGAGTCCAGGGGAACGGCAAAGGGGAGCAGACAGAAGAGCAGGGAAAGGGCGATCACTCCCTTGAGCAGCGGGCCGAACCTCCAGGGGGCGGCCTGACGGGCGTAGGTCAGGCTGCACATGATCCAGAAGAAGGGGAGCAGGGATTCGGCCACAAGCGAGAACCATTTCCACGGCACGGCAGCCTGAGGCAGGCTGAGGGACAAGAGGTCGAACAGCTCCAAAAGGGCGGTCAGCAGCAGCGCGCCGCAGAGAAACAGGCCGGCGCGGGAGCGTTCCCGGTGCAGGGCGTATCCCGCGGCAAACAGCAGGGCAACAATGGCCGCGATGGTGATGACCGAGTCCAGCATGTCAGTTCCCCACGGGCTCCAGGCCCCGTGACCCGGCAGCGGGCAAGTTCCCCTCCACCGTGGGGCAGAGGTTATCCACGTACCACGATAGAGAGGCGTCCAGCCCGCTCTGGATGGTGTGGGTCGGCTGATACCCCAGAAGCCGGGCAGCCTTGGAAATATCGGCCTGGGAATGCAGCACGTCCCCTGCCCGGAAATCCCGGTGCAGCGGCGTGCGATGGGCAAGATGGGGGAAACGGGGGACGAGTCGCTGCCGAAGCATGTCGTAGAGCTCATTCAGGGTGGTGCGGGCGTTGACCGCGGTGTTGTACACCTGGTTGACCGCCTGCGGTTCATCAGCCGTGGCTGCCAGCAGGTTCATCTGGATCACGTTCTCCACGAAGCAGAAATCCCTGCTCGTCTCTCCGCTGCCGTTGATATACACGGTCTCGTCGATGATCATGGACCTGATCCAGCGCGGGATCACCGCCGCATAGGCCCCTTCCGGGTCCTGGCGCGGGCCGAAGACGTTGAAGTAGCGCAGCCCTACCAGTTCCATGGCATAGGTCCGGGCAAAAACATCGGCGTACAGTTCGTTCACGTACTTGGTGACCGCGTAGGGGGAGAGCGGCCTGCCGATCAGCTCCTCCCGCTTGGGCAGGCCGGGGTGGTCGCCATAGGTGGAACTGCTGGCCGCGTAGACCATTCGCCGCACCTTGGCATCCCGGGCAGCCACCAGCATGTTCAGGAATCCGCCGACATTGCTCTCGTTGCTGCTGATCGGGTCCTCGATGGAGCGGGGCACCGAACCGAGGGCAGCCTCGTGCAGGATATAGTCGACCCCCTGACAGGCGGCGCGGCAGGCGGCGAGCTCGCGGATATCCCCTTCATGGAAGGTGAAGGCAGCCCACTGCCGCGGCGTCACCACCCGGCTGACTTCATCCAGGTTGGCGCGCTTGCCGGTGGAGAAGTTGTCCAGCCCCACCACCCGCTGGCCAAGCGTAAGCAGGCTCTCCAGCAGGTTGGAGCCGATGAAGCCGGCCACTCCCGTCACCAGCCAGGTTCGGGGATTCTGTTTCAGCTGTTCTCGTACGATATCGTAGCGGTTCATGTCATTCCTTCAGCGTTCAGCGTTCAGCGTTCAGCGGGCAGCGGGCAGTGGGCAGTGATCAGGAGGCGGCGACTCCCTGTTCCCCACCTCACAGCCTCCAGACCCGTATGCCGGCGGCAGACATGGCGTCCTGGTCATAGATCCCCTTCACATCCACCAACACCGGGTTCTTGCCCATGCGGCGGAGCATCTCGTCCGTCCCCCATTCCAGGAACGGGCGATGGGCAACGGCCACCACCACGGCGCAGGCGGGCTTCAGATCATCCACGGCAACCAGGTTGACCCCGTACTCATGGCGCGCCTCACCTAGATCAGCCAGGGGATCGCAGACCTGCACGCTGATGCCATAGTCCTCCAGCTCCCGGATGATATCGATCACCTTGGAATTGCGCAGGTCGGGGCAGTCCTCCTTGAAGGTAAGCCCCAGCACGGTCACCCTGCTGTCCCGGATGCTGTGCCCGCAGTGGATCATCTCCCGGATGGCGCGCTGGGCGACGAACCTGCCCATGCCGTCGTTGATCCGGCGGCCGGCCAGGATAACCTGGGGGATGTAGCCGATCTTCTCCGACTTGTGGGTCAGGTAGTAGGGATCTACGCCGATGCAGTGTCCCCCCACGAGCCCCGGCTTGAACTTGAGAAAATTCCACTTGGTGCCTGCCGCCTCCAGGACATCGTTGGTGTCGATGCCGAGACGGTCGAAGATCAGTGCCAGTTCGTTCATCAGGGCGATGTTCAGGTCGCGCTGGGTATTCTCGATCACCTTGGCCGCTTCGGCGACCTTGATGGATCTGGCCCGATGGACTCCGGCGGTGACCACCGATTCGTACACCCGGGCGACGATCTCCAGGGTGGCGTCGTCCTGGCCGGAGACGACCTTCTTGATCCTGGTGAAGGTATGCTCCCGGTCACCCGGGTTGATCCGCTCGGGGCTGTAGCCGACCGTAAAATCGCTGCCGCAGGCAAGGCCGGAGACCCGCTCCAGGATCGGCACGCACTCGTCCTCCGTAACACCGGGATAGACCGTGGACTCGTAGACCACGATATCCCCCTTTTTCAGCGCCTGCCCAACGGTCTCCGACGCCCGGTGCATCAGGGAGAGGTCAGGCCGGTGGGCCTCGTCAACCGGCGTCGGCACGGCCACGATGTGGAAATCGGCCGTACGCAGGTCATCGACGGAATCGGTGAAGACGATCCTGGCAGCGCGCAGTTCCTCCTCGCTGACCTCGTCGGTACGGTCATAGCCTGCCTTCAGCTCATCGATGCGTGTCCGGTTAACATCGAACCCGATGGTGCGACGCACCCCGCCAAAGGCCACCGCCACCGGCAGGCCGACATAGCCCAGGCCGACGACCGAAATCACCCGTTCCTGTTTCATCATCTACTCCTTTGTTCTCCACCATGGGGATAAAGCGAAAAATGGCCGCGGAGCGCGCGGAGTTCCCGGAGAAAGCCCGGCAACGTCCGCGGACTCGGGGCCAACACTGTTACAGGGATCAGAGGGCGGCAAGCCGCGGAGACGGACACGCCAGATTCCCCCTACCTGGGGAGGAACTCCCGGATGGAGGGGAGGAATTCCCGGATGAAGCGTTCCCCCAACTCCAGGGCAGCCCGCTCGTCCCCCTCGAAGGAGACCGAAACGCGGATGAAAGCGCTGTCACGACGACGCTGCAGCAGGGAACCGCTGATCTCCGCCAGCTTGAGGGAGTACTCGTCGTTCAGGCTCCTGTCGCGCACCTGGAACCAGTACAGGAACAGCTCCCTCCCCTCCCCCTTGCGGTACACCGACTGCACCAGATTGATCCGTTCAGTGCCGCCTTCCAACTGACGCCGACGACTGGACTCCTCGTACCAGCCGCTGCCCGGCAGGCAATGCTTGGGTGAGTGGATTCCGCCGCTTCCCTTGCCGCCGCCATGGAAACCGATGTAGAGGGTGACATTCCCGCCGCCATCGGCCACGTACTGGCGGTACAGGTAGTCGGTCGGTTTCAGTGCTTCCAGCACCGAATCACTGAACGTCGCCTCCGATGACATGTGCCACGAAGCGACCTGGACCGGGAACTGGCTGAAGGGGCGCGTGACCGGTACCGGCAGATCACGGTGCAGGCAGAGGAACAGGGCCGCGGCAGCCAGGAGCAGGTAGACGATTATGAATCTGACACTAGTGAGCATTCAAGCGTTCCTTGTGCAGTGTGCAGTGTGCAGTGGGCAGTGGTCAGTGGACAGTGGACAGTGGACAGTGGACAGTGGACAGTGGGCAGCGGGCAGCGGGCAGGAGGCGGCGACTCCCTGTTCCCTGTTCCCTGTTCCCTGTTCCCTGTTCCCTGTTCCCTGTTCCCTGTTCCCTGTTCACTGTTCACTGTTCACTGCCTGTTCTCTGTTCCCTGCCTTTTAACAGTGCCCCCAGGGAAACCAGCAACAGCATGGCCAGGCCGAACACCGCCAGGCCGGCGAATTCGTGAAAGAACCCCTCCGCGGCCCGCGCCCCCATGTACTGGGCCAAAAAGCCGGTCACGATCACCCGGCTGGCATTGGTGACAATGGCGATGGGAATCGCCCCACCAACCAGAACCCAGCGTTTCCAGGGTGCAATGCGCAGGAAGAAGGCCAAAGCCACGGCCAGGGCCAACAGGGAGATCAGCGAGCGTATGCCGCTGCAGGCATCGGCGACCTCCAGGGTGGTGGCGGGAAACATGATGATGTTCCCCTCCCGCAGCACGCTGACACCGGCAATCTTGAGGGTCGCCACCGAAACCCTGGTCACGAAGAGTTTCAGGGGAAAGGCGACGGCATCGTAGACGATGTAGGGGATCGGCACCATGAAGAGCAAGTAGCCGAGTGGCAGGGCCATGACCCTGAAGGGAGCAGTTCCAAAGAGGAACAGCACCAGCCCGGCCAGGACGACGACCAGGGATGAACGCATGGTGAAGTACTCCGTACCCAGCCAGCCAAGAATCAGCTGCGCCAGACCGAACAGCAGCACCGCCACGCCCCAGTTCCAGGGCACGACCGGGGCACGCCCCAGTTCATCGCGGCGCAGGTACAGGAAATAGCCGGCGATCAGCGGCACCAGAAAGCCGTGGGAGTAGTTTTCGTCCTGCATCCACTGCTGGACCATATCAGGAACGACACGGTAGTACGCGGCGACCAGCAGCGGGACGATCAGCAGCAAGCGTATCCGGTTCCTGGCAAGGGCCTCGGTGAAAGTGATGGTAGGGGGCATTGAAATGCTGTTTCCTTGTGGACGATTGATGTACGATGCCTGCACCGGAGCGACGGGGATGCGCCTTCGCATCAACGCCCGCCCCCCGGAAACAGCCGGATGCATATCATACCGTTTTTTAAGAATATTGCAATGCCAAGCACAATCCATAAGTCATTAAAATAACAAGACATGCTATTTTTGCGTCGGAAGGGGAACACGCATGGGGCCAATGGGGACGCGCCGCCGCAACCTGCGCACGCAGGAGTGCACCGCTCTCGACTGTCGTCCGGCAGGCAAGCATGCCTCCCCGGCTTATGACCCGCTACAAAGCAAAGTAGCGCGTGCAAAGGGATGAAGGGAGACGGCAGCCGATGGTGCCAGCCTGAAATGTAACAGCTTCTTAGTGCTGGCCGTACCCCGGTCATCCGTGGTATCTCAAAAAGAGAGGCTTCAGGTCCGGGCGATGCTCTTCGGCAGCATCCCCCCGGAGCCTCGGGACCGGGAGGCAAGGCGCCACCGGCGCGGGAGCAGAGAAGGGAAGGAGTGGAACCAATGACTACCGCACCACCGAAAAAACGTAGCGATCAGATCCTTAACAGCATCCCCTTCTTTGCGGGGCTTTCCGATGCGGAGCTGCAGGAACTGGAGTCCCAGATCAGGCGCAGGCAGATTTCGCGGAACGAGGTGGTGCTCTTCGAAGAGGACACGGCCAACTACATGTACATCGTCTATTCCGGCAAGGTCAGGGTGGTGAAGATCAACGTGGACGGACGTGAGCAGATCCTGGCCATCCACAGGAAGCGGGATTTCTTCGGCGAGATGTCGCTCCTGGACGGCAAGACGTCGCCGGCCACGGTTATCGCCATGGAAGACTCGGAGATCGGGCTTTTGGAAAAGGACGACTTCGACCGGTTCATCGAGAACAACGACAAGATGCGGCGGCACATCATCGACATGCTCTGCTCCCAGCTGCGCGAGGCCTGGATGATGATCAGGATCATGAGCTTCGATAACGCCGAGAAGCGGATCATGGCGGTGCTGGACCGCCTGCAGGATCTGTACGGCATAGGAGACGACCGGGGGAGGATCATCAACGTCAAGCTGACCCACCAGCAGATCGCCAGCTACGCCTCGGTCACGCGCGAGACCGTGACCCGGGTGCTCAATCAGATGAAGAGCGAGGAGTTGATCCGGGTTCTGGAGGGAAAGACGATCCTGCTGACGAAGAAATTCTACGACAGGTTCAGCAGCATCGCCCCGAGCCGCTGAATCACCTACCATTTCCATCCCGCCCCTGGTCATCTCAACTATTCCCCCGGATTCATGTCAGTTTTTCACGTTTACCCGCGCCGTCGCCTGCCGGCTGTTTCCCGCCGCATCATAGGCCCTGACCAGGAGGGTATGGCGGCCGTTTCCTGTTGTCTTGGTGTTCCAGCTGTAGCTGTAGGGGGACGTTGTGTCAGCAGCTTTCAGTACGCCGTCAAGGAAGAACAGGACCCTGCTGACGCCAACCGCGTCCGAGGCTTTGGCGCTGACCGTGACGGTGCCGCCCACCCGGGAGCCGTCAGAGGGTGATGTGATGGCAATCGCGGGAGCGGTGGTGTCGTTGGACACTATCACCCCTACGCTTGTCGTGCCCATATTCCCGGCAGCGTCATAGGCCCTGGCCATGAGGGTATGGCTGCCGTTGGCTGCTGTGCTGGTGTTCCAGCTGTAGCCGTAGGGGGCCACCGTGTCGCTGGCCTTGAGGGAACCGTTCAGGTAGAACTCAACCCTGGTTACCTTCACATTGTCGCTGGCCGCGGCGCTGACCATGACGGTGCCGCTTGCCCGTGAGCCGGCAACGGGAGAGGTGACAGCAACCTTGGGAGCAATGGTATCGTTGGACACCGTCACCGGTATGCTACTCAGAGCCACGTTTCCGGCAGCGTCGTAGGCCCTGGCCATGAGGGTATGGCTGCCGTTGGGTGATGTTTTGGTGTTCCAGCTGTAGCTGAAGGGGGCCTTGGTGTCGCTGGCCTTGAGCGAACCGTCAAGGTAAAACATGACCTTGCCCACCTTCGTTTTGCCGGAGGCAGATGCGCCGACCGTGACGGTGCCGCTCACCACGGAACCGGCGGATGGCGATGTGAGGGAGACCAGGAGGGAGCCCGTCTGCAGGGACGTGCTCGCCTTGGGCAGGGTGATGGTTACGCTCCTGCCCACTGCGTTGGAGACGTTGCCCGCCCCGTCCCTGGCCCATGCGTAGAGCGACTTTACGCCAGGGCTGGAGAAGGTATGGGACGTGGGGGGGGCGGCCGACCACCCGGAAGCGCTGGGCTGGGGCATGGTGGTGGCCCCTTCGGTCAGCAGGTAACCGGTGACGCCGATGTTGTCACTGGCCCTCAGGCTGGTGATCGCAACAGTCAGGGAGCTCGATGTGGAGGGAAGGGAAAACGACGACACGCTCGGCGCGGTCGTATCGGCAAGGGGGATGGTTTCCACAATGACATTGGAGTAGGAGCTCTCCAGTCCGGCTGTATTGTAGGCGGTTACCGCGAAATAGTAGGTATGCCCCGCCTCCAGGCCGCTCAGGGTGGCCGAGGTAAGGGTTTTGACGTCGATGGGGGCAGCCCCTTCAACTGCTCCGGTGCCGTTGAAGGGCATTTCGGCCGAGTCCATCCGGTAATAGACCCGGTAGCCGGCCAGATCGCTGTCGCTGTTGGGATCCCACTGTAGGGTCACGCTGCCGGAGGCGAAGCATGTGCTGTATGCCGCCAGGGAGAGCGCCAGTGCGGTAATCAACGAGAGCAGATTGGTTTTCATAGCCTGTCCCTTTCCTGTCATCTGGTCCCTGTTCACCAGCCGGGGGCGGCAAAAAAAAGAAACAGTCCGTCGAGCATGCTGCTCGCGGAGCTGTTTCTCGCCAACCCGTCTATCCTGACCGATCCACCAATCAGGACCCGCGGCTTTGTGTCCCCAGGTTACCCTGGGTTTACCCCTTCGGAAACAGGACCACTGTTTTTTTGTGGTCTCCACCATCCACGAAAAGGGACCGTTCCTGTGTGACCGGAATCACCACAGCTCATGTTAAAAGCGAATAATTCAAATTTTTGACAAAATAAACGACGAAGAGGGGCAATGGCTTGCGATCATTTCCGTTTTCGGCACTCCGAGCGGATAGTGACCGCGGCAAGCGGGGAATGAAATCACGTTGGCAACCAGAAGGGGAATGTGACAGTTCTTTGGCAGGGAATTGGGGCGGGCTTAACGCGGCATGAATCCGCGCAGGACGGAGAAACTCAGGCAATCACCAGGTAGACCAACAGCTTCAGGTATTCAAGCCAGATGGGGTGGTACAGCTCGAAGCTGTTCTCCAGCGATGTCGCTGCATAGGGGATAACCCCGACGGCGGAAGGCAGTGACCTCCTGAAGGCCAGCACGGTGCGCCGCATGTGGGGCGCCGAACTGACCAGCACCAGGCTTTTTACCTGCTTCGACAGATGTCGGGCAACGGCTCTCGCCTCGGCCAGGGTGCCCAGCGCCCCCTCGACCGGAGACAGGAGCACGATCCGCTCTTTCGGGACTCCGCGCCAGGCCAGGTAGTCAACGGCCCATTGCGTCCTGCTCCAGGAGGTCCGGGCCGTGAAGCGGTACTGGCCGCGGGAATCGTCCCGCATCAGCAGGATCAGGGGCACCCGCCCCATCTGCACCAGGTCGGCCGCCGCGTCCAGTCTCTCCCACAACGCCCCCCCGCCAGCCAGGACATAGCAGGCATCGCCACGGGCATGCATATTCTGGACGACGAGCGGTGCGGCCAGCCAGGCCCGGACCGACGGAACAGAGGGGAAGGCAACCAGGATGAGCCACAGGGCGGCGACGATGAATAACCATCTGACATAACGAGTGGTAATCGACTTCACGGCAAATTATCCGGAGAGAGATGATGTCATGGGGCGGTTACAGGATATCACGGAACACCAGCGGCAGATCCATCGCTGGCCGTCATCCCGGGTCAGGTAATAACCATAAGTGTATCGATTTGTTACGTTTTTCGGCCAATAGTCCCATCAGACACCTCACACATTCAATAGTGGTAACGACAGGCAATCACGACCAGATCGATGCCATCCACAGCGTATATCAGACGATTCGTCTCATCAATGCGACGGGACCAGAAGCCGGAAAGATTTTCCCTCAAGGCCTCGGGCTTGCCAATTCCTTCAAACGGACTGCGCATGGCATCCCGGATCAGCAGGTTGATGCGTTTCAGCGTCTTTTTATCCTGGGTCTGCCAGTACTGATAGTCTTCCCAGGCTGCGAATGTCCAGACCAGTCGGTCAGGCATCGGTCAGTTTTTCGTGTACCAGTTGTCCCGCTCGGTACTGTTCGATTGATTTGGCAAGGTGGGCTGCGTTGGCAGGTGTTTTCAGGAGATGAACGGTCTCCATGAGGCTGTTGAAAGTGTCGAGGGACATGAGAACGGCGCCTGGAGAATCCCGCCTTGAGATGATCGTATAATCCGAATCTTCAATTGTCTGGTCGATCACATGTTTTAGATGATTGCGTGCATCGGAAAAATTCACAACCCTCATGGCGCACCTCTTGTCCTTTTAGTTGTACAACTATATCGTCATTGGCTGGGAACAGTCAAGGACTGTTGAGCGCCTACACCTGAAAACATTTATGGATGAGAAGAAGAGTCTCATCCTGGATTCAAACGTTATCCCCTGCATCCCCCTCATCCCTGTTAAGAGAAAAGGGGCTGAGCCACTGCCGGCTAGGCCGCCTTACGCCGATCCTCCGCGCCTTCCCGCCTCCCGAGTCCCTCGGAAATGAGCATCAGCACAAGAGTGTTGATACTGACGCCTTCGGCTTTTGCCCGTGCCTGAAGGGTGGCATGGAGAGAACGGGGAAGCCTCTGAACGAATTTGACCGGCTTGCCCTCCTCGTCGTAATGCGAAGGTGCCGGGATCTGCCGCCCCATGTCGGTCTGTGCCGATACCCAACTGTTAAAGGCGTCACGTCCGTTGATGAGCGCTTCTTCCATGGTTTCACCGTCTGATATGCAACCGGGAAGGTCGGGGAAGGTGATCATGTACCCGCCGCCGTCCTCGGTCGATAGCGGCGCGATGACATGGCCGTAGGCTTCAAAGGGATAGGATGCAGCAACGGGCTTGATGCGTTTGACGTTCATGGCGTCTTCTCCTTGAAAGCCCAGAAGCTTAGCACCTTGTAACGCTAATTTTTTCGCACCAAACCCCTCCAAACCTCCCCTTATCAGGGGAGACTTAAAGGCTTCCCCCCTGACAAGGGGGGACTGAGGGGGGTTGGTTTTAGATGTTACGCGGTACTAGCACGCCATTTCATCCAGCAGTACCCGTACGATCCTCTCGGCTGCCCTGCCGTCCCACCTGTCCGGCACCCTCCCCTGCGGCAGGTCGCCGGAGAGGATTTTGCGGGCGCACTCCAGGACCCGGGCGGGGTCGTTCCCCACCAGGAAGTTGGTGCCCAGTTCGCAGGTGATGGGGCGTTCGGTGTTGTTGCGCATGGTGATGCAGGGGACGCCCAGCACGGTGGTCTCCTCCTGCAGGCCGCCGCTGTCGGTGAGCACCAGGCGGGCGTTCATGTTCAGATGCAGGAACTCCAGGTACCCCAGGGGCTCGGTGACCCAGAGCCCGGAGACTGCGTCGCCGCTGGAGAAGAAGTGGCTGAGGCCGAACTGTTCGGCCATCTTGCGGGTGCGGGGGTGGATGGGGAAGATGATGGGGAGTTGACGGGATATGTCGGCTAGCGCCTCCAGCAGGCCGCCCAGCACAACGGGATCATCCACATTGGAGGGGCGGTGCAGGGTCAGGGTGGCGAACCCCTTCGGCTTGAGCCCCCACCTGTCCACAAGGCCGACCTCTTTGGCCTTCTCCCGGTGCCTGAGCAGGGTGTCGATCATGACGTTGCCGACAAAGTGGATCTTCTCCTGCCCTACCCCTTCGGCCAGCAGGTTCTCGTCGGCGAAGTGGTCGGTGGTGAAGAGGAAGTCGCAGAGCACGTCGGTACAGAGGCGGTTGATCTCCTCCGGCATGCCCATGTCGCGGGAGCGCAGGCCGGCCTCCACGTGGGCCACCTGAATGCCCAGTTTCTTGGCGGTGATGGTGCAGGCCATGGTGGAGTTGACATCCCCCACGACGATGACCAGATCGGGCTTCTCCCTCAGGCAGACTTTTTCGAATTCGACCATGATCTTGGCCGTCTGTTCGGCATGGGAGCCGGAGCCGACCTCCAGGTTGATATCCGGCCTGGGCATGCCCAGGTCGACGAAGAAGGAGCTGCTCATCTTCTCGTCGTAGTGCTGGCCGGTGTGGACGAGGAGATGGTTAATCTGTTCGGGATATGCGTTCATGGCCTCGATGATCGGGGCCATTTTCATGAAGTTCGGGCGAGCACCGACGATGTTCAGTATTTTCAAGGCCTGCTCCTCCTCGTATCGTGCCTTCCCGTCAGGTTCAAATCCGTTTCCTCGCTCCCCGTCGCCACGCGACCAGAGCAAATCCCGCCAACCCTGTACCCACGAGGAGCAGTGACGCCGGCTCAGGTGCCGCAATCGCCACATTCCAGGTGCCCGCAACCCAGGGATGGGATGTATCAGCCTGGCTGTCGTAGCCGTTGATGATAACCAGATCGCCCGAGAGATCGTGCCCCGGCGCAAGGTTATTCAGAGAAATCCAGGGCGGTCCGTATATCCATGCATCCGCATCCGAAACCCTGCCGGTGGGTGGCTCGGCGACAAAATTTGATATGTACGGCTCGCCTGCACTCGTGCCGACAAAAGAACCATTCATGGTCAGAAACAGATTTGAAAAACTGTTTACGGAGAGCGACGCGCTATATTTCGTATTTCCCGCCAGCAGAGCACCGCCCCCTCCAGCCAATGACGGCCCCATGTCCTGCCACTGGCTAGGGCTGCCCCATGAATTTCCGGTGCTTTCAAACAGGTTGAAGCCGATTGACGAGTCCTGTACCCAGGAAGGAGTGGAATAGTAGGTAAGCGTCAGATTGATTCGCTGGTTTGGGGTGGCATGAACAACAGAGAGAGGGAAAAATAAGAAAAAAAAGCTGGACAGAAAAAAAATGCGAAACCCCGACAAGCCATAGCAGTTTTTCCCTGTTTCAAATAGCCACATTTTTCTACCTCCGTCAGCAGAGATAGAGCAAATTAACACATACTCTAAAACAATGAAACTCAAATCTTCATAGGTTATTTATTAGTCGTATGACACCATATACTCTCCGATCTACCAGTAGAATCGCAATAGCGACTACAATCTATTTAGAGTGAAGGCGAAATTTGACCCTACAAGCTATCTCACTGACACAGCAAGTGCACTACTTATAATTTCAGTTAATTTGATTTATTTACATAAAAACAGGACCATCTATTTATTCAATAAAGAGTCCTGCTTTATTAATGCCACCAACACAAACAAAACTATTTTATCAAAGTGCCTTTAAAATTCACAGGAGCCTTAATAGATGTGTCTTCACAAGTAATGAGTATACTTTCTATGTCAGAATTAGCATTTATTGTACCTCTTCCACGATGCACAGCACACTTTTGATTCTCAGGATGAGATGATATGGTTACATTATAATCAGATCCTGGCATGTAGTATTTCATAAAAGAGAAGTTTATTGTATTAGCCCTATTGTCAGAATTAACAGCAATTTCGTCTTGACCATTGTTTTTCAATGTCAAATTGCCTTTCATTAGAATAACAGTACCCTTAACTTTATATGAACTAGAAGCCAATCGAGTCATATCAACCTGAAAAACGTGTATGAGAGGCAATCTATTAGATAAATTACTCGTATCGCCGCCAGTTGAAGCAATATATAATCTTTGCGTTGAAGGATCATATGCTGCGGAACCACCATATATATCAACACCAACAAAATCAAATGGCAGCTTCCAAACGGCATAAGGCAACACATCCCACGGCTTCTTTTGCCCAGCTTTCACCGCAATCAGATCATTAGTATCGTATGCCCACGCTTGATAGATATAAGGATATTGATGTGGCCCTTTTCCACCAACACCTGTTGGATCGTAACATTCGTCATTTACCGTGCCTATCAAAGCAGGATCTCCAGTAGAGCCACCATAACAATATGGACCTAGACCGTGATATCCAAAATAAAGCAGACTTCTGCTTCCTGGAATCATCATCATTCCCTTAATCCTCGTGCTTAACGACCAATAAGCACTTGATGGCTCTCCAAGTGCAGGAGCTGGATTTCCAAGAGTTGAGTTCGTAACAGGGTAATAGAGCAAAGGAACATCTGGCACAGGGGTGACCACTCCCAAATTAGCAGGGTCAAAAGCAAAAGCCGCTGGCCCCGCCGATGTCCGGCTCACAACAGATATGCAGCCATTTCCAGTCAAAACGGGTCCCCCCAAAGCCGTTTGCATACTTTCAGGCACCAATGACATAAATCCAGAACGAAAGCTTACTCCACTTGTATCCGAACCAACTTGGAACATTCCTTTAAAATCACCAAGCGTTGAAAGATTTAGGCCTGAAGTAAAATGTGATGTAGCTACGGAGGGACTTCCAACGCCATAGTAAGAATATGATGTACCTATCAGCTTATTGTTATATACAAGCAATCCACCTAGCTTTCCGTATGTGCCACTAATTTTTACACCACCGCTCGCCAAATTACTTATATTTCCTTCGGTAATATCAGAAAAATTTTGTAGTACAGTGGCAACCTTAAGACTAGACAAGTTTGCACTGTTCACTGGCTCAGGAATGCTAACTTCTGACACCATTTGGTTTTGATCATGTCCAACAATAAAAAGCGACTTGTTTGTTGGATTGAAAGTAATTACCGCACTTGCATACGAGAAAGAAGATGCCCCAAACGTTCCAACTGGCAAACGAAAGGCACCAACGTAGTTTAAATTATTAGCATAAATAAGTGGATCCTCGGCAAAAACAATATCATTCGTCAAAAAACAAATAAACCCAATTAAACAAGACACAAATTTAAACTTCTTTTTACTTGTCATCAAGTTCATAGTCATACTCCTTTTTCTAAAGAGCAATTATCAACACGCTACAAAATACTAGATTTACACTCCATAGCACTACCATTATTTCAAGCATTTAGCATTAAATCAATCATTGTCGGCAATATTATAGCAAAACATTTCCATTAACATCATATTACATTCAAACACCAGAACAATAAATAACAAAACGCAAATTACATCTAGCATAATATTCATATTCATTTGTCTAAAATATCAATCTATCATAAACAACGGCATACTCCCTAGCCATCCTATCATTTGAGTAATCTTGTTCAACCTTTAATCTGCCATTATATGCCAGTTTCTCGGTTTTTTCAGGATGATCCATCAGGAATATTAACTGTTCTGAAAGCTGTTGAAAATCTCCAACTGAAAACAATAAGCCAGTTTCATTATGCGACACAAGAATGCGGTTACCAGGGATATCGGATGCTACGACCGGAATATTCAGCGCCATAGCCTCCATAACACACCGTGGTGTCCCTTCGGAAAGAGACGGCAATACAAAACAGTCAAATCCTCTCAGGAAACAAGCGGCATCAGTCCGAAATCCAGCAAAGAATACGAGATGTTCTATAGCCAGAGCTTTTGCATGAGCCTTGAGTTGGCGACTGAAATCGCCATCTCCCACTAGAACAAGCTTGACTCTACGTCTAACTTCGGACAATGCAGCAACTGAATTCAATAACGTAACAAGATCCTTACTCTCTACCAACCTTCCAACATAACCAATAACATACGAATCATCATCAAAACAGGTATTAGCAACAGATGAACGCACTTCATCAATATCAACACCATTTGTAATCAAGCGAATATTCCCAGTACAATATCTTTGAACATCACAACACAGTGTCTCAGATAAAGGACAAACCATATCCATAAACCTGAACAAAAAACGATCAAGTTTTTCATACAACTGAAGCTTCGTATCCTTCTCCACACTCCAACCATGGGGGGTAGTCAGAATTCTGCATCCTGCCACTTTTGCAGCTAAAATCCCTAATAAATCGGATTTATAGCCATGACCATGAATAATCTCAACTCCCTCATTCCGGGCCCAGCTTGCCAAGCGCACAGCAGCAAAAGGATTAAACTTACCCCCAGTCACAAAATCAAAAGCGTCTAAGCCACGTTCAGTTGCAGCCAAAACAACTGCAGATTGCTCCCCTTCGCGATCAACCAAGTTTACCAGAGTCGAGCGAAAGTGTCTGTCATCCATAGCTCGCATGAGCGCAAGGATCCAACGTTCTGCTCCATACAGACCGCTACTCCCAATAAGATGAACAACATGGATCTTTTTCTTTCGTTGACTCAAGAGTTACCTCTCCCTGTCCGACACGCTTTCCGGCAGCCTGTTTTTAAGCACCTTCGCCGGATTTCCTCCCACGATGCTGAACGGGGGGACATCATTCACCACAACACTACCGGCCGCCACAATACTCTTACGCCCTATATTCGCCATAACAACCGAACTGTTACCCAGCCAGCAATCTTCACCGATCACAATCTTCACCAGCTCCCCGCCCTGCTCCCGCATGGGAATATCCAACCGATCAAAACTATGCTGCGTCTTCCCACTGATTATGTCCACATTGCTCCCCAACATCACGTCGTCCTCAATCCTGCATAAACCGATACAACAGTTGGTACCGATATAGACACGCCTACCAAGCTCGATTCCGTGTTGATTGAGGCGGGTGCCAAATTCAATGCAGCAGTCGTTATGGCATTCAGCAAGAGACAGACAGTAAAATTGTCGACGCAGATAATTCCCCGGAATGCCGGGAATGAGGCTCAGCAGTTGAGAACATCCCTGAAACATCTGATCAGATTTGATGAAGCTCTCTCCAACGATCAAAACGGCATAGAGAGGCACAACCAGAATCTTGGCACTAAAATCTGCTATCACTTTGAAAAATGCTTTCATGCAGGATCAAGTTTCTCCTGACATATCTGCGCAAGTGAATTGTTGATTATCAACAGAAAAAAGAAGATTTCATAGGTGTTGAGGCTAAGGAACAAAGAACATACCACAAGGCCAGAAAAAGAGATCATACAAGTCTTATTGTATTGATCAATCCGTTTGGCAGTTTCATCGGACTTTTCAGCATTGCATCGAAGCAATACTCTTCGCGCATTACGATAGAATGTATATATCAGAAGGACATAGCAGACACCTGCACCAAGCCCAGACTCCGCCGCAAACTGAATGAGTGTGTTATGGGCTACCATGGGACGATGTTCGATAAATATGGGAAGTGCCGTTACAAATGAACCTAGCCCCACACCAGTGACAGGATGAGTCAGTATCATCTTCACCCCTCCGCCCCAGGCATCCAGCCTGTCAGTTGCAGAACGGTCACCCTCATATTCTGCGATTATTTCGCTCCTGTCCTTCATGACGCTACCCGCCTGCCACTGATAGAACATGAAAGCCCCCAACAAAACAGGAATCGCCAGAATCTTCCTTTTACTCAAGAAAAGCCCCACAAAGAGAGTCACACAAATACCAAGTAGACCACCACGGGAACCGGTAAGAAAGATTGCATGCCCCCCCAACGGGATAACTGCCCACAACAGATACCGGAGCCATTTCTTACGGACTTCCATCCCCAGGTAAAAGACAAACGGGAGTCCTGTAACAAAGAACATGGCAAAAGCATTTTCATCGCCATAAATTGAGCCACCACCAATGCTCCTCGGTCCCATCAAGCGCCCCATGTTGAACTGGCTCCAGTTGGCGGAGAGATACTGATCATTCGCCCAGTAAGCCAAATATATGACACTCACCACCATGACGAGCGTGAGATACCGAATTTTTTTCAGATCATCGACGGTAATCGTGGCACAGAAGTAAAACAGGAACACATTGTTCATGAGCGAAAAAATCTGCTCCGGGGTACGGCCACCAGAAGCATACAAATCGACAAACGGGCCAAGCCAATAGGAAACGGCCAGAAACACCCAGAGGAGCAAAACATAGAGATTGAGGCGGGTCTTGAGGAGTCGAGGGGCAAGGTTTCCCTTTAATAGATCAATGCCAATCCCGGCTATAGCGAATCCTGCCACAAGAAGCGATACCCGCACCCCATCAAAAACCCACCACCAGATATATTGGGGGCCGAGCAGTGAAAGAAAATAATACGAAGAAATCCCAATCCACGGCCTCATCAGAGCGGAAAAACCGGTTACCATAATGAGCAAAAGTAGGAGAATTTTTCCCACAGTCACTTCCCTCGCTCTAGGCCAACGTCAACTGTTACCTTTACAGGCACTCCCCTGTGGCCAAAAGAATTAACCGAACAGACCGTCAGTGAGTTCCTTCCTTTATGCAGTTTCCAGTTAAATCTTGCAGACTTTTCGCTAATCCTAAAAGCATCATCCACGGTTATCTCAAAATGAGAATAATTGGGTGTAACTGTATCCATGTATATCGGTATTGTCCTGGTTGATTTATTGGACCGAACGAAAGAGACATGCGTCTTGTTGATATCCCAATACAGGGCGTGGGGGTGATTGATCTTTGTCATCAAAGTCAGCACTGGCGGCAACCTTCTGTCATCCCAGAAGAGTGTAGCAACGTCGCTCCGTCGCGGATGGCCAGGAAAATATCTATTTGAAAGCCAATCATTTCTCATGTCGACATTGAAACAGCGATAGTAGTTAAATAATATCGGAATGCGGCGTTCAAACTCAGCATCGGCCCTCCGCCTTCCTTTAACTATCGTAATGCGATCGGTTGTTCGATCCATTACTGCATTATGGATCTCGAGGACACTCAAGGGCATAGCGTCACGCTCGTACCAGATGTTGAAATCAGGATCAACGGCGACCCATTTTACATATCGGTTACTCCAAACCTCGGCAATCGCGTGCATATCGGAGGATTCATAACCGTCCTTTGTCAAGGATACGAGACGAGCCTGATGCCCGAGTGCTGATGCGACCTGAATGAAAGTCATGGCATAGACATGGCACCAGAACCGCTTGCCATGACGAGAATGAGAAAGAATAACACCTGCATCGAACTCTCCCGGGGCGAACGCATCCGCTCCGCTCGTTCCATGCACCCATTGCCCATGAACCCAATCCAATATGGTGATTATCTGCAAGAAATCATCATCAGTCGTAACGGCGAGTTTAGACAGCCCGTATTTCTCTCTCAAAGAGGCAAGACGGGGATCCGACGATGGTTGATAGGAAAACGGATACCTACTGCGAATGAGAGGACTGTTATCATAACGACTCACCACTACGGTTTCCCCAGGGAACATACTTCCAATAACCTCTGCCAGTTTTGCGGAAGAAACGAAGCCATCAGGGAAAGTCGTTATTTTATCGGGACCAACAGGACAAGGCATAGTTATTGGCGCGGGATCATGCAGCGCAACAAGCATGCTGACACCATGGAGAGTCATACCGCGCAACAAAATCCTGGAAACTTCGAGAGGGCTTTTACTGTAATGCCAGGATATGAGCAATACCCCGATAAGCATTAAAGCTGGTACAGCCCAAAGACATCTTTTCAACACAGGACTTTTCATCTCTTAGAGGAAAGCTCAGAAAAAATTCCTTCCGCCTGCCGAATCAACACATTCCAGTCAAATTTCCGGCGGACCCATTCCGCGGCAAAGTGTCCCATAACTCTTAATATTTCGTCATCGGAAAGCAATTGCGTCAAAGTATCTGCGATGGCTTCCGGGCTTTCAGCGTCCACCAGCATTCCGGTATAACCCTGGATCATGGTTTCGGCCGTACCACCCGACATACCGGCAACAACCGGTTTACCACATGACTGCGCTTCAACCAGCACCATGCCAAACCCCTCAAAGTCTCCGTCAACCTCTCGATTAGCCAGAACAAACAGATCACACTGTTGATAACAGGCAAGCATAGTTGCGTCGTCAACTTTTCCGAGAAGTTGCACATAATCGCCAAGACCATGTGAAGTAACAAGAGATTCCAAGTAACCTAGCTCTTCCCCATCACCAACGATAGAATATAGAACATTGGGAATACTTTGACGTATACGCTCCATGGCCAATATCACATGATCATGTCCCTTTCGTTTTTGCAACCTTCCGACCGTCAGGACAACCTTCCTCCCACTCCAACCATATTTTCGACTGATTTCTTCATTTCGATTTGCAGGAGTGAAATAAGAGGTATCAACCCCCGGGTGCATGATATGAACGGTATCAGACAGTCCCGTATATTTGACAAAGGAGCGATGGGTATTGTTGCTATTTACAACGATACGATGTGCATTTGCATAAACCAGTTGAGAGAGGAGTTTGTATTGCCTACTACTATGATAGGTAGGCAATTCCTCCCCGTGAACATAACAAAGATAGGGGATGCCGAGCCATTTCCATGCAAGCCAGCCCAATAGCCCCTCCGGCAGACCACGACCACAATGAATTACAGAAATATGTTTGAGCTTTACCGTTAAGTGCAGAAGCTTTATTAGTTTCAGGTACTGTACAATTGCAGAAAAAGACAACAAGCCCCAGCTTGAAAAAGCTAAAGGCCAGCGGATACAACATAGACAATGCTGTAAATCAAATTCGGTCGCAAAAGCATCTTTTCCAGCAGCAATAATATAGGATTCATAGTCGAGCCTAGAATATATCTCCCAAAACCAACGACCACTGCCACCAATTTTTGGAGGAAAAATCTCTGAAATCAATAATGTTTTCATACTGTAGCAACTTTAAAAAAATCTTTGGCCATATCAATTACATTCGAATAACGATTACCAGGACTGGGGTTCAAGGCTTTTCTTACAACAGGAGAAAATTCACCTAATTTTTCAGGAATGTATCCCTGATCCCATTGTTGACGTCGTGTTTTAAACTGATCAATAGTATTAACATCATCATCTACATATGAAGCCAATAAAGCACCAATAGAATAGACATCGGATGCACAGTTCGCTCCACACCCATCAAAAATCTCTGGAGCATATGTTTGAATAGATGAAATTGCTTTTTTTTCCTTAAGCTCATCGGTCGCCCATCTATCAACCGCACAGCAGTAGCTATTCAAAAGACTACGAACATTATTAATATTTATAAGACCTTGATACGGTTCAAAACCAAACCAAGCTAAATGACAACAGGAACTGTCTGCATCAAAATACAGATTATCATTTCTAATTTTATTATGAGCAATCATATTCCGGTGCATATCCGCAATACTTGCGTAAATTGATTTAAAAATTTTACCAACAGAAATATTATTCAATTGAAGCTCTTTACATTCTCTAATATTGGGCATAAATTTCCAATTTGCATCAATAAAGCGCTCAGATATGTTGTTTGTTTTATTAATCGATATCAACTGTAAAGGACTTTTTATTTGCCATGTTTTTACAGAATTAAATCTGCTCTCAATTTCATCAATACGCCATCCCAATTTTAAATACGAATCCAACAAATAAAAAGCAATATTTTCTCCATTTATATTTTCTCCTTCGAATACAAACTCATTACCCCACCGTATGGGAGCAATAATCTTTGGTAAACAAGAAGATCTATCTCTGACAAAAGAAGGTAGGCGACTTATGTCATACTTAATGGCGTTCAGAAATTGTCTTAATTTGCCATAGCCACCACCTTCTCCCAAAAAATCGCGTGAAGTTGTCATGCTTCCTTTTGCATATGCTCCTTGCAGACCGATATTTTGGACATAGCTCGGGGTCATACAAATTATCGGGTAATTCTTCAAGCGAGACCAGTGGGTATAAGCCGTATCATAAGCTATCCCCTCATCTCGGAATGGCCCGACATCCTCGTATACTTTCCGGGGAATCAGCCAGTTCAACGCAGGTTGTTTCCATTTCAGTAGATAGGTTCTTCCATTCAAACGCTCAATTGAATGCTCACGCCTGAAAGGCATATTCAAGGCTGAAAATATTCCATTGCGCTCATCGGCAATAAAATCATTGTAGGCGCCTGACAACCTAGAAAACCAGTCGCGATGGTAAACCACATCATCATCAACATTTACATAGAAAGGAGCATCATTATATTCTTGGCAAACCATTGAAAATGCATGCTCTTGACCTGCATTAGGTCCACGATTGATGTGATTTCTAACAACCCTGACTCTTGAATCACTACGAAGCACCTTATCAAAAAAATCAGTCATTCGAGAATCAGTTGAACAGTCATCATAAATCACAAGTTCAACGCAGCTTGGTAAATTAGATGACAGAATACTAGAAATACTTTTAAATATATATAAAAAATCATAGGATTCAGAACCAGCCCACGTTTTCATAACTATTGGAATTTTCATTCAACACACCAGCCTATAATACTTCACGATTTAAAATTTAATATTTTAGATAAATTTCCGCATTGCAGCATAAATGTTTTTTATAACTATAACTTCTGGTTGTTTTGTAGCAAAGATAAACGCAATCAACAGTATTGGAAAAAGAACGATTAAACATATCTCTAAAATAATATAATATAATTGATTAGCTATATATGTGTTTTGCTTTATTGCAACCAATGAAACTGCCATTAAAACTACCATTACAAGCCTTGACCACTCAATATTTACACAATTATACTTTCGGTAGACTATATAACCTCCAATACTAAAACCGAAATAAGTACCAACAGTGGCCCAAGCAGCCCCAAAAGCACCCCATTTTGGAACAAGTAGACAATTCAATCCAACGTTGTATATCAGCGTCAGCATGTAATTTATAGTAAATAAGTGCGTTTTTTTTGATAGATTAACACCCACGCGTACAAAAGTATGCAAAGCATAACCCCAGACGCCCAACGAAATTATTGGAATATATTCGTGCGCAGTAAAGTAGGAAGGTGCAGCAAAAATCTTCATAACAAGATCGGACATAACTGCTAAAATGAGAAGAGCATAAGCCAATATTGTCATGAAATAGGTGCATATTTTGCCGTATTGGTAGGAGGCATCGGGGTATTTAGCTATTTCGTAGATAGAACTTGACTCCCAAATCCGTACAAATGAACTCATAAATACAGTATTGAGCATAAAAGGAAACTGATATGCCAGCGAATAAAGACCAACATCCTCCATTGAGGCGAAAAACTTGATAAAAAATCTATCTAAGTTATGCATGGCTGCCGCAGCCAACACAGTCGGAACAAGAGGAAGTGAAAATTTGAGCATTGGAATTATCACCTTAAAATCAATGACAAGGCCATTCTTAAAAGCTACGAATGCATACAAGCCTACATCAAAAATAAAGGCAACCAATAAATTTCCTACCAACATTCCAGTAACACCAAGATCTCTGAACACAACTAAATATAAATTCAGTGACGACTGGAACACAACTTGAACAGTATTAATTACAATGTATTGCACTGAGTATTTATTAACTGTTAAATATGAATCAGCAACACTTCTAATTATATTGAGCAATATGGTAGCAAATGCAAGTTTAAAGTAGAGTACATTTACCCCATTTCCTAAAATGAATTCTGAGATTTGTTTACTAAAAGGAAAAATGCCAAGACCAAAAAAAACAGTAGCAAGCAAGGAAAAACAAGCGCCTGTAGCCATAACCGTGCGCCTGAAGCAAACATCCGTACTGTCGTTATAAAATCTCACAATAGCAGAACTGAATCCCAACGCACAGAGTATACGTAACAATTCAACAGAACTATCCAAAATAGAGATGATTCCGTAATCCTGTTGTCCTAAGCAACGGGTGAAGAGGGGCAGCATCCCTAATCGTATTGCAGCGGCAATCCCCCATCCAAGCATATATATCAAGCTATGTTTGCTGATGTCGCAGAGTGAATTTTTTAATGACATATTTACTTATAGCCTATCGTTCAGAGTAAAGAACGTTACAATACAACTTATTGTAGGACTCGAAAAAAGCCGCGTTACTAAAATGCGTTTGCGCACACCTCTCTGCTTTTGATTGCAGCTTCGCGTAGTTGACAATCATATCATCCAGTGCCTGGACAAGCTTATCAACCTGTGGTTCGAAAACCACTCCGCATCTTTCACTAACAATTACATCAGCAATACCTACTCTCGATGAGGCAAGTACTGGCCTTCCAGTAGCCAAGCTCTCGACAGCTGAATTGGGACAAGACTTTGTGTTTTTTGCAGTAGTGAATGGTACGATAGCTGCATGGCTTTCCTGATAGAATCGGCTCATATCGTTCAGGTCATTATGAATCACAGTGACGTTAGTCACGCCAAGTTCTGCTATCCACTGCTTCAGCAACTCTATTGTATTTCCACGCTTACGCCACAAAAGGACAAACTTAATGTTGTCTCTCGCTTTTGCCGCTTCCAGCATTAGGCGCACTCCCCGCGACTCCATATATTCCACAGCAAAAGGACTACTGGCAAAAACAACCCGGAAGCGGTCCTTGATTGGGGGAGGCGCAACGGCTCTAAACACAGAGAGATCAGTTCCTGGATAGATGACTGTGACTTTCTCTGGGGGCAGACCAACACTAAGGAGGTGATCGCGATCCCGAACTGACTCCACCACGATCTTACGCACCTTTGCATAGTGGTCGACAGACAGCACATTATCAACCGAGATGGCAGTCAAGATCATTGGCTTATTACCACGCATTTTCAGATAGTGATAACAGTCGATACCGTGAAACACGTGGATGAGTTGAAAATTTCTCGCCGCAAGCTGAGCCCAAAACCTAAGCGAAGGCAATAAATTGGCAGGAAAAGCGAAATACCCTTGTGATGGGGAACGCAAAAAACCCCCATCAGGGGAAGTTCCAATAACACAACTATCCCGGAAATACCGATGCAGCGAGAATACCTCCTTGGAAATGCCCTCCCGGTGAGGTTCTATGGCACCACATAAATACAGGATCCTACCTATATTTTCTGACACAATACGATCCACTCAAGGGGTTGACCGATTTTCGCAGCCTCAACTAATTTCATCAAACGGTATGCCAGTTTTTCGGAACGTGGCCCGATCAGTATCTGTATTTTGCTGAGCAGTGAATAACAGCGTTGTACCGCGATATACTCGACAATCCTGAATTGATTCTGTTTCAATTCTTGCTCAAGCTGTTGAAAATCATATAGTTCATCGTAAATAGGATATTCATCGACTGTGGCATTTGCGCGAAGCGGCTCAGAAACCTGACGGTTTATTGCATCGAATATGAGAAAACCGTTTGGTTCAAGATGCTGATGTATCTGGTTGTAGATCCGATTTCTGTCTTCTTTATGAAAGTGCCGGATGAATCTGAATGAGTATGCAAGTTGAAAAATATCCTTAAATGGCATGTCAAAGGCATCACCGGCAACAGATTTCCAGTTTTCTGCAAGCCCGGAGGCAGACAACCTTTTTTGCGCCTGTTCGAGCATATTTACATTGAAGTCCATGATAGTGCCATGCGTCTGACGACACGATGCTCCAATATCTACAGTCAGACGCGCCGGTCCAGGCGCAACTTCCAGAACACTTGTGATTCGGTGCTTTGTTATGGCTTCGACCACGAAACTGACTTGCGCTTCGTGCAGAATTCTTCCGATGGCTGAAGAGAACCTGTCTTCAATATAAGAGTCAGAGACCTTGTTTTCGGAGTAGGCTTTTTTCAACTGCTCAATATGGTCATCATCGTATGTCACGCTACCTCCGCAAAATCAATTAGATAAGTATGACTGCTAATACACATTATTCATCATTCCCCAGACGCAAAATATCTCTCTGCCCCGTTTCTGACTGATATCCATCAATACGCCCCTGCTGTTCCCCTGCAGTACTCATAACAACCCCACTGTTCATGGTCTTTAGCAGCGTCACCGATATCCTCCTGGCAGACCATTACACCCCTGGCATCCACAAGCAGTTGCAGTTCACGCGCCAACAACAACCGCATCCTGTCAGTCACAATTCCACCCGCTGTCAAGCGCAAGCCGTACAAAGGGATCTGAATCATCCGCTGCCACGACGATATCAATCTTCTGTTCACCGAGAGTCTCGTAGAGTTTCATTTTGATGGCTCTCTTGGTATCTGCTGTTATCTTGCCGGACATGAGCAGCAAATCGATATCTCCCCCCTTTTTGGTATCATCGACGCGAGAACCGAACAGATACACGCGGGCATTGCTGTCGAAAAATCTCACCGTTGTCAGAATTGCGGCCCGCTCATAATCCTTGAGCCTCATAATATCGCCTCACCTCGAGAACTGTTTGCGACAAGGCATCATCCCATGTTCCATTGGTCGCACGCTACAACCTACCTGAAATTACTACACCCGTACAGTTCGGTATAATTGTTCATCATTCCGGCAACGGAAAATGCCGCCGCAACCCGTTCCCGTGCACGGTCACCCACAGCGGGAGACGAGGACGTATCGGCGAGCATCCGGACGACTCTGGCCCCCATGGCACCATCATCATCCACCGCTACCATGAACCCCGTCTCTCCCTCTACCACCACTTCCCGGTTCCCCCCCACATCTGTCACCACCGCCGGAACCCCGCTGGCCATGGCCTCCAGCAGCGTCACCGATATCCCTTCGGAAAACGAGGTCAGCAGAAACACATCGTACAACTGGTAGACCTCGGGAAGGTCAAAGCGAAGACCGATGAATTTCACGCTATCGGCAATGCCCAGTTCAACGGCCAGAGCCTTGAGGCGCTGTTCTTCCTCCCCCTGCCCCGCTATCACCAGACAGGTGTCCGGTACTTTCTCCACCACCAGCTTCAGCACCCGCAACATCATGTCGATGTTCTTGATGCTGTTGAGCCTGGCGGCGGTGCCGATGATTCGGCAGGTTGGGCACAGCCCCAGTTCCCGCCGCTTGGCAGCCTTGTCAACGGGAGGATTGAGCCTGGTGGTGTCGATACCGTTATGGATGACCCGGATCCGGCGCAGCGGAAAATTGTCGTAGCTGGCCATGGCCTGGGCCGTAGCCCGGGAGATGGATACCAGATGGTCCACCCCCAGGGCCAACAGCGGGTTGAAGAGGGTTCGCTTCCAGCTCTTCCGTTCCGGGTAGAAGCGGCCATGCTCGGTGTAGACCAGCTTGACCCTGCCGGCCAGCAGGGCCGCCGGCACCGCGTAGAAAAGGGGGGAGTACTGGTGGGCATGGACCACATCTGCCTTTTCCCGCCTGATGATGTCCCTGAGCCAGGTGACCATCTCCAGATCCAGCCCGGGGCGGCGCCCCTTGCAGTAGACCCGGTACCCCTCCCGGATCAGCTTTTCGCCCAACTCCCCCAGGCTGTCCATGCAGCAGACCACCGGGGGATTGGCGGCAAAGACCGGATAGCGCACCATATCATAGACCAGCCGCTCGGCCCCGCCAACAACCATGGAAATAACCACGTGGATGATTTTGGGGGTGTGTATTTTTGAATCCTGTATGTCCACGGAAAGCACAGAAGCCACTGAATAATCACCCTTTTTCTAAAAACAGATTCGTGTCCACTGAAATCACGGAAGACACCGAAAGGTAACTTTCATTCAAACTTTCAGTGTTTTCAGTGTCTTCAGTGGATAATTACGTGTATTTTTAATCCCGATTATCCATGGGAAGCACTGAATAGATCAACCTTCTTCAAAAACAGATTCGTGTCCACGGAAATCACGGAAGGCACCGAAAGGAAACCTTTCATTCCTTATTCCAAACTTCCTGATTACATATTTTTTTGCCACAAAACATAGAACCACAAAAGTACCAGTCATTTGCCTTTATTCCAAACTTTCCGTGCTTTCAGTGTCTTCAGTGGACAATCAACCGTTATTTTCTTTATTTAGAGTATTCAGTGGACATATTTATAGCACAATCCGTTCTACGGTTGCTTTTGGATAACACCCGAAATTGACGAGAAGACCAAGCCGCTTCTCCGATGCTTTCAGATAATTCAAAACCTGGGCTTTATGTTCTCCGGTTGTGGCAGAAAGTGCTTTGATCTCGACAATGATGGAATCAAAACAGACAAAATCGGGACGATATGTTTGATTTAACGGAGTACCTTTGTAGCTCAGTTTCAGTTCCTGTTGCGCAGCACATGGAATACCGCATCTGTTGAACTCTTTTTCCAGGCACTCCTGATACACAGCCTCCAGAAATCCGCACCCCATTTCCCGATAAACCTCAAATACGACTCCACGTATGGCGTAAGTTTCCTTCTCGTAAAGAAGAGTTGTGTCAACTGAAGTTGCAAACAGGTCACCGCTCATCTATCATTCCTCATTCCGTTTTTTGTACTATCTGTCCACGGAAAACACGGAAAACACAGAAAAAACAAATATGCAATTCCCACAACAGACATGAACAACATTTCTTCAGATTTCTATTGCCCGATTATCTCTAATTTCAGTGCCTTCCGTGATTTCAGTGGATGATTCACAGGGAAAACACGTGTCCACGGAAAACACGGAAGACACCGAAAAAAAAATGATGCATTTCCCTCAATAAATATGAACAACCATTTGTTCAGATTTCTATTGCCCGATTATCTTCTCATTTCAGTGCCTTCCGTGATTTCAGTGGACAGATACCGATTACAACCGCGCCTTCAGCCATGCCAGTTCTCTTTTTATATTTATTTCCCTGAAGGCCTGTACAATGCCAGATGAAGCTCTCAACAACACGCTCCACAGGGTGAGATAGGGAACCGGACGACCTAACGGTTTATGGCCGTCCATGTAAGATTCCTCGGGAACCTCAGCTGACAACCGCTCCCCTACCCAGCCATTCTGCAGCATGAGCACCAGCGGCCGGGCATAGCATGAACTGGGAAACCGGGACAACTCGCCACAGGCGTATTCGTAATAAAACCTCGCCTTTACCAGGAAGGCATCCCTGGTCCGCGGTGAATCCGCATATCGGGCAGCTTGGCAGAAGATCACACTCTTCCTCAGATCCTGGGCCACCCAGGTCTCGTTGGGGTACTCCAGAATCTCCGGCTTTTCCAGGTAGGGGTACTCGTTCTCCAGCATCCACCCCGCATAGACAAGCAGGGATGCCCGGGCATGGGCGAAACCGGCATCCTGTTCCCCCAACTCCACCTTTTTATCGAGATACTTGCCAACCGCCACCAGAAGGACCGTATAGGACCAGGCTATCTCCGCGTTGAGCAGGTCCCGACGGACAATGTCGTCTTCAGGGTGCAGGGTATCCCTGATCAAGCGCTCAGCTTCATCCAGAAATCGTCGCCCCCCTCCGGCCTCGAAGGCATCGATGCAGGCCGAGATGGCGTTGCCGGTGCCCCGGGTCAGGGGGTGACGGGGAAAGAGCCGCTTCTCTCCCCGACAGGAGCGCCAGAGGGAGACATAGCCCAGGCCGCGCTTCAGGGCCGCCAGCACAGCTGCCGGCCCCATGAGGGCACTCAGCTCCCACTGGGCCAGATCCAGCACCGCCTGCCTGAAATCCTCGTTTCCGGTCTGGAAGTAGTGATACATCAGGCCACTGGTGTAGCAGTGCTCAGCCCCCGGTCCGCCGCCGCAGAAGCGCGGATCCTTGTTTTTCAGATGCTCTCGTGAAAATGAACGATGGGTGGAAAGGCCGGCGTCGATGTAGTGGTCAGTGTGCCAGAAGAGGCCGTGGTTGTACTCCTCGCGATCCCCGTCGGTGTGGTAGAGGTCGATGTCCCGCACATGGCGGGCGAGGTCCGCGGCCAGATCCCGCCATCCCGGATCCCCCGTGGCGAAGAATTTGCGGTAAAGCCCGGCAATGAAATCGTACTGGTTGTTGTAGTGGGAAACGAAGGTCTCCTGGCCTTTGTGAAAGACAGCCTCGTGATCGGCAGGGATCTCACCGAAATTGCGCCAGCCGTACTCGTCGGCAACCTCCCGTTTGGCCAGCAGATCCTTTGTGGTGACGAACCGATCCACCAGATCGTCATTCCCCGGGAGGTCGTAGATGACTCCCGACTCCCGATACACCTCCGGAGCGGCATGGACAACGAGCGGTGCAAGCGTCCAGACCAAGCCATCCCTTCCCGTTGCAAAATCAACCCAGAACCCATGACTCTTCTGCTCCCCCCCCTGCAGTTCGTGCGGACCGGGAAAACGGGCAGGGAAGGGTGAAAAGCAGAGAATTCCCTCGTCCACCGCGATCTCGGCGGGGAATTCCTGCCAAAACCGGGGAACGGCTACTGATATCCCGGTCTGTCCCTGCCCCTGCCACACCAGCGGTGTTGCCCGCAGTCCGGATGATGTCTCCTTTCCGTTGACCTCGGTCACAAAGCCGCGACGTTGCATGGGCACCCGCCCCTCATGGTTGCGGTGCACCGGACTGCGCCAGTTCTCGCCGCCGCTGGATTCCTGATACAGGGAGAAAGGGGAAGCGCCGGGAACGGCCAGGGGAGTCCCCCCCGGAGCCGGGATGCAGCAGGTCTCTCCTCCCACCCCATTGGCGGCGAAAGAAAAAACGAGGCTCCTGAACAACAGTGAGCCTTCGTCACCCAGATCCCACAGCCCGCCCCGGTGACGGGCGGCAGCCGGGTTGTGCAGGGTGAATTCTATTTTCACGGCGCTGCTGTCGGCCAGGAAATGCAGGCGGCAGAAGAAGCGGGCCTTTTCGGAAAAACGCCCCGCCAGACGGACAATAGCCCGCAGCGGCCCGGCTTCCTCCAGGGTAATCTCTTGGATGTCGGCAGCGGTTTGAGCGGCACCACCGCTGCTGAGCAGACAGGAACTGGCTGACGGTCGCAGCACATCCACGCCGTCTATCATCACGGCAGTGAAGGGGCGGAATGTGCGGGCGTCGATGGTGAAAGCGGCTTTTCCGGTGTCGACGTACCAGGCTTCATCCCCCGGCTGCACCCGTATCGTGCCGGCAACCGCCGAGGCATCCCCTGCCGCTAAAAAGGAATATTCCGACGACCCTCCGGCGCCAACCGTTGCGGAAAAATCCAGCAGAATCCACTTTGACGAACCATCCGGCCACTGTTTCAGCACCCTGCTCTGACAAGGTAGCTGCTCCCCTCCCGGGCCGGAGAGCGCCACCGGTTGACCGGCCGGGAATTCGCCACGGGCACAGGGAACGCCCAGCCTGACGATCTCACCACAGCGGGAAATGCCCGCGGTCTCTCGGACGAGGATGTGCCTGGTCGTGGTCATCATCCGCTGGTCCCCAGATAATTCATGCGCCAGAGAGAAAAGGAAAACAGGGTCCAGAGCAGTGTGCCATGATCCATCTTCTTATCCTGGTGCTCTTGCCAGAGGCGCCGCAGGCAGGCCGGCGAGAAATACTCCTCCATCCCGGGCCCCAGCAGATGTTCCTCGGCCACCCCACGCAAGTCCCGACGGAACCAGTCGCCCAGCGGAACCGTGAAACCATGCTTGCGCCGGTGGAGGATGGAATCGGGAAGCACCTTACGGAAGGATTGCTTCAACAGGTATTTCTTGGTGGCACCGCGGATCTTCCAGGAACTGGGCAGGGAGGCAGCGAACTCGATGACACGGTAATCCAGAAGCGGAGCCCGGACCTCCAGGGAATGGGCCATGCTCATACGGTCAACCTTTACCAGGATGTCATCGGGAAGATAGGTTTTGAGATCAGTGTAGAGCATGCAGGCAACATGATCCGCCCCCCGCATCTTATCCCAGGCATCCACGGTGTGCCGCGACGGATCATAGCCGCTGGTTCCGCGCCTGAGGCGTTCACCCAGCAGTTCATTGAGAAGATCGTCCTCTATGAAGGTATTGGTACGGTAGAAAGCCACGGCCGGATCGGAGAGGGCGCCTCCGGTCAGTGTGCGGACCTTGCGGGCCACCACTCCCGGCTGACCCTGGGCAACCCCCCGCAGAAACCTCAGAATTGGACGCGGAACCAGTTGACGCGCCTGGTGCTCGCGCCGGTCGATAGTGTATTTCTCGTAGCCGCCGAAGCTCTCGTCACCGCCATCGCCGGCCAGGGCCACCGTGACGTCCTGGCGGGCCAGCCTGGAGACATGATAGGTGGGGACGGAGGAGGAATCGGCAAAGGGTTCGTCGAAAAAGCGCGCCTGACGCAGCACTGTTTCCGGCAGGTTTTCCCGAACCATGTACTCCCGGTGATCGGTGCCGAACAGGGCCGCAACCTCGCGCGCATAGGGAGTTTCGTCATGTGTCCGGTCAGAAAAGCCGATGGAGCAGGTCCTCACCTTTTCGTTGGAGACGCCAGCCATCAGGGCAACCACGGCGCTGGAATCGATGCCGCCACTGAGAAAGGCACCCAAGGGAACGTCGGAGATCATGCGGCAACGGGTGGCATCCCGCATGAGGTACAGCAGCTCATCGGCCGCATCCTCGATGCTTCCGCCTCTCGTGCGCGAGAAGTCCACATCCCAGTACTGGCCGATCCTCGGTTCACTCCCCACCCGCAGTTCCAGCCAGTGCCCAGCCGGGAGTTTGTGGATATTGCGAAAAATCGATTTCGGAGCCGGCACATACAGGTACTTGAGGTAATCCACCACCGCGGTCGGATCAATCTCCCGCGAGATCCCGGGAACCTGCAGGAGCGCCTTGATCTCCGAGGCGAATGCCAGGCGGTCGCCGCCTGCATGGTAGTAGTAAAGCGGCTTCTTGCCGATCCGGTCACGGGCCAGAAAGAGGGTCTTCTCCATTCTGTCCCACAGGGCGAAGGCGAACATGCCGTTCAGGTCGTTCAAGCATTCGCGCCCCTTTGCCGCGTACAGGGCCAAGATCACTTCGGTGTCGCTGCGGGAATTGAAGACGGTTCCCGCTCTCTCCAGTTCATCTTTCAGTTCGCGATAGTTATAGATTTCTCCGTTGAAGACGATCACGTAGCGACCATCCCCGAAAAACATCGGCTGGTTGCCATCGCTGGAGAGGTCGATGATGCTCAGGCGACGGTGGGCCAGTCCGACATGTTCGTCCAGGTACTCGCCACCGGCATCCGGCCCGCGGTGACGTATCGCCTCACCCATCCGGCGAAGTACCGATTCATCGGCACCAGGGGCGCAGGATCTGAAGAAGCCGGCTATGCCGCACATATGGATTCAACCTTTCCGGACATCAGTTATCTCCAGCGCAGGCTCGCCAACCCGCGGGCGAGAAAATAGATGTTGAACAGCACGTACAGTTGCGACACTGCGACAACTCTGCTGGAGCGGATCTTCCAGAAGGCCAGCACCACCAGCGGCACCTGCCAGATCAGTAGGAGACCGGCAAGGCCGTACAGAAGCAGATCCCGGGGAAGAAAAGCCCCTGCCAGAAGCAACGCTGCCAGGGCAAAAACCAGCAGGCAGTAGATGATCGGCAGCGCCACACTCGGCAGTTCCCGCCACTGAAAGGAATGACTCCCCAAACCCCGCAGGTTACCCAGCGCCCGCCAATGCTCCTTGCGGAAGAAGTGCAGCAAGGAGGCTGCCTCGCCGTGGTGCACGGCAACGATCCGATCGTCGGAAACCAGGCGCCCCAGACGACGCAAACGAAGCGAGAGATCGTAGTCTTCGCAGGTAACAAGTGCGGCATTGAAGCCACCCACCTGCTGGAAGGCCTGGCGCCGGACAAACATGTTCATGGACTCCAGCCAGTCAGTATCAGTGATCCCCTCTTTCCTGCGAACCCAATACCATGCCCTTTGCACCCAGGTGCTGTCCGGGGGAACAACCGGGGGGCTGCCGAAGCAGACCACGTCTTCGGTGTCGAGGTAGCGCGCAGCCTCACGAAACCAGGTGCGGGGGACGGTACAGTCGGCATCCAGAAACACCAGTATCTCTCCCCGGGACTGGGCGGCGCCGTAATTACGCAAGGCAGCGACAGTATCTCCGGGCCGGACAAAGACCGTAGCGCCGTGGAGGCGTGCGATGGCCGGCGTAGCGTCGGATGAGCCGTTGTCGATGAGCAGAACCTCTACATCATCGTCCGGCCAGTCAACCGCATCAATGGACTGGAGGCAATGGCCGATATTGCGCTCCTCGTTCCGAGCCGGAATGATCACCGAATACGTCGTCTTCAGGGTTTCTCCCGACACCCTCGCTCTCATCACTCCACCACCGGAAACGGAGCACTATCGGCGGATGCTCCCCGCAAGAGTTCATCCAGTGCCTGCAACCTCGCGCTCCACGAGTATTTCTCCTCCACTGCTCGGCGTGCGTGGAGGGCCATATCGTGACGCCAGCCCAGCTCACGGAGCATCTCTATGGCTTTCGCCGCAAAGAGTTCCGGTTCGGCCGGGACCACGAGCAGATCCCTTCCCGCCTCTACCTCCAACCCTTCGAACGCCTGGGGAGTTACCAGCGTGGCGATACCCATGGCCATGGCTTCCAGCACCTTGTTCTGGATGCCGCGGGCGATGCGGATCGGCGCCACCGAAAGGTCAGACTCCCAGACAAACGGGCGAACATCCGCTACCCGTCCCGTCACCCTGACCCCCGGATACGTTTCCAGTACCCGGACCTCTTCACCTGCCCCGCCGCCTACTATCCAGAATTCAACATCTCCCAGCGTTTCCCGGATGCGCGGAAGCACCTCGCGGGCGAACCAACAGACGGCGTCGATGTTGGGCAGATAACCCATGGCGCCGCAGAAACTGATCCTGAGGTTCCGTTGGCCCGTTGTTTCCACAGAGGGATGAAAATAGGCCAGATCAACACCATTGCCGACGGCGTGTATTTTATGTAGGAGACCGGTCCGGTTCCGGAAGACGTCGGCCTCCGCCTCGGAAACCAGCGCCACCGCGTCGAACCAATGGGTTATCTGTTGCTCGTAGCGCCGGAGAAGCCAGCCTTCGAGCCGGAAGACCCATTTGAGCGGTACGGCATGACGTTGCGCGTACTGTTCCCATTTGTCCGAATCCACATCCACCAGATCCATGACACAGGTCATCTGCCGGTCAGATGCCTGCGACAAGGGGGTGCAGGATGACCGGCGCAGGTATTCGGCTATCGGACCACAGAAGCAGAGCACAGCCGAAACAGGGTGATGCGAAAGGATCTGATCAACCTTTTTCTGAAGATCGGAACTGTAAAAAAAACGCGCGCTCATAGGGAGGCCACGCAGGGGAGCAGATAGGCTTCGTATCTTTTGAAACAGGGGATTGATTGGCTCAATGGCAACCGTAGCGCAGAGCCTGCCCAGTTCTTCGACATGCCCCAGGTCAACCGGGTCGTCGGCCAGAGCGCAAAGGTGAACTCGCCAGCCTTGTTCTGTAAGAAACCTGAGTTGGTTATAGGAGCGGATTTTATCCCCTTTGTCGGGAGGATAGGGTACCCGATGTACGATCATGAGCAGGTCGCCTCTGACCGTCATATCAGGGAATGTTCCGCACGATGTGCGGACCTAACAGCCTGGTCAGGCTCAAGGGGAGTTTCCGCCAGATCTTGATCGCCATCTCGTACTTGGGGTTGTTGGGATTCAACTCCGGCAAGGCTTTCCCCTCTTCCATCAGGTACTGCCAGTGAAGCTGCACCGCTAACGCGCCCCACTGCTTCTTGAAGTTGAAGGTGCCCTCGTTGGGGGTGGAACGGCCGAAGTCGAATTTCTCGAATCCCGCGCCTATGGCGAACCTGATCGCCTCCCAATAGAGCATGTTGTTGGGGCACATGCTCTTGAAGTCGGCAATCGATGAAGCCCAGGGGATCTCAATGGTATCCCGGAACCACGTGACAATGCCGGCGGCGATGACCCTGCCATTGTGGCTGACACTGATGATATGGCTCGCTTCGGGCAGTTCGGTCAGAACGTTGCGGAAAAAGTCCTTACCGTACACCGGCGTCCCCAGGTCGCGCATGTTGCGGGCAAAGACATCGTAGAATCCATCCAAAAGCTCAAGACCACCCAGAGCGGGAACAAGGCCGCTCTTCTCCGCCTTGCGCACCTGATTCCTCAGTTTGGCGTTGAACCCCTTCCACTGGGCTTCCTCGCTCTTCTCCAGGGAGAGAATCATGGTGACCTTGTGCTGTTTTGACGGCAAGGATTCAACAACGTTGCCACAGTGGCGTAGCTCAACGTGGCCGGCGTTGAGTTCAGCTCTCAGTTCACCAGCCTTGCGCAGCAGGCAGCGCGTCGCTTCGCTGGAGTCAGCCAACAGTCCACCGTAGTTGAAGAAGGGGAGCGAGACCAGAAACGAGCCGAACAGCCTGCTGTCCATATGCACCAGAGGCAATACCCCCCTGATGCGCCCGGCATCATCCGTTGCCGCCAGATAGTGGGTCCGGTGGCCGAAGCTGCGCTCGACCACCCTCCTCCAGGGACTCTGGTGGTAGTTGGTCGCCTCGGGGTGGGACGTGACGTAGTTATCCCATCCCACATGCGAACCGTCTATTGTCTCGACGCGAAGATTCATCGACCTTCCACCATTCTCACCCTCAAAACACTGCTTATCTTGTTTTCCGAGTTCTGTTCCACTGTCCTTAATACACTTTCCATTGTCCCGAAACGGGCATTGCCGATTATGTGGCGTAACTTCCCTTCCGTACTGTTTAAATTCAGGTAGTGCCTGAATCGCGACTTGAAACCGGCCTTGATGCGCGGCTGGTCCGGATCGATCTCCCAGGGATGGAAGTAGAGCACGGCAGGCTGGTTTTCCCGTTCGTTGATGGCGGCAATACAACGCCGCAGCAGGTGAGCGGGAAACAGGCGCAGGTAGCCTCCCCCGGCAATGGGCAGGCGGTATTCCCTGCTGCCACATTTCAATGGATAGGTGGTCAGGGGGAATTCGGCGATGCTCCCCGACTGGCGTGTGATGACGTGCGGAAAACGGGGCGCATCGGGTATGCCATAGGTGTCGTGGTACACCGGGAAGATGCTGGAGTCGTAGCAAAACCCCTCCTCGATGAGGATATCCAGCGCCCAGAGCGACTGCCTGGTGATGGAGTAACTGGGGGCGCGGTAACCGCGGACCTTCTCGCCGATGATATCCTCCAGAATTTCCTTGGCCTTGCGAATATCCCGCCGAAAGGCATCCGGGCCGATGACGTAGACCAGTTCATGTCCATAGCCGTGGCAGGCTATCTCGTGCCCCCGGCCATGGATCTGGCGCACCAGGGTCGGCACCCGCTCCGCTACCCATCCCAGCACGAAAAAGGTGGCCTTGACCTGGAACTCGTCCAGCATGTCCAGGATGCGACGGGTGTTGGCTTCCACCCGCAGGGGATAGCCATCCCACTGCTCGCGCCCGATGTGCCGGGCAAAGGCGTTGACCTGGAAATAGTCCTCAACGTCTATGGTCAGGGCGTTCAGCCTCAAAATGTTTTCCGCACCTCAAGGATCACCCTGTTGACGTCGATGGAGTCCGAGGTGGAGTCCAGGTCGCGGAGTTGCGTGTCGTAGCTGTAGGTCAGGCCCAGTGACAAGTCGTCCTTGAAGGCATAGTTCAGTCTGACCGATCCGATGAGGCGATAGGGGTAATCTTCGTCGTACTCCGAGTCCAGCTGATTGTAATCGGAATCATAGTCGGTATGCTCCCCGGTCACGGACAGGCCGAGATTCAGTTTTTCGTAGATCTCGTAGGCTCCAAAAAGCCTGAGGGCAAGCTTGTCGCGGGAAGAGCCGCTGTCCTGGGTGTCATCGTACTCCGTATAGGTGGTGGAAAAACCCATGGAACCGCGCTCGAATTTCTTGTCGATACGGCCCATGTAACTGGTCTGCTTGGTGGAGACGCTCAAGGGGTCGACCGATGAGGAGGAGCTTGCCGTGCCGAACGAACCGTTCTGGGGATCGGAGGAATTCTCCACCCGCGTCTCAAAGGTCGCCGTGAACAGGGAGAAGTCGTGGGTTATGCCCGCGTTCCAGAAGATGTAGTCCGTGGAGTCCCCACCGGAGAACAGCTGCCAGGTGTTGCCCACCTGGCCGTAGACAAAGGAGTTGTCGGCGTACTGATACCGGAAGCCGCCGTAGGCGTCGTGCTTGTCGTAGTCGGTGTCGTCGGACAACAGGCGGGTGAAGCCGTACCCGGCCGTGAGGCTGAGTTTGGAGGTCAGTTCATAGCTGAAATCGGCGAACGCGCCGTGCTCGCGCCTGTCGATCCCCTCGCCCCAGTAGCGCACATCGGTGTAACGGTAGCCGGTCTTGAGGGTACCCTTCTCACCCAGGCGCCAGAGCATGTAGGGGGAGATGGTGGCATTGTTTTCGTCGGTCTGGTTGAGAAACAGGCTGCTCTCGGTTTCCCTGCTGCGGGTGACATCCAGGGTGGTTCTGCGGTAGGTGTCCCGCAGGTCGAGGAAGAGGAAGTTCTCGACCAGGGTAACCGTGCCCCGCAGGCTGGCGTCGTGGTTGTACTCGTCCCCCTCGCTGTTGCGGGCGTACTTGAGATACTCGAAGTAATAGGAGACATCGCCTTGCAGCCGCGGGGCGAGATAGCGCAGCGTCGCGCCGGGCCGGACGCGGGTAATGTAGTCCGAGCGTTTGTTAGTGGCGGTTTCATACACATTGTCGTTGTATTCCTCGCTGACGGACAGGGACGGCACCAGTTCCATCTCCGCAGCACGGACAGGCTGGCAGGCGCCCGCAACCATCACCCAGGCACCAAGGACTCCGCCAACCCTCAGGGTTTGAGCCACACCGTTTTTCATGAATTGTTTACCACGCGCTTTCATTTTGAGAAGGAACCGCCGCCAAAGACCCGGCGAACGAAACCGACTTTCGCCGTCTCTCCCGGAACAAGCCGTTCCGCGGACGTTGGGGGACGCAGCTGCTCGATTTTCCTGTTCAGATCCTGGATCTGCGCATTGGTCTGCGTCACATGGGATGCTATGCCTGTCTGCAGGGAGGTCAGCCGGTCGCTCTGCTCCTTGAGGGCGGCCTGCAGGGGAGCCGCTATGGAATTCTCCAGGGATTCCATCCTGCGCGAGATCTCGGAAACCATGCCGAGAAGCTCGTCGGATACCGGGAGCGGGGGCGCGGCAGCGGCATCCGTTGCAGCCGGAGTCCGTTCATCCCTGACAACGCTGCCGGACCAGTAGTAGTTATCGAAGTCAAGGTCCCCCACCACATCCTGCACCATGTCCAGGGAGATGCGGTTGGTCTCGTCGGCAAAGGCGGAAAGCATCAGGAAATCGCAGATGATGTTGATCAGGCGGGGAATCCCCCTGCTGTACCGGTACACCGCGTCCAGCGCTTCGGGGGAGAAGCCGACCGCCGCCCCGTTGCCGGCCACATCCAGACGATGCAGTATGTACTGCTCCACCTCAGCCCGGTTCAAGGCCTGCAGGTGGCAGTTGATGTTGATGCGCTGACGCAGCTGACGCAGCTCCGGGGAGGAGAGTGTTGCGCGCAGCTCGGGCTGGCCGACCAGAATGATCTGCAGGAGCTTGCTGTCCGATGCCTCCAGGTTGGAGAGCATGCGCACCTCCTCCAGCAGGTCCGGCGCCAGGTTCTGGGCCTCGTCGATGATCAGGATCGGCTGGTTGCCGAGGGCGTACTGCTCCACCAGGAAACCGTTCAGGTCATGGATCAGGGTTACCTTGTCCTTCCCCTGGGTGGCAAGACCGAAGTCGTCGTTGATCATCGCCACCAGCTGCTCCGAGGTAACCCGGGTGTTGAAGACCTTGGAGAGCACGGCGCGCTCGTAATGCTTGGCCAGCAGATCCCTGATCAGGGTGGTCTTGCCCGAACCCACCTCGCCGGTGAGCAGGATGAAGCCGGAGCGTTCCCTGATGCCGTAATCCAGATAGGTCAGCGCCTTTTTGTGGGACGTGCTGAGGAAGATGAACCGGGGATCCGGGAGCAGGTCAAAGGGTTTGGCGCGCAGGTTGAAATACGATTCATACATTGCTGCTGACTCCAGGTATCAGGCGCTCTCGCCAGGGCTGACCGCAGCGTAGCTGCGATAGGAATAGTAGCGCTCGACGTTCTGGGTAATGGTGGTGTCGTTGTAGACGATCCCCAAAAGGTCAGCGCCTTTGAGCGCCTCGATGGCATCACTGACATTGTCCTTGGTCGCCGTCTGTTCCTTGACCACGAACACGACGCCATCCACCAGATGCGCCAGGGAGCGGGTCTCGGCAAAGGGAAGCAGGGGAGGAGTGTCGAAAATAATGTAGCGGTCGGTATAGCGGTGCTTGATCTCTTCGACAAAGGTCTTCATCCTAGCGGAGGACAACAGCTCCGCCGGATTGGATACGGCACAACCGGCCGTTACCACCGACAGCTTGCCGATCCCGGTGGGAATGATCGCCTCCCCCAGGTCAACCCCCCTGGTGAGACAATCGGCCAAACCGACGTTGCGCTCGATGTTCAGGTAACGGTGAAGACTGGGGCGCCGCAGGTCGGCATCCAGGAGCAGCACCGTGTGGTCGTATTCCTGGGCCAGGCTGATGGCAAGGTTCAGTGAGGTGAGGCTCTTACCCTCATTGGGGATAGCGCTGGTCACCATCAGCACGTTCTTGAAGGGGTGGACACTGGTCATCTTCACCAGAATGGCCTTCAGCTTGCGATACTCTTCCGCCACGGGCGAGGCGGGATCGTTCAGGGAAACCAGCAGCGGGTCGTCCGACATCACCTTGTTGACCACCATGTCGGGCAGGGGAGCGGTGTGGACCATGCCGCTCCGCGCCGCCGTTTCCTGGGGCTGCCGCATAACACCGGCACTGTTGCGCACCTGCGCGGCCCGTTCCATTGCCTTTTCAATTCTGCTCATCGATTATCCTCGCACATAGTCATGCCGGGCACACAGCCGTACCCCTCTCCAGCCATAGCAGCCACCCGACCTCTACCGCACCTGATCCTTGACGTTCTGGACCAGGTTCGCCGGCCTGAGGGCATCCACCAGGGTATCCATGAAGGTCAAACCGATGAGTTCCGACAGGGGAAAGCAGAGCAGAAACAGGAAATACGCTCCAGCGTACAGGCACAACCGCTTGGTGCGCCTGCGTTGCAGTTCAATGTCGCGCTGGATGCGTATGCGGGAGATGACCGCCAGCACGGGGACACCGAACTGCTTGAGGAAATCCACGTCCTTCACGGTACCGTCCATCTGGTCCAGGAGGAATAGGAGACCGAAGCTCCCCGCCAGTCCGCCGATGAAGCCAAGCAGCATGATCCGCAGCCGGTTGGGGCTGACCGGTTTCTGGGGCAGTAACGCCGGATCGACGATACGGAAGGTGGTTGATTTGTCCTGGACCTCCATCTGCTTGGACACCTCGGACTGGCCGTGGCGGGCGAACAGCTGGTCGTAGATGTTTTTCTGGTTGTTCTTCGCCGTCTCCAGGCGCTCAAGATCGGCCTTGGCGGAAGGGAGGCTGCGCAGCAGCGACTGGTTGGTGGAGATGTACCGTCTCAGGCTGGACTCGCTGGCCCGGATGGCGGCGACCTCCGAGTCGATCTTCTCCAACTCCTGGGGATCCAAGGGCTGAAAGGTGGTGCCTCGCGTTTTCAGCTGTGCCCTGATTGTCTCCATGTCTCCCTTTATCTGGAGAACCTCGGGATAGCTGTCCGTGTATTGGACGCGCAACTCGTCAAGCCGCCGCTGGAGGGCCGAAAGCCGTGCCTGCAGGGGATCGCCGGACTTTCTGGTGACCCTGCGCATTCCCTCCAGCTGCCTGCGGCGCAGTTCCAGGTCGTACAGCTTCTGTTGGGAAACATTGATCTCCTCGAACAGCTTGGCCTCATCCACCGCGATCACCCCACCCTTGTCGCGTTTATAGTCGTTGAGTTCCTTTTCAGCCTTTTCCAGCTTTTCCCGGAAGGTGTCGATCTGTTCGCCGAGGAACTTGGTGGCGTCGTAGGATTCACCACGCTTGGAAGAGGTGTTTTCCTCGATGTAGAGCCGGACCAGGGTGTTGACGAAATCCCTGGCCATCTGGGGATTCTTGTCCGTGTAGGAGATGGTGAACAGGTTCTTGTCCTTGACCTTGACCACCGTATTCTTCTGCAAGGTCAGGTAGAGCGCTTCCATGTCCGCGCCCCCCTTGCGGGTGACGTTCATGTCCAGGTTCTCGGCAGCCTTGCTGAGCAGGGTGCGGCTGGTGATGGCATAGGTGAGAACCTTGATGGTGTCTTCCATGGAGGGAGTGACCGTGATTCCCTTGACCAGTTCGCTGATCACGTTCTTCTCTATGAAGACCGTGCTGGAAGCCTCATACTTTTTGGGCAGAACATAGCTTGTGACAATGGCGATGGTCATGATCAGGAGCGCCAGTTTGACAAACAGCTCCTTCTTCCTGACAATCAGCTCCAGGTACTTCTTGTAATCAAATTCCGAGTCCGACATCGACACCCCGCATGCGTAGCAGCTGTACTGGTTTGGTAACGTTCAACCGGATCAGAAGATGCTCTCCCTGACCACGACGTAGTCTCCCGGCCGAAGAGGCACGTTCTGGGTCAGGTCGCCATCCTTGATCAGTTTCTTTGCCTTCACCTCGAGGGCCACATCCTTTGTCCCCTCTTTCCTGCGGATGATGACGTCGTTCTGATCGGCGAACTTGGTGAAGCCACCCGCCTCCAGAATCGCCTCCATCACCTTGATCCCCTCGCGGTATTCGAGGGCGCGCGGCGTTGCCACCGCGCCGAGAACATAAATATTCCGGTCCAGGAGCTGGGGAACGAAAATGGAGTCATTGGATTCGATGATCACATCTTCAGAGGTGTCGCCGTCGATGAACAGGCGGTAGAAGTTTTCCTTGATCTTTTTGCCGTTACGCAGCACATAGGCGCGCTTGTAATCGGCTACTTTCGAGGTGGCTCCACCCGCTGAACCCGCCGCTGACGTGGAATCCACGGAGGCCTGGCTGCCGATGGAGCAGAGGAGCTGCAAGAGTGAGGTGCGCCGGTTGAGATCGTATACCCCTGAATTTATTCCACTCCCGAAAATATACACCTTGCTGTTGGTTATCTCGCGCACGGTTACGGTTACTATCGGGTTCTTCACCAGATCCTTAAGCTTTTCCGTCAGGCTTTTCTGCAGCTCGGTCGGTGTCTGCCCGCTGGCGGAAAGGTCACCCAGGCCGGGCACGGTGATCTTACCATCCGGACGGACCCTGACCGAAAAGGTCAGTTCCTTGACGCCCCAGACAGCAACATCCAGTCCATCCCCCTCGCCGATCACGTAATCCGCGGCGTGGCAGGAGAGCGGAAGCGCCAGCAGCAGCATCAGAAACAGCGGTATCAGCCTCATGTGGTTTCCCCTTTCGTCGGAAAAAAGCTTCTGTGGTTTAGCGGCCGCCACGTCCGAACAGGACGACCTTGATGGTTTCCAGGAAGATCAGCGTGTCGAGAAACGGACAGACGTTCTTCGTGTAGTAGAGGTCATAGCGCAGCTTCTCCACGGCATCCTCCACGGACGACCCGTAAGGATACCTGACCTGTGCCCAGCCTGTCAATCCGGGCTTGATGAAGTGGCGTTTGGAATAGTAGGGGATGACCAGCTTCAACTTCTCGACGAACTCGGGACGCTCCGGCCGGGGGCCTATCAGGCTCATCTCCCCCTTGAGGACGTTGATCAACTGGGGGATCTCGTCGATGCGGGAGCCCCTGAGGAAGCTCCCCAGGGGGGTGACACGGGGGTCGTTCTTCTCGGCCCAGACTGCGCCCGTGGCCTGCTCGGCATCCTGGCGCATGGTCCTGAACTTGATCAGCGTGAACAGCCGTTCGCCGGCGCCGACGCGCTCTTGCCTGAAAAACACCGGGCCGGGGGAATCCAGCCTGATCGCAACGGCCATCAGGGGGAAGAGCGGGAAGGTCAGCAGCAGCCCCACCAGGGCAAGGAGAATGTCCATGACTCTCTTGGAGATGTTGAAGAGGGTGGTTCTGCGGAATCCGCTGGAGAAGATGAACCAACTGGGGGTGATGGATTCCAGCAGCAGGCTGCCGGTGACGAATTCGTAGAACGAGGGGGCGTCCATGACCGTTATGCCGCTCAGCTTGCACTTGAGCACATCAGCAAGGGGAAAGAAGCCCCGCCGTTCGGTGAGGGCAACGACGATCAGATCCGCCCCTGTCTCGCGGGCGGTGCGCAGCAGATCGCCCCCCTCCCCCACGACCTGTTCCGGAGGAACGACGCTGCCGCCATCATCCCGGTCGGTCCCCCCAGGGGGGGCGGAACTGACGCAGGGGGCGTAGCCGGCGATAGCCAGGTTCCTGCTGGTGGAGGAGAGCAGCTCTCCCATCTGCCTGGCAAGCGGACCGGTCCCCAGGATCAGCACCCGATGGGCGAAGAGTTCCTGGCGCCTGCTCAGCAGAAAGAGGGCATGCCAACCGGACTGGAACAGCAGGTAGAGAAGCAGGGAACCGACCAGCACGCCGCGTCCCAGCACGATGGCGGGATCCAGGTAGTAGACAACGGAGAGCAGGGCGAATGAGGTTACGACGCCGAAGAGGGTGTTGGTGGCAATCTAGCGCCCGGTCGTGTTCCGCTCAAGGTCGTAGCCCTCCATCAGATGGGAGGCGAACAGCGTCACCAGGATAAACACCCCCAGGCTCCCCAGGGTAGCGTTCTCCCGCAATAGCGGCCCCATGTCGGCCCACCCGAAACGGACGCACGCAGCCAGCAGCAGCGCGGCAGCTGCCAGCAGCACGTCTCCGGCGACAAGAATGGTCTCGCGAGCCCCCATGAAACCTCTTATCTCTTCCTCAACCCGGCAAGGAGCGACCTGGCCGCGGGAGCGTCGGCAAACGCACCCTGGGAGAGCGACTTCTGCAGCAGCGTCGTTGCCCTGGCCCTGTCTCCCCGCTCCGCGTACACCAGGGCCAGGTGATAGGTAACGGTGGGATTAGTGGGCAGCAGGGTGCTTGCCCGTTCCAGCACCTTGGCGGCGTCATCCAGGCGCCTGTTCTTCAGCAGGGCAAAGCCAAGCGTATCCATGATTCCGGCGTTTCCCGGTTCCAGCTTGAAGGCGGTGACGGCCAGCCTGAGCGCCTCTTCTTTGCTGCCGAAGCCGGAGGCGCACAGATAGGCCAGGTTGTTCAGGGCAGGCACATAGGTTTCCGACTTGGCCAGGGTGGCGCGGTACCTGGCCACCGCCTCCTTCTTCTTGCCCGTGCTGTCCAGCAGCGCACCCTGGGCGAACAGGGCCGGCACATAATTCGGATTCTTCTTCAGCGCCTCGTCGTACATGGCCATGGCCTGGTTGTGGTCCCTGGCCGACTCCAGCAGATTACCCAGCCTGACCAGAGCCTCCCCGTTGCCCGGTTCCACCCGCAGGCCGTTTCTGACCTCGGCCATGGCGCGGTTGCGGTCACCCAGGCTCTCGTGGACGGAGGCAAGCACCAGATAGCCCCTGGCGGAGCGGGGATACTTGTCGATGAAGACCCTGGCCTGGGAAACGGCCTTGGACGTATCCTTCATTGCCACGTAGGCGCCGATCTTGAGGGCAACGCCCGCATCCGGCTTGACCGCTTCCACCTCATCAAAGACCTTGACGGCCTGCTTGTACTCTTTTTCCACCATCAGCAGGCGGCCCTTCATCTCAAGCGCCGCAAGATTACGGGAATCCTTCTTGAGCAGTTCGTCAACGACCTTTATGGCCTTGCCGGTTTCGCGCTTCTTGGCCAGGTAGGTGGCCTTTGTCAGGAAAGCCGCGGGCTGGCCGGTGTCGGTTGCCCTGTCATAGAAGGCGAGCGCCTCGCGGTCGTTACCCTTGATCTCGTACAAAGCGGCCAGACCGAGCATGGCGCGCAGGTTGCGGGGATCGACGCGCAGCAGTGCACTGTATTCGGCAATGGCATTGTCGTACTTGCCCGAGGCGGCATAGTAGGTGGCCAGGTTCTGGTAGGAGGCGGGAAACGCGGGGTCGACCTGCTTGGCCTTCTGGATGCTCGCCAGGGCCAGATCAGGCCTGTTCTGGGAGAGGTGCACCGAGGCAATGCTGTTGTAGAGGAGCGCATCACCCTTTTTGCCGCTCAGCCCCCCCTTGAGGACGTTCAGGGCCTTGGGAGCGCTGCCCGACCTCATGTAGTACGAGGCCAGGAGCATCCTGCTGTTCAGGGCATCGGGAGCGACCTTCACCGCGGTTGCCAGCTCGCTCTCCCCTTCGGCGTTCTTGCCGCGACTGAAGTAGAAGTAGCCCTTCTTCAGGTAGGCATCCACGATCCTGGGATCGATGCTCGTGGCGCGGTTCAGCTCGCGCATCCCCTCGTCGAACATCCCCTTGGCCATGTAGGCATTGCCCAGCAGGTTGTGGGCCACCGCATCGTTGTCGTCGGCCTGCAGCACCTTTTTGATCTCGCCGATGGCGTCATCCACGCGTTTCTGGGCCAAAAGGACGGTGGCCGTCATCAGCCGCGCCTGACGGGAGGAGGGGACCCTGTCCAGGACCTGGCGGAACTGGCTCAGGCTGCTCTCCAGCTCCCCCCGGCCGTACTGGCAGAGCCCCATGAAGTAATAGGCTTCCAGGGTGGGAGCGATCTTGATGGAGTTCTGCAGGCTGGTCATTGCCTCGGCATACTGCTTGCGCTGGTACAGGACCAGGCCCTTCAGACGGTGCCCTTCGGCGCGCTTGGGAAATTCCTTGATCATGGAGTCGGCGATGCCGTCGGCTTTCGGCAGATCACCCTTCTCAATCTGAATCAGGCCTGACTTGTATGCCGCAAGGGTCTCCGACCTGTCCATGGAGAGTATCCTGGTGTAGATCTCCAGGGCCCGGTCCCGATTGCCGCCCGATTTTTCTATGGCGGCCAGCATGTAAAAGCCCTTGAAGTTTTTCGGGTCGCTTCGGACCAGTTCTTCCAGAACAGCCTTTGCCTGCTGCTCCTTGCCGGCCGCCACATACACGCCGGCAAGCTCAAGCCGTGTTTTCGAACGGGAGGGGGAAGCGGCGAGGGCCTGCTGCAGATAACGTTCAGCATCGTCAAAGCGCTTGGTCACCGCGCAGGCGATGCCCAGGATCTCCAACCCTTCCGCAGAACCGGGGTGTTTGGCAAGGTACTGCTCCCCCAGGGCAAAGGCCTGATCTCCCTTGCGGGTGGCATTGTAGACAGCGGCAAGCTCGACGATCGCCTCGTCACGGGACGGGTTCTGCTTGAGAACCTTCAGGAACTCCCTCTCCGCCTGCTCGTTCTTGCCCAGGCGGGCATAGGCCTTGGCCAACTGGAAACGGGCATCCAGGTAGTTCTCATCCTTTTCAAGGGCATTCTTGAAAAGCACGACGGCACCGCTGGGGTTCGATGCACCCAACTGTTTGATGCCTTCAGCCAGCAACTCTTCCTTTGACTTGCGACCGCACGCGGAGCAGACCGTCAGGACAATCAACAACGCAGCTATCAGTTTCAGTCTCATGCCACCCCTCCTACCCTGAAAATCATCGTAGATATTTTGAAAACAGACCAGTGGTCGGCGTAACGACCTCTGTCTTCACAGGCCCGTTCCCGGCAGTGCGCCGTCCAGCAAAACGCGACAATATTTGGCTTTTACAAATGAGAACCAGGGAGATTCACCGACGTCTGACACCCTGTTGGTATCGCGTTGGGCAACCTAGCATTCGCCGCTTTTTCAGTCAAGGCATTTCCCAAAGGAAATGCCCCACCCATCGGGGCTCACCACAAAACAAGTAGCTCATTTCATTGGACAAGTATATAGTATCCGCTCCTCGAACCTGCACCCCGGGGGAGGATCCCGGCCAGTCATCCGCCCCCTGCCCTGTCATGATCACTATATCTGCCCCTGTCCGGCAGGGCATCCGGCCACACAATTTAAACCTGGTTCATTAAACACACTGACAAACCGGGAAGGAGCATGCTGATGAGCAACAGGAAGAGTATTCTGTTTATTCACCCCCAGGGGGAGAACTGGATTCCGGGCCAGGAGAACATCTCCCGGATCGTCAACATCATGCCTCCCCTGGGGCTGCTCTCCCTGTCGGCATGGCTGGAAAGGCACGGCCACCAAACCTGGGTCCATGACTGCTACGCCTTTCCGGGAAGCGACGACAGGATTCTTGAGACCCTGCGGGAGCAGCAGCCGGACTTCGTCTGTTTCTCCACCACGACCTCCAGCTTTCTCGATGGCATCCGCCTGGCCCACAGGGTCAGGGAAGCCAGGCCGTCGGCCAGATGCGTGTTCGGCGGCGTCCACCTCTCCGCGCTGGGCGAGCGCCTGCTGGCCGAGTATCCGGTCATCGATTTCGGCGTAATGGGAGAAGGCGAGGAGACGCTGCGGGAACTGGTGGAATCCGAGGGCAAACAACTGGCTGACATCAGGGGGCTCATCCATCGTCAGAAAGACAGGGTCGTCTTCAACGGCTATCGTGAGCAGCTGGTGGACATGGACAGCCTCCCCTTTCCCCTGTACGAAAAGCTGCACGGCTTCCCCGACAGCTACCGCCTGCCCATCTTCAGCTACCCCAAAGCGCCCAACACCACCATCATTACCAGCCGCGGCTGCCCCTATACCTGCTCCTACTGCGACCGCTCCGTGTTCCGCCGCTCCTACCGCTACAATTCCCCCCAGTACATGCTGAACTACCTGTTGCATCTGCGCCAGCGCTTCAACATCAGGCACGTCAATATCTACGATGACACCTTCACCCTCAAGCGCCAGAGGGTGCTGGATTTCTGCCAGCTAAAAATCAGCTCCGGCCTGAAGATGACCTTCAACTGCGCGGCCCGCACGGAGCAGCTGGACAGGGAGATGCTCGTGCAACTGAAGCGGGCCGGCTGCTGGATGATCAGCCTCGGGATCGAAACGGGCGATCCGCAGCTGCTGCAGCGTCACCGCTCCTACCTGCCGTCACAGGTGGTGGAGAATCCGCTGCAGAACATCCGCGAAACGGTCCTGCTGATCAAGGAGTGCGGCATCCGCGTCAAGGGCCTGTTTATGATGGGGCTTCCGGGAGAGACCGGGGAGAGCATCAGGCAAAGCATGGAGTACGTGTTCAGCCTCCCCCTGGACGACTTCAACCTCTCGAAACTGACCCCTTTCCCCGGAGCACCGATGTACCGGGATATCCGCAACCATGGCAGCTTTGATGAGACATGGGAACTGATGAATGCGGCCAATTTCACCTTCATCCCCCACGGCTTCACGCGGGAAGAGCTGGAAGGACTGCACCTGGAATTCTACCGGCGCTACTTTTCGCGACCGTCAACACTTTTTAACTACGCCTCGATGATGTGGAAGTCGCCTGACAGCTGGCTGCGTTTCTGGAAGGACCTGCCAACGTTTCTGAAATGCACCCGCAAGGGTAAGAGAAAGTGAAGGGGCGCCGCGTAACGAGGGGGGGGGAATGAAGGGTGTTTCGAGGGCAAAAAGTGGAGGGGGCCGTACGCAGCCAGGAATCAACGACGGAACATGCTGCCGCCTGAATGGGGCGCCCGTACAAGACCGCGTGATTCTTCCTGCAAGGCGCTATCGATAATGCAGTCGCACACATCCTCTACAAAATAGGCGCCCAGCCGGGTCAGACGCAGGGATTCATCCTCCTGGCAGAGACAGCCCAGATCTGCGAGTTTCGAGACAAGTGGGCTGAACACATCCAGGGGACTCTCTCCAAAGCTGGCGTGAAAGCGGCTGATGTCGAGACCACCCTTCAGCTGCAGGCTCAGGATCAGTCTCCGGTACATGCGCTCCCGCCGGGACAACATGATATACCGTCCCACGGGCGGAATCCCCTTATCCACCAGGCGATTGAAGCTGGCCAGTTCTTCGTGGCTGTCAAAGCAGATCGCGGGCGAGTAGGATCTGGTTCTGATACCGAAGGAGATGATCGGCGTTTCCCGCAGCCAGTGATAGCGGTAGGGCCACTGCCGGTCGCAGCTGAAGCGGCCATTCTGTTCGTAGCCCTGACCATCCATCCACTCCTGGGCCATGAACACCATGTCAAAGAGCGTGTCATCGGGAACGATCAGTTCGGGCCGCTGGGTATACAACCGCGCGATCAGGGGATTGACGATTTCGTGCCGGATGTACTCGACGGCGTCGGGGCGGATCTGCTCCAGCATGCGGAGATCCGCCTGTACGCTCTCAATCGACTGACCGGGGAGACCGGTCATCATATCGATGTTGATCATCATGCCGGCCCGCTGCACCGTTTGCACGATGCCCTGAACCTGGCTGGGGGTGTTGTTTCTGTTGCAGAGCTGAAGGATCTGCGGATCGAAGGTCTGGCAGCCCATACTGATGCGGTTGAACCCCATGTCTGCCAGATCGAGGACCCGGGCTTCGTGCTCCATGGTTGCCGGATGGGCTTCCGTGGCAATACTGCAGTCATCGGTCAGGGTAACGCATGCGCGAACCGTATCCATGACTTTCCTGATCTCGCTGTTCGCGAAAGCGGTGGGCGTCCCTCCCCCGAAACAGATGCACTTGGCCTTTTTGCCCTTAAAGAGTCCAAGCCGCTCGTACAGCTCTATCTGCAGAATAAGGCGCCTGAGGTACTCCTGCTGGACCTGGGTATCAACTTTGTGGGGAAAGGAATTACAAAACAAGCATTCTGAAAAGCAGAAGGGAAGATGGATGTACAGCAAAAGTTCAGTTTCAACCATGGCAGCAACGACCGTGTCAATGAACGAGGAAGCCTTCGAAGGCGCCAACATGGTAAAATGCTGGGGAACGAACAGATCTGGCTGGCTTTTCGTATAGTTGCACGAACCGTAGAACAGTTCGTTCCGTATCCTGTCAAGAGCGGCATTTCGCTGCATACATAGTTCCCGTAGAACCGGTGACAAGGCAATCCTGCCATCACCCGTTGCACCTGACTGTAGTGTAAGTCAGTACTTATATTCTTACACAACCTGTCTGTCAATCGCCATGTAGAGGAGGCGCACCACCAGCCGCTGGCAGGGAATTACAGCACGCCTAAGAGCGCTACCGGTTTCCTGTCGTTAAACACTCCAGTTACAGCGCACCACTAAAAAAAAGGGGCAGCCGGATGGCTGCCCCTTTCAACAAAAGACATGCGTGAATTGATCAGGCGAACTGTGCCTTGATGAACTCGCGGTTCATGCGGGCGATAAACTTGACGTTGATCCCCTTCGGGCAGGCAGCCTGGCACTCATAATGGTTGGTGCAGTTACCAAAGCCGCACTCCTTCATGGTTTTGACCAGGGCCTTGACGCGTGTCACAGCCTCACCCTTACCCTGGGGAAGAACCGCGAACTGGGAAACCTTGGCACCGGTGAAGAGCATGGCAGCTCCGTTGGGGCAACCGGCCACGCAGGCGCCGCAACCGATACATTCGGCGGCGTCCATGGACTCGTCAGCGATCGGCTTGGGAATCAGGATGGCATTGCCATCGGGCACGCCGCCGGTGTGGCAGGAGACGTAGGCGCCGGCCTGGACAATGGTATCCAGAGCGGTGCGGTCCACCACCAGGTCCTTGATGATGGGGAACGCGCGGGCACGCCAGGGCTCGATGTAGATGGTGTCGCCATCCTTGAACTTACGCATGTGCAGCTGGCAAACCGTGGTCCGCTCCTGGCCGCCGTGGGCTGCGCCGTTGATGATCTGGGAACACATGCCACAGATGCCTTCGCGGCAGTCGTGGTCAAACGCGATCGGCTCCTTGCCGGCAAGGATCAGATCTTCGTTAACAACGTCGAGCATCTCCAGAAAAGAATGATGTTCAGTGATGTTCTTAGCGGTATAGGTCTCAAACTTTCCCGGATCGCTGGCATCCTTTTGGCGCCACACGATCAGTGTCAGTGTCATTGTCTTGTGATCGCTCATTACTTGTAGCTCCTTATGGCAAGATGTACATTATCAAACTTCAAAGGCTCTTTGTGCAGCTCGGGCTCTTTGCCAACGCCCTTGTACTCCCACGCGCCGACATAGCAGTAGTTGACGTCGTCACGCTGGGCTTCGCCAAGTTCCTGATACTCTTCGCGGAAGTGGCCACCGCAGGATTCGTTGCGGTGCAGGGCATCGCGGCACATGAGCTCGGCGAACTCGAGGAAGTCGGCGGTGCGGCCGGCGTTTTCCAGCTGCTGATTGAAGTCAGCACCGGTACCGGACACCTTGACATTCTTCCAGAACTCTTCGCGCAGTGCAGGAATCTTCTGCAGGTTGGACTCCAGGGATTCCTTGGTGCGAGCCATACCGCAGTTTTCCCACATCAGGGAACCCAGTTCGCGCATAAACTCCGAAGTTGTCTTCTTGCCATTGATGGAGAGGTATTTATTGACGCTGGACTTGACGTCGTCCTCGGCCTTCCTGAACTCGGGATGGTCGGCCTTGATCGTGCCCGGATCCTTGATGCCGGCCAGATAGCCGCCGATGGTGTAAGGAATGACGAAGTAGCCGTCGGCAAGACCCTGCATGAGAGCGGAAGCACCCAGACGGTTGGCGCCGTGCACGGAGAAGTTTGCCTCACCGAGGACGAACAGGCCGGGGATATTGCTCATCAGGTTGTAGTCGACCCACAGGCCGCCCATGGAGTAGTGCGGCGCGGGGTACATACGCATGGGACGCTTGTAACCGTCCTCGTCGGTGATCTTCTCGTACATTTCGAAGAGGTTGCCGTAACGCTCGGCGATCTTCGGCTGGCCGACGCGCTTGATGGAAGCGGCGAAGTCCAGGTACACACCACGGCCGCCGGGGCCGACGCCACGACCGTCGTCGCAGGCTTCCTTGGCGGCGCGGGAGGCGATGTCGCGGGGAGCCAGGTTACCGAATGAGGGGTACTTGCGCTCCAGGTAGTAGTCACGGGCATCTTCCGGGATCTCGTTGGGATGCTTGCCGCAGTCCTCTTTCTTCTTGGGAACCCAGCAGCGTCCGTCGTTACGCAGCGACTCGGACATCAGGGTCAGCTTGGACTGGTAGTCGCCGGCCTGGGGGATACAGGTCGGGTGAATCTGGGTGTAGCAGGGGTTGGCGAAGAAGGCGCCCTTCTTGTGTGCCTTCCAGATGGCGGTAACCGAGCAGCCCATGGCGTTGGTGGAGAGGTAGAATACGTTGACGTAGCCACCGGTTGCCAAACAGACGGCATCGGCTGCATAGCTTTCGATCTCGCCGGTGATCAGGTTGCGGACGGTAATACCGCGGGCAACGCCGTCAACCACCACCAGATCGAGCATTTCGCGGCGGTTGTACATCTTGACCGTACCGGCGTTGATCTGGCGGGACAGGGCGGTGTAGGCGCCCAGGAGGAGCTGCTGACCGGTCTGGCCACGGGCGTAGAAGGTACGGGAAACCTGGGCGCCACCGAAGGAGCGGTTATCCAGGTAGCCGGCATAGTCGCGGGCAAAGGGAACGCCTTGGGCGACGCACTGGTCGATGATGTTGTTGGACACCTGGGCCAGACGCCAGACGTCGGCTTCACGGGCGCGGAAGTCGCCCCCCTTGATGGTGTCGTAGAACAGCCGGTAGATGGAGTCACCGTCATTGGGATAGTTCTTGGCAGCGTTGATACCACCCTGTGCGGCGATGGAGTGCGCGCGGCGAGGGGAATCCTGATAACAGAAGGCCTGAACATTGTAGCCCAGTTCACCGAGCGAAGCGGCGGCGGCGCCACCGGCCAGACCGGTACCGACCACGATGACGTTATATTTACGCTTATTGGCAGGATTGACCAGCTTCAGATCGAAGCGGTGCTTGTCCCAGGTTTGCTGAATAGGTCCAGTAGGACATTTTCCATCAAGTATCACGGTAACCCCCTATTTCAAGATATTGAGAAAGATCGACAGCGGAACGGAAACATACCCCAGGAACAGCACGAGTGCCACGACCGTACCAGCCTTCACAATCGTGGGCATGGATTTGTCGCTGGTAATGCCAAACGTCTGGAAGAGGCTCTGGATGCCATGGGAGATGTGCAGGAACAGGGTCGCCATTGCACCGACATAGACCACGGCGATAATGATATTCTTGAACGCGGAAACGATCATGGCAAAGACGTCAACGGTTCCGTGGGGATCCATCACCAGTTCCATTCCCGGAACCATTTTTGCCGTGAAGTGCAGCAGATGGAAGACGATGAAGATCAGCAGAATCAGACCGGTCCAGATCATGTTTTCGCTGGCAAAGGTCGTTTTCTTGGTGGCTTTGACGGCATAGGCCTGCTGACGGCAGTCGCGGTTCTCAACGGTCAGCTGGATGCCGTAGTAGATGTGCACGGCGGCAATGACCAGCATGACGGCCCTGAAGGCGTACACCATCGGAGGAAAGGCATGGAGGTGGTGGGCATAGGCGTTAACGCCCCCGGGAATCCATCCGAAGATGGTCGTGTTGCCGATCAGGTGGATCACTGCGAACAACACCAGACAGAGGCCGGTGATTGCCATCAGGATCTTTTTGCCGATAGACGTGGTAAAAAGTTGCATATCTATCCTTCCTTTACACATGTAGTGAACTGCATTGAATATTTACGGAGACTAAAACAACGGGCGGTGAAACATCGAAAAAAGCTTGCCAGGGGGGCCACGCCAGCGCGTTCTGGTGACAATCTGCATACCATCCTCCTTCTGAGATTATGTTCCATAAGGCAATCTATTGACGTATGGGTATGTCGCTTCTTCCCCCTGCTCATTAATTTTGCGTATCTTAGACGTACTCATATTAAATTGCAACATTTTTATGTAAAACACGCTCAAATAAAAAACCCTGAAATATCAAATAACTACAACAGAAACACTCGCTTTGATTGCAATTGGGGCCGCATTCTGCTAGAGACGTTACTCTGATCCTGTACGGTTGTTTGCTGAAAATCAAATAATTAACAAAAGCTACTCAACAAAAACAGTGCGCCAGATTGGCGCGTTACCGGAGCAATGCACGTGGAATTTAAGCTGATCAAAAAAGACAAACAGAGTTCCGCCCGCCTGGGCGTCGTTACGACGGGTCGGGGAGAGATCCAGACCCCCATCTTCATGCCGGTGGCCACCCACGGCGCCATGAAACCGCTCACACCGGCCCAGATCACCGAGACCGGCGCCCAGATCATCCTCAGCAACACCTACCACCTGCACCTGCAACCGGGCGAGGGGCTGGTGAAGAAGGCGGGGGGGCTGCACAAGTTCATGGCATGGGACAAACCGATTCTCACCGATTCGGGCGGTTTTCAGGTCTTCTCGCTCCCCAACAAGCGCATAACCGATGAAGGGGTCTTTTTCCGCCACGAGGTAACCGGCGACGAGATCTACCTGGATCCGGCCTCTGCCACCCGCATCCAGCAGGATCTGGGCGCCGACATCATCATGGCCTTCGACGAATGCATCCCCTACCCCTGCGAGCGCCAGTATGCCGAACAGTCCACGAAAAAGACCATTCGCTGGCTGAAGGAGTGCCAGAGAGCCATGACCGACAACGGCCAGGCCCTGTTCGGTATCGTGCAGGGGAGTGTGTTCGAGGATCTGCGGGCTTACTGCGCCAGGGAGATGCGCGCCCTGGACCTTCCCGGTTACGCCATCGGCGGGGTCAGTGTGGGCGAGGGACTGGAGCTCCTGAAAAAGGTGGTCGCATGGACGGCTCCCCACCTGCCTGAGGACAAGCCGCGCTACCTGATGGGGGTGGGACTGCCGGAGGACATCCTGGAAAGCGTGGAGCGGGGCATCGACATGTTCGACTGCGTGATACCGACCCGCTATGCCCGCAGTGCCACCCTCTTCACCAGGCGGGGCAAGATCAGACTAACCAACAAGAACTACAAGCGGGACTTCTTCCCCGTGGACCCCTCGTGCACCTGCTATACCTGCGGCAACTTCACCCGCGCCTACCTGCACCACCTCTTTGTTTCCAACGAGGTACTCTCCGCGGTGCTTTCCGCCATCCACAACGTCCACTTCTACCTGAACATGATGGCGGAAATCCGCACAGCCATCGCCGACAACCGTTTCATGGAGTACAAGAGTCGCTTCCTGGCCGAATATCTGGAGGGAAACCGGCGCACCAAGCAGTAACCTCCCCTGCGCGGTTCCAGGTTCACGCCTCATGGCGCACCCTGTTCAGCGCTTGATCTTCTGGTCCAGTTCAATGTCCAGGAGTTTCAGGCGTTCGATGGTCTGGCGCAGTTCGCGATTGTCGCGGCTGAGGGAGAGGTTGTGGTCCCGCAGGTTTTTCAGCTCCTTCTGCCTGTCGCGGGGGACCCTGACCCCTGCCAGGTACTCCGCCAGGGGCGCGGCCTGGCGCGTCCAGGCGCTGAAGGGGAATTCGCTCTCCAGGCGCTCCAGCAGGGACTGCGCCTGGGCGGCCACTTTTCCGGTTTCATCCCGCGTGCTCAAAAGCGCAAGGCGGAACAGCGCCTCATCGGTAATGCCGGAGATGGGGCTCAAGGCCACAACCCGTTCCAGCAGCTCCCGGGCCTGCTGTTCCCTGCCTCCCTTCAGGTGTTCCAGGGCGCCGGCAAAGGAGCGTTCCTGCAAGCTGACAACCGGCGCGGAAGGAAGTGGCTGTTTCACGGCCGCGCACCCCCCCAGCAGGAAAAGAACCACCACCAGCCATACTGTCACGACAGAATCAGACCTCACAGGCACCCGCCTCCCGAACGATAATGTAATTGCTCCCCTTTGCTTCCTTGACGCGATCCTTGACCGCGGCCGCGGCCGTGGCGATCTCCGCGGCAGAGGAAAACCTGCCCGGCTGGCAGTCCATCGCGGCAATGGATATGGATATGAGCGGAAAATTGCGCGGCACACCATAGCGATCAACCCCCTGGATGAAGCCGGCGGCCCGATCCTCGTCGGAGTAGTAGGCAGGAATCATGGCGTCGATATCGTGAATGATCGACGTGCAGGCGGCTTTCACCAACCTGGAGCCGATGATCACCACGAAATCGTCGCCGCCGATGTGCCCGACAAAGGCATCGGGATCACCCAGGCGCCTGACCGCGTCATGGATCACCCTGCCCGCATCCCTGATCAGGTCGCTGGCCTTGATATAGCCGTAGCGGTCGTTATAGGACTTAAAGTTATCCAGATCCAGGTAACACATGGCAAAGGCAGCCCCTTCGCGCAGACGGCGGTTTATGGAGCGTTCGATGGCGATGTTGCCCGGCAGCCGGGTCAGGGGGCTGGCATCCAGACAGACCTGTTCAAGATCCTTGAGCCGCCTGGCCATGGCCATGAAGTCCCTGGACAGATCGCCGATCTCGTCCCCCGCCGGAATCCGCGGGTCGTAGTCAAACTCACCGGCAGCGATGCGGTGGGTAGCTGTTTTCAGTTTTCTGATTGAACTGGCAAAGGAGTAGATCATCAGGCCGGCGATCAGCAGCGAGAGGGAGGCGCCGCCAATGGCGAACCCCAGGGACCAGGAGACGGTGGCAGCCACTTTTTCGTCGGAACTGCGCAGCTTCTCCTCCAGGGAGTGGAGCTGGTCCTGGCGGATGCGCCCGATGCTGTCATCTATCTGCGCAACCACCCGTTTCATGGCGCGCGCATCCACCGCGCCGCCGGCAAAAAGCCGGCCGGTCAACCGCGAATACCTGGCGTACTGTTTTTCCAGCAGGGAGATGTTGTTTCCGGGATAGACCTGTTTCAGCGAAGTCAGCGCCCCCCGGAACTTTTCAGCGTTCTGGTCGTAAAGGGTCTTGAATTCACCCTGGGGAAGGATCTGGTAGCGGCCGGCATAGCGCTGCTGGGCCAGCATCATCTCGCGCAGGGAAACGGTCAGGGTGGCGGCGGTCAGGTCGTTGCGGGCGATTTCCGTTTCCATCCTGTGCATGGCCCCCAGACCGTTGACGGAATAGTACAGGGCAGCCATCATGCAGCTCACGCTGATGAAAAAACTGAGCACCAGCTTGGCCAGCAGGGTCAAACGGGGTATGGGTAGCAGTGGCATGGGGAGTACTCCCGTTGGATACATGAAAATCGGTTCGTCGGCATGGTAGTACAGACGGAAGCCGGATGCAACTCGATTGGGCGCACTAGAGCGCGGAGACGAAAGCGCTAAATCATTGCAAAGCGTTTCCGGTGAGGCTATACAGATCAGTGCATCAACGCGCACACCAATCAGCAAAGGACTAAAACCGCCATGCCCGCCCCCTCCCGTCGTTTCCCTTATCCGCTCCGCCATGCCCTGCTTCTGGTCCTGTTCGCCCTCCCCGCCCACGCGGTGGAGAACGGCTGCGGCCCCCTGACCCCCTGCGAGGAACAGCTTGTGTCCCTCCAGCAGGATAACGCGCTGCTGGGTACGAAAATCAGGCAGCTGGAGACGGTGGCCGGCATACCGGCCAGCCGCCTGCACCAGCGAAAGATCCAGAGACTGCATGAGCTCGCCGCCGATGTCAGGACGCAACGCCAGAGCATGGGCGACTTTCAGGGCTTCGTGACCTGGATGAGCTCCAACCTGGCCGGCTACAACCGGTACATCCAGGCCGGCTCCTATGCCGCCGTGGTGGGGCGGATGCTGCCCATCCCCTATGCAGGCCAGGTGGCCATCTTTACCAAGTTCGCGGCCCAGTTCACCGTGGAATTGAACGCCTCCTCCAAGGCCATCGGCAACTACCTTGACTCTTCCCGGAAATTCATCGCCATGACCGACCGACTGAACGTCTCCGCAGCAGAGGATGATAGGCTGGTGAGCGAGGCGGCCCGTTTCGCCGACAGCCAGCTGCTGAAAGACATGAACGCCGCGCAGACGCGACTGGCCGCCGTATCCGACCTCTCCTCCGGCGCCCTGTCCTTCCTGGGCAGCCTTAACCACTATGCCAGCAGCACTGACGAGTACATGAACCGGGCCAGGGGGATGTTCAGCAAGGGAGTGGACACGAAGGAGAAGAGTTTTATCACGGAGAGCACCGGCAATCTCAAGGCCCGGGCCGACCGCTTCAACGCCAGACTGAGCCATTTCGAGGAGCTGGGCAAAAAAGAAACCGCCAGCGTCAAGGCGCTGGCGGTGTATGACGAGCTGGAACGGGAAGCCCGAAACAGCAGGTTACTTAAATAAGCTCACCACGCCGTCGTCCAGATCGTACTTGGCGACCACGATTTTAAGCTTCTTCTCCGCCACCAGATGCTTGAGAATTTTAGAGTTTTTGGTCAGGCTGGCGGCAACGTTCTTGGCGTTTATGTCAGCGGCGCACTCGACCAGTTCGCTCTTGTTGGTGCTGTGACACTTTTTGTGGGCGGTCTTGACCGCGGGGTCGATGGTTTTGACAATGGCGTCAATGTTGCTGCTGCCGGTGGTCTTGCCCTTGGCATCGACGGTGGCGGTTACGGCGCCGCAGCGCTCATGGCCCAGAACCATTACCAGCGGCGATCCCAGGTGTTCTGCTGCATACTCGATGCTTCCCAGAATGATCGGGTCGGGCACGTTGCCGGCAACGCGGATGACGAAAATTTCGCCCAATCCCTTGTCAAAGATGACTTCGGGCGGAACCCGCGAGTCCGAGCAGGTGAGTATCACCGCGTACGGTTTCTGGGACTTGGCCAGGCTGGCGCGCGTAGCCTGGTCGCTGCGTTGCGTGACGGTCATCCGGTTCTCCACGTAGCTCTTGTTGCCATCCATCAGCTTTTGCAGCGCCTGGTCGGGCGTCAGAGACGATTCACTGCTGCTGGCGAAACCGGCTGACGCCACACCCGCCGCAAGCGCCATGACACCGAGAATTGTCGCAATTTTACCCATAACAGTCTTTTTCAGCATTACCCTTCTCCCTTCGATTAGTTTTGCACTAATGTAAATATCCTGATGCTGCTGTCAACAACTTTTTGTTATTACACGACTTACCCCGGACCGCTCCAGGGGGGTGAGACGGTTCCAAACCATCCGAACACGAGGAGAAAACAGACCGTGAAACCAGAACAAAAAAACTTCGAGGATCTCGTCCAGATCATGCGCCGCCTGCGCGGACCGGGGGGGTGCCCCTGGGACGCTGAACAGACCCACGAGAGCCTGACCCGCTACCTGCTGGAGGAGGCCTACGAAGTAATCGAGGCGATCGAGGCCCACTCGGTTGATCACCTTAAGGAGGAACTGGGCGATCTGCTGCTCCAGCCGGTCTTCCACGCCGCCATCGCCGAGGAAACCGGCGCCTTCACCATCCAGGATGTCATCCAGACCCTGTGCGACAAGCTGGTCCGCCGCCATCCCCACGTCTTCGGCGACATGGAGATCAGCGACAGCAGCGCCCAGGTGGAGAACTGGGAGCGGATCAAGAAGGCGGAAAAGGGCACCGAGCGTCCTTCCGCCCTCTCCGGCGTGCCGCCGCAGCTCCCGGCGCTGCTGAAAGCCCAGAAGATCAGCGAGAAGGCCTCCCGGGTGGGGTTTGACTGGGAGCATGTGGATCAGGTGATGGCCAAGGTGGTGGAGGAGCTGCACGAGTTCGAGGAAGCCATGGCCGCCAACGACAACGAACAGATGGAGGCGGAACTGGGAGATCTGCTGTTCGCCATCGTCAACCTGGGGCGTTTCCTCGCCATCAACCCGGAGGAGGCGCTGCGCAAGACCATCAACCGCTTCCGGAACAGGTTCAACTACGTGGAGGAACGTCTCGTGGCACAGGGGAGACAGATGAGCAGCACGCCGCTGGAGGAGATGGACCTGCTCTGGGAGGAGGCAAAGGAGCGGGAGACAGGGTTCTCAACAGCGTCCGTCACAAAAATGTGACGCGATTACAGGCAGGTGAAGGCTTATCAACAAAAACTGGGGAAAACATGTTGATAACCGTGTGGATGAATTGCGGAAGTGACGCCTCCGCAACGTTTTTCCCCGCTTTGCCTTATTTTTAAACACTGATTTTTTACCATAAAATCAGACAGTTAAGTCGTTTGTCGGGATTCCGGGCAGTTAGCGACCATTCACATCCCGAAGGCAGTCAGGTTTGTTTATCGTGCCAAGTCGGCCTGTTAATAACCATCTTTTTTTCAGAAAAAAGTTATCCGTATAAAATCAACGGTTTCCCCCAGAACCTTTTTTCCCGGCACTCCACCTGGCGAGGGGGAACGCACGCATGCGCCACGCGGATCGCCCCCCCCCAGTGAGACGATGCCAGCACTCCTAGCGACCCAGTTTCTTTTTGACCAGCCCCACGGCATCCAGCACCTCGCCGGAACGGAGCAGACGGGCGCAGGCAAGGTACACCGCCATGCCCACCGCGATGGCGACTCCCAAAACAGCCCCCTTGTACAGTTTGTGGCCTGCCTGGGACCACTCCACGAAACCGCACAGATACCAGACAACGGCTGCCATGGGAAGTGACGCCAGCAGGGATTTCAGCCCGCAGGCCATGATCCCCCGGCCGCCGAAGGGACCGACCCTGCGCCGCAGATACCAGAGCAGAAGCAGCATGTTGCCCAGGGCCGACAGGGATGTTGCCAGGGCCAACCCCGCATGTTTGAGCGGTCCCATCAACGCCAGACTGAGGGCCAGGTTGAGCAGAAAGGTCAACAGGGCGACCCAGACCGGTGTCCTGGTATCCCTGAGGGCGTAGAAGGCCGGGGCCAGAATGCGGGTCATGGCCACGAAGGAGAGCCCCAGGGAGTAGCAGATCAGCGCCTGGGACGAGTTGAGCGCCTTGGCGTAGTCGAAGGCCCCCCCCATGAAGAGCAGGGTGAAGATGGGGGTGGAGCAGACCATCAGCCCCGCCATGGCCGGAATGGTGACGAACAGCGTCAGGCGCAGGCCGAAGGAGAGCGATTCCCGCATGCCGGCCATATCCCCCCCGGCCACCTGCCTGCTCATGGAGGGAAGCACGGCCTGGGCCACGGAGACGGTGAAGACCCCCTGGGGGAACTCGAACAGCCGCTGGGCATAGTAGAGGTAGGAGACGCTCCCCTGGGGGAGCAGCGAGGCCAGGATGGCGCTGACGGTGATATTCAGGTAGTAGACCCCCACCCCCAGCACGGAGGGAAGCATCAAGAGGGCGATGCGGCGCACCGGGGGAGAGCTAAAATCGAAGCGCAGACGCAGGGGAAACCCCTTCTTCCACAGCACCGGCAACTGCAGGGCCAGTTGCGCCACGCCGCCGATCAGCACGCCCATGGCCAGGGCGGTCACCGGAATCTGGAAAAAACCGCGCAGAAGGAGCGCGGCCAGGATCATGGAGAGGTTCAGGAAAACCGTCGATATGGCCGGGGTGAAAAAGTGGCGGATGGTATTGAGCACTCCCATGCAGAGCGCCACCAGGCTGATGAAGAAGATGTAGGGGAACATGATCCGGTTGAGCAGCACAGTCAGCTGGAATTTCCCCGGCACGTCCTGAAAGCCGGGGAACATCAGGCCGACGATGTAGGGCGAGAAGATGATACCGGCCAGGGTGACGCCTGCCATGATCATGGTCAGCAGGGTAAAGCAGGTATTGGCCAGCTCCCGTGCCCGTTCCTCTCCCTGCTGGGTCAGCGTCTGGGACAAGGTGGGCACGAATGCCGAGGTAAGCGCCCCCTCGGCGAAGAAACGGCGCAGCATGTTGGGGATCTGGAAGGCGGCGAAAAAGGCGTCGGTGCCGAAGCCCGCCCCGAACAGCCGCGACACGACCATGTCCCGCACCATGCCCATGATGCGGGAGAGCATGGTGGCGGAGCCGAGCACGCCGGCAGCTTTTACGATATGTGTGCGTTCTGACATACAGCAGTTCATTCCTTTACATATGTAGCAACAGGGGTGTGGTCATTGTTGGCTTTCATGCCTGGTATGAAGTGACGTGTTTGTCATGACGTGCCTTGGGGTATCGGGCAACAAACCGAACCAAAGTCCTGTCCCTCATGTCAAGCGCACTGGTTGTGATACGATAACCAGCTGGTCGCCATGACAGTAACTGACCAGATATATGCCATAACATCGGCGTTCATGACAAATATTACTTGCTTAAACTTGTTACTTCATGGTTATATCCGAAAAACTGATTCATATACAGGAGGAACTATGACCACATCACTCGTTGAACTTACCGCAAACATTGTCTCGGCACACGCCTCGGGTTCCCAGTTGTCACGCGATGAACTGATTCAGGAGATCAACACCGTTTTTACCGCCCTGAAGCAACTTGAAAGCGGCACTCCTGCCACGGAAGTCGAGACCGCACCCGCCGCACCCGCCATGAGCCTCAAGAAAGCTTTCCAGAACGACCAGGTAAGCTGCATGATTTGCGGCAAGTCCGGCTTCAAAACCCTGACCAGACACCTGAAGCAGGCCCACAATCTCAAGCCGGGACAGTACCGCAAACAGTTCAACATCCCCTCAACCCAGTCGCTGACCGCCAAGAACTACTCCGAGGCCCGCCGTCAGGCAGCCACCGAGAACAACCTGGCCGCCAACCTGGAAAAGGCCCGCGCCGTCAGGGCAGCCAACAAGGCCGCGGCCAAACCGAAGAAGGGCGGCAGGGGAGCCAAAGCAGAGGCCGCGAAAAAGCAGGCACCCCAGGAGTAACCCTCCGCACACGAAAACAAGCGACCATAAAAAAACCGCCCGAAGGCGGTTTTTTTATGCCCTGTAGCCTGACAGATGGCGCGAGAGGCGGGCAAACTCCTCCAGGGAGAGCGTCTCCCCCCTGCGCCGGCCATCGATTCCGCAGCTCTCCAGAAGTTCGGCCACGCCATCGGGAGCAACCAGTTCCCCCCGCTTGAGGCAGTTGAAGAGCGTCTTCCTGCGGGTGGCGAAGGCGCACTTGACCACCCTTCGAAAGATCTCCTCGTCGCCCACCTGGGCGCGGGGGGCATCAAGGGGCGTAAAGCTCAGCACCACCGAGTCGACCCTGGGGCGGGGATGGAAACAGCCGGGCGGGACCACGAACTCGCGGCGGATGTCGAACCAGAGCCCCAGGATCACCGTCGTCACCCCGTAGTCGGAGCAGTCAGGCAGGGCGGTCAGGCGGTCCCCCACCTCTTTCTGCAGCATGAGCAGCATGCGCGACAGCCGGGAGCGCAGCTCCAGGAAGCGGAACAGCACCTGGGTGGAGATGTTGTAGGGGAGGTTGGCGACCACCTTCCAGCGTTTGTCACCGTCTTCCAGCAACGCCTCCAGGTCCACCGCCAGGATATCGCCATCAATCACCCGCACCCGTTGATTCTCCCGGTAGCGCTCGGACAGCTCGTCAGCCAGGGCATGGTCATACTCAACCAGCAGCAGCCGGGCCACGCGTTCGGACAGATGGGCGGTCAGGGCGCCCCGTCCCGGCCCCACCTCCAGAACCTGGTCGTCCGGCTCCAGGGCCGCGCCGCGGATGATCCGCTCCACAATATTCCGGTCCACCAGGAAGTTCTGCCCCAGAGACTTGAGGGGCCGCCGTCCACTGCTCATGACCGCCCCTCCCCCACCCGGTCCATGTCCCAGGTGGCGGTGACATCCATGCTCAGCTCCGAGGCATGGCCCTGCTCCAGGTAGTGGTTTCCCGGAACCGCCAGCATGGCGGCATTGTCGCCGCACAGTGCCGGAGCCGGGATACGCAGGTCAATGGAGAGCCCGGAGGCCAGGGCCTGCATGCTCCGCCTGAGGCCGCTGTTGCAGGCCACTCCGCCGGCAACCACAAGACGCGTCACCCCGGTCCGTTCCAGGGCGGCAGCGGTCTTGGCAACCAGCACATCGCAGACCGCCTGCTGGAACGAGGCGCACAGGTCGTTGGCCTCGGCACCGGGAATACTGACCGGATGCTTGGTGATGCGGTTCAGCATGGCGGTCTTGAGGCCGCTGAAACTGAAATTCAGGCCGCCATCGGCCAAGAGCGGCCGGGGAAGCCGAATTGCCCCGGGGCTCCCCTCTTGCGCCATGGCGTCTATCCTGGCCCCGCCGGGATAGGGGAGCCCCATGATCTTGGCCGACTTGTCGAAGGCCTCGCCTGCCGCGTCATCAAGGGTTCTTCCCAGGGTGCGGTAGCGGCCGAATCCCTCCACCAGGTAGAGGTGGGTGTGGCCGCCCGACACCACCAGCGCCAGAAAGGGGAACTCCACCGGTCGCTCCAGGAAGGGGGCGAAGAGGTGCCCCTCGATGTGGTGCACCCCCACGAAGGGTATGCCGCGGGCGCAGGCGATGGCCTTGGCGGCCGAGAGCCCCACAAGCAGCGCCCCGGACAGTCCCGGGCCGCGGGTAACCGCCACCCCCTGGATATCGCCGAAGCTGACGCCGGCCTCGGCCAGGGCTTGGGAAATCACCGGAGAGATCATCTCCAGATGCTTGCGGGAGGCGATCTCCGGCACGACCCCGCCATATTCGGCGTGGATGGCCACCTGGGAGGAGACCACCGAGGAGAGTATGCGGCGGCCGCCATCCACCAGTGCGGCGGCGGTTTCATCGCAGGATGTTTCAATGGCAAGAACGAGCATTCGGATGACCTTCTATTACCTATTACAGATAAGGGGTACAGGGTTCAGAGCAGGTTTGCCGCCAGCTCGGCCAGTTCCGAGCGCTCTCCCCTGGTGAGGGTCACATGGGCCGCGATCTTTTCCCCCCTGAACTTCTCCACCAGATAGGTGAGCCCGTTGCTGGAGGAATCCACGTAGGGGTTGTCGATCTGGTAGGGGTCGCCGGTGAGGATGATCTTGGTCCCCTCCCCCACCCTGGTGACGATGGTCTTGATCTCGTGGGGGGTCAGGTTCTGGGCCTCGTCGACGATCAGGTACTGGTTGGGGATGGAGCGGCCGCGGATGTAGGTCAACGGCTCGATATCCAGAAGCCCCATGGCCATCAGCTCCTTGTACCCCTTGCTGTGGCGTTTCTCAGCCTCGTGACCGGAGATCAAAAGTTCCACGTTATCGAAAATCGGCTGCATCCAGGGGGTCAGCTTCTCCTCGATATCGCCGGGCAGGAAGCCCAGGTCCTTGCCCATGGGAAAAACCGGCCGTGATACCAGCAGGCGGTTGTACACGTTGTCCTCGGCCACCTTGTGCAGACCGGCGGCGATGGCCAAGAGCGTCTTGCCGGTGCCGGCCTTGCCCACCAGGGTCACCAGCTTGATGGTGTCATCCATGAGAACGTCCAGGGCAAAGGACTGCTCGCGGTTGCGTGGGTGCAGGCTCCAGATTCCTTCCTTGGGCACCTTACGCACCGGCACGATGCGGGAGCTGGCGACGTCGAAGCGGCAGGCGGCGCTGTGGGCGGGGTTGGCGCTGTCGCTGATCATGATGAATTCATTGGGCGCCAGTCCCCCGGGCGCATCAAGCCACCCCTGCCCATGGAAGCGATCGATGGCCTCCGCCGACATCTCGATGCCGCGGGTTCCCGAGTAGAGGTCCTGGATATCCACCTTGTCAGACTCGTAGTCCTCGGCCATCACGCCGATGGCATCGGCCTTGATGCGCAGGTTGGTGTCCTTTGTCACGAAGATCAGCTGATGATCCGGGAGACGGTCGCGCAGACTGAGCGCCATACCCAGGATGCGGTTGTCGCCACTCTGGCCGCGCAACTCCACCGGCAGGTCCAGGAAATACTTCTCCGAGAACATCTCCACCCTGAGTGTGCCTCCCTCCGGCAGAACGATGCCGGCGGACAGGGAGCCCTTCTCGCGCATGGCGTCAAGGATGCGCGAAATCTGGCGGGCATTGCGACCGGTTTCGTTGGAGTCTTTCTTGAAGCGGTCCACCTCCTCGATGACCGTGATCGGGATGATGATGTTGTTCTCCTGGAACTTGAACAGCGCCTGGGGATCGTGCAGCAGCACATTGGTGTCAAGGATGAAGTTTTTCATGCAGACCTTTCGGGATGGGTTGGAACAACGGAGAAGCCGTGACTCGTGACTGGTTGCCAGTCACGGATTACCAGTCACGGCCTTTTTACTCAAGGGATACACTTTACAACGGCATCGCAGAAAATAGCAATCTCGTCGTTGCTGGTGAACCATCCGGGACTGACCCGGACGGTTCCCGCGGGGTAGGTGCCCAGGGAGCGGTGGGCCAGGGGGGCGCAGTGCAGGCCGGCCCGCACGGCGATATCGAAGCGCTGGTCCAGCATGAAGGCCAGGCTGGAGGCGTCCATCCCCGCCAGGGTAAAGGAGAGCAGGCCACTCCGGTTGGCGGGGAAAGAGGGACCATGGATGGCCATGCCGGGAAGCGGCGCCAGGCGCCTGGCCACCTCGGCCACATGCTCCCGCTCCCTGCGGCCAATGACGTCGACCCCCCGGGCCAGGACGAACTCCACGCCCGCAAGCAGGCCGGCAATGCCGGGGAGGTTGTGGGTTCCGGCCTCGAATCCCTCGGGCAGGATGTGCGGCTGCTCTTCGCTGGATGAGTTGCTGCCGGTTCCTCCGGCCAGAAGCGGCCTGATCTCCACCCCCTCGGCAACGAACAGAAAACCGGTGCCCTGGGGACCGAGCAACCCCTTGTGCCCCGGCGCGGCCAGCAGGTCCACCCCCAGGCCAGCCGCATCGATGGGGATCGAGCCGGCCGACTGGGCCGCATCCAGCAGAAACAGCGCCCCGGCCTCGCGGGCGATGGTTGCAAGTCGGGCCACCGGCTGGATGGCGCCGCACACATTGGAGACATGCCCCAGCGCCAGCATGCGGGTGGTGGGTCGGAAGGCTCGCCGTACAGCGTCCGGGTCCACTAGGCCGTCACCGGCCGCCTCGACAATGGTCAGCTCAACTCCCCGCCGGCGCAGCTGGTACAACGGCCGCAGGAGGGAGTTATGCTCCATGGAGGTGGTAACCACATGATCGCCCGCCAGCAGGACACCCTGCAGGGCCAGGTTGAGCGCCTCGGTGGCGCTGTGGGTGAAGATGATCCGTGACGAATCGGGGACGGAAAGCAGGGTGGCGATGGCCTCCCTGACCTGGAAGAGCAGGCGAGACGCCTCCAGGGAGCGGCGGTGCCCTGCACGCCCCGGCGAGGCGCCGATGTGGCGCATGGCATGCACGACGGCCTGGTAGACGCATTCCGGCTTGGGGTGGGACGTGGCCGCGTTATCCAGATAGATGGTGAGGGGGGAACGGGAGGTCATGGTACGTTTACCGGCCGCTGCACCAGCCAGGGGAAGAACTCGACCCGGCCGCCGCGGGGGTCCTTGGTCCCGTCCAGCAGTTTCGCCGCAATACTGGATTCCTGGTCGCTGCCCCACCAGTTCCCCACGGCAACGATGCGGTCATGGCCGCTGATGGCCAGGTTGTAGCCGCTGTTCCCCTCGAAGGAGTTGCCCCAGACCAGGCTGCGGCCGTCGTTGACCCGCATGCCGTCGCCGGCCGTAGCCGTAAACAGACTCCCCTGAACCTTGAGGCGCGAAGAGACCAGCTCCAGGCCGACGCCACGGTTGGCCACGAAACGCGACCCGGATATATTCCCCTCGCTTTCCGCCAGATGCGCGCCGCCGCCTCCGTTGGCAGCCAGTTGACAGGAGGTGAATCTGACCCGGCAGTCGAGCGCGGTTACGCCACTCTGCTGGTTCTCCCTGAGGGAGACGGCGAGCAGGACCAGGGTGGTGCGGCGAGCGACAATGCCGCGCTGGTTGCTGCTCAGGGCGCTGTCCCGCAGGTCGACCTCGCTGTCGAGGAGTTCAAGCCCGGTCTCGCAGTCATCAACGCTGGCGGCGCTGAGGCTCGCGCTGCTGTCCCTCAGCAGCATGCCGACGGTGCAGCGGCGGATGGCGACATCGGTGGCGGAAAGGGTTGAGAAACCGGCCTCGATTCCCGCCGTGGCCCCCTCGATGAGCACATGGTCCAACTGGTTGCGCTTCTCGCTGGACAGCAGCAGGATCCCCCCCCAGTCGCCCCGCTCGGGCCGGGCAACGTTGGGGGTGAAGCGCACCGGTTGCCCCGCAGAGCCGTTGCAGTGCAGCCTGCCCATGACCACCAGACGGGGCGTCTGCCGCGAAAGGAGCGATTTCATGAAACGCACCACCGTGCCCGGTTCGATGCGCACGGTCGCCGGGGAAGCGATCACCAGGTATCCCCGCACCAGCACGCTCCCGCTCCAGACCACATCCTCGGTTATGGTGGTATTTTCGTAGCTGATATCGCCCTGGCTGACAACCGGCGGGCGTCCAGGGTCCGGCAGAGGGGGATCGACGGTGTCCGGCAACTGGGGAGCTGCAACCGGGATTTCGCCTGCCGGCATTTCGGAAGCGGCTGGCACCGGGGAACGCTCCACGGCCAGAGGGGCGGGCGGCGGCGCATCCCCGCGCTGCCACGATGTATCCCATGCGGAGAAAGCGGTGCAGGCGGACAGCAGGGGAAAGAGCAGGATACAGGCCACGAACAGGCGATGGGTGGGGGTGCGAAACAGAATCATCAAGCGGCATCATCCTCCGCCACCAGGACGCGGTTCCGCCCAGTCCGCTTGGCCTGGTAGAGCAGCTGGTCGGCCATGGCCAGCAGGGTAATGGAACAGGCAGCGTCACGGGGATAGCAGGATATGCCCACACTCACCGTAACCGGCCTGTCCTGCGGGTTGCGCAACAGCTTCCTGCTCTCCGCCATGACCCGCTGCCTGATGCGCTCGGCCACCTTGTGGGCGCTCTCCAGGTCGGTTTCCGGCAGGATGACCACGAACTCCTCTCCGCCGTAGCGGAAGGCAAAATCGATACTGCGCAGGGTTTTGCGCAGCACCCGCCCGATGGTGGCCAGGATGCGGTCACCCAGGTGGTGACCATGGGTGTCGTTGAACAGCTTGAAGTTGTCCACGTCGATCATCATCAGGGAGAAGGGGAGCCCCTCCCGGTGCGCCCGTTCATACTCCTGGGGCAGGACCTTGTCGAAGTAGCGCCGGTTGTTCAGTCCGGTGAGGGAGTCGTTGATGGCCAGCTGGTGGGTTTCCTCGTGAAACTTGGCGTTCTCGATGGATATGGCGGCAAAGGAGGCCAGAACCAGGATCTGCGAGATGCGGTTCTTGTCGAAGGTGCGCGGTATGACGTCATCCAGGCAGAGCATGCCGTGGATGGAGCTCTGGGAGACCAGCGGAACCGCAACCAGCGAGCGGCTCTGCTCATGGGCGATCAGGTGCTCCTCCGGTATCTGGCTCGCCTCCCTATCCTCAACATAGTAGACCTCATTGCGCCTAAGAAGCCGGTCCGTCAGGCCTCCCGGCGCCACCGTCCAGACCGATCGCACGACGCAATCCTCGTCCAGACCGGCATGGGCGCGCAGCACCATCCTGCCGTTGCGCTTGTCGTACAGCGCCAGCCTGCCCACCGGCATCTCCATGAAATCCATGGCGCCCCGCAGGATGGTCTGCGTCAGGGGGGCAAGCTCCAGGGAGGCGATGGAGGCCTGAGCCACATTGAGCAGGTCGTTCAGAGCACGCACCTGCCCTTTGAGCTCATACGACTTGCATTTGTCACAATCGGTTGCTGCTGACATCGTCCCGCATACTCCTTCATACATATCGAGTCTTGTTTTTAGCACATTTAAGCTTTCATGCAAATATTTTAAACTTATCCCCTGTTTTTTTAACCCATGCTCATGAAACCAGCACACCCGATGAGGATGAAAATGTTTTTCATGTGCAATCAAATGCTTAGAGATCACCCAATCTATTCTGTTGACATGACATATATGTTGTGGTTAATTCCACTTCGGCTACAAAATCTTGTATAAACACCCGTTAGCGGACATCACCGCTTCACCCCATACAAACAGACGGCGCAGCTCCGTTCCCGCCGTAGGAGGAAACCGCATGAAAAGAGAAAAGACACACCCGACACTGCCCGGTTTATCGAAAAACGCACTCACCGTACTGGAGAAACGCTACCTCAGGCGTGGTCCGAACGGCACAACGCTGGAGACAGCGGCCGACATGTTCCGCCGGGTGGCCGATACCATCGCGGCGGCCGACCGCTCCTTCGATGAAACGGCCGATACCGCTGGCCTGGGCGACACCTTCTACCGCATGATGACCAGCTTCGAGTTTCTGCCCAACTCCCCCACCCTGATGAACGCCGGTCGCGAACTGGGGCAACTCTCGGCCTGCTTCGTGCTTCCGGTGGGGGACTCCATGGAGGAAATCTTCGACGCCGTCAAGTACACCGCCCTGATCCACAAGTCCGGCGGCGGCACCGGCTTCTCCTTTTCCCGCCTGCGCCCGGCCAACGACATGGTCAGCTCCACCACCGGCATTTCCAGCGGACCGCTCTCCTTCATGCGGGTCTTCGACGTGGCCACCGAGACCATCAAGCAGGGGGGGACGCGGCGCGGGGCCAACATGGCCATCCTCAGAGTCGACCATCCCGACATCGTGGACTTCATCATGTGCAAGGCCGACCAGAAGCAGCTCAACAACTTCAACATCTCCGTCGGCCTGACC